>JAWKLZ010000003.1:1287258-1647178 GCA_041392475.1 Chitinophagales bacterium | reverse complement strand
TCTTACAAAAAAGCAGACGCTACTTTTTACCCCGAAAGAGGACTTGGAGGTGTTATAGGTTTCGTATTGAAGTGGTTGTACAACCTAAGTATTGATTCTAAATTCTATTTTATTCCCAAAATAATTAAATCACTAGGACGGTTTTTAAATAAGGTAGGCATTGATTTGATGAAGATTGACGATTGATTATCCTCTTAAAAACAACAGGCTAAAAACTCTCTGCATCCCTCGGTGAACCCTGCCATTGAGAGGAAACAAGGTAAAAAAGGATTGAAGGAAAGAATGGTAAATACGGGCTTTGAAGCCATTGGGATAGTTTTTCAGATGCTTTTGGACGATGCGGCTATTGAGTGGAAGTTGTTTCAAGAAAAAATCGCTGGACAACGAGGCTTCTTCTTCAGTGACAGCTACGGTGATGTCCGAAAGATTTGCCAATTGAGTCTGCTGACCAATCCTCAGCCACAATTCCCAATCTTCGGAGTAGGGCAAATTCTCATTATATCCTCCAAGTTTCTTCACAATGTCTGATCGCATCACCATCGTAACATGACAAAATGGACAACGAAACAACATTTGCTGTCGAATAGCCGTGTCGGTGAGTGGGTTCAGCATGGTTTTTTCGCCTATTTGATAGCCCGTTCCAACTATACCGACTTCGGGATGGATTTCCAAGAATGCTACTTGTTTGGTGAGTTTGTCTTTGGTGAGCCATGTATCGTGGTCGTCTATTCGGGCGATGTATTTTCCTGTTGCTTGTTGCAGCCCTTTGTTCAGTGATTTTTGTAGCCCCAAGTTTTGATGATTCTGAACCAATACAAAAGAATATGCCTTTTGCAGTTCTTCCAAAAGGTGTTGAGTATCATCTTTTGAGCCATCATTGACCACTATAAGTTCGAGTGGACGGTAATCCTGCTCCAAAATATTTTTGATTGTTTGGCAGACCATGACTCCTCGATTGTAAGTAGCCATGACTACACTGACAGTGGGGTTACTGGTGTAATTCATTGAAGGTTATTTTCCTAAGTGTGATAGTTCTTGTACAAAAGAATTGGCATATTTTTTCCAAGAGAATTTCTCGGCCTGAGCCAGTAGCTTATCTTGATTTGCTTGAGGATTGGTATAAACGACTATCATTTGCTGCAATAAATCTTCTGCGCTTTCTGGATTAAAATAATAGGCGACATCTCCACCAACTTCTGGAAGACTGGAGCGGTTGGAACATATTACATTTGTTTGGCAAGACAATGCTTCCAAAACTGGCAAACCAAAACCTTCATAAAGTGAAGGATAAATGAGTGCGAGCGAATGGGAATACAGTTCTATCAAGCTTTTCTTTTCCACAAAGCCTGTTAGTATAATGTCTTGGCGAAAGGCATGTTTTTCAAGTTTTTGGTGAAAATCGGTCGTTTTCCAGCCTTCTTTGCCTGTGATAATAAGCAGAACTCTCTCTTCAATTCTTTTACGAAACTGATGGTAGGCTTCGAGCAATAAAGTTAAATTCTTGCGGGGTTCAATGGTGCCTGTGAATAAAAAATAGGTTTGAGAAACTTCGTTTTTGTCAAGATATGTACGGGAGGCTACTGGTCGAAATTCAGAGTCTCCTCCCAATAAAATGGTGCTAATTTTTGATTTTGTAAACGGGAAAAATTGGGTAATATCTTGGGTAGTGTGTTGAGAGTTGGATAGGATGAGATTCGTTTTTTTTAAAATTATCTTCAAAAAAATTCTTTGGAGTAACTGACTGTGAAAACGATGAAATTGTGGAAATAGAAGTGGTGTAAGGTCATGGATAACAGTAATGCGCTTGATTCGCTTCGGTAGATTGAAAGGACCAAAATGTGCAGGTTCCAATACCACATCCACACGCAACCAACTCAAAATCAATGGTATAATAAAAAATAAACGCATGGATGCGAAGCCAATTGGCAATCGAATATTCGGAATGGCAATTTGTCGAAAGGAGATGCTTGGATCTTTTTTTTCTCTGATTAGAATGTATTCGTTTTCCTTGTCGTGTTCGACCAAAGCATTTATGAATTGTTTGACATAGGTATGAATACCTGCTGATTGATTGTCTAATGGGTCGGCTATGATGGCAATTTTCATGGTAGGATTTTAAATTTTAAGTAAATTCGCCAATCTTTTTTTAAATAGACAGAGTCTGTTTTTTTTGATATAAAATAGACTTAATTCATGAGAACTATGTCCACCTATAAAAGAATAACTGTACACTTGGACATTAAATACACTGTCAAAAATAAAAATTTCAGATATGTTTAATCGATTTACTCAATTTTTTCACCCTCCAAAATACCCTTTTTTTCTTAAAAATCGAACCGATGTCATTTTTATCCATGTTACCAAAACGGGAGGCACAAGCATTCGTCAATCGCTGCCCTTTAATCAAGTGAAAGGCACCTCTTATCTAAAACACAATTGCTCCAAAGACATCATTCAATTCATTGATAAAAAAAATGGAACAAAGCCTTTAAATTTTCCTTTGTAAAAAACCCTTGGAATCGTTTGTTTTCTTATTACCGTTTTGAGCGAAGGAAAGCAATTGAGAGTGGAAAAGAAGTAAAACGGTTTAGTCAAGATGAATTTAGGAAATAGAGTTTTGATTTATTGACACATCACTATGAGAAGTTACCTCCTAAGAATAAACTATGTTTTGGTACTCAAAAAGACTTTTTAACCAATGAAAACGATGAATTGGACTTGGATTTTCTTGGTCGCTTTGAAGCACTTGAAGATGACTACCAAAAAATTTGTGGTATCATAGGAGTGAATAATAAATTGAAACATAAAAATCAGAGTTTACCAGTGTATAACTATGTTGACTATTACGAAAAAGATTTGATAGATTTGGTGGCTGATTTTTATAAAAAAGACATTGAAGCATTTAATTACTCTTTTAGATGAAACACTAAATATATGTTTAATAAAATTATTGATTTTTTTTACGATTCAAAATATCCTTTTTACCTCAAAAATCGGGAAGATGTAATTTTCATTCACATCACAAAAACAGCAGGAACAAGTATTCGTCATTCATTAGATTTCAATAAAGTGAGAGGTAGCTCTTACAGCAAACATTATCACTCCAAAGAAGTACAGCAATTAGTAGGTGCAGAAAAATGGGATAATGCGTTTAAATTTTCCTTTGTTAGAAATCCGTGGGATCGTTTATTTTCCTATTATCGCTTTAAGAGAAGAAAAAAGATAGAGCAAGGAATACAAGTTCCTGAATTTAGTCATGATGAATTTAGAAAATGGAGCTTTGAGTTGATAAACCATCGCTATCAAAACTTTGAAGATAGAGCTAAGGCAAATTTTGCACCTCAAAAAGATTGGCTAATCAATGAAAATAATGAAGTGGATTTGGATTTCATTGGCCGATTTGAAACCCTTGAAGAAGATTTTCAGAAAATTTGCCAAATAATAGGGGTAAATGAAAAACTGAAACATCACAATCAAAGTATTCCTGTCTATAATTATTTTGACTATTACGAAAAAGACCTAATGGATTTGGTGGCGGATTTTTACAAAAAGGATATCGAAGAATTTGGCTATTCATTTAAATAAAATGAGGCTCGAAATCAACAAAATCAAATCATTACATCGCTTCGCTTTTTCTATCCAAACGCATAGACAAGGCTTTGGCATACAATTCTTCATCCTTCAAATTGAGTTGTCTGATAATTTCTCTGTCTTCCTGACTCACATTCTTACGAGAATTCCCAGTGATATTGTGGTGAAATTCCTGAAAATTTTTCCATCCCAATAATTCGGATAAATCTTTTAAATCTTCACTATAATGTTCCGTTATTCCAACAAATAAAAACTGGTCTAAAGACATGCCTTCTAAAAATTTACTTATTCGATTGCGATTTTTATCTGCGTGTGCAAATTCGAGGAGTGTGCGCTGCATTTTACTCAAGATATTGAGACCTTTTGCTTCTTCCATTAGTTCTTCCTCCAATCGTTTTTCCAAGTAGTAGTAGTTAGAGATTACTCTATCTACAGGATCGCGTAACCAAGTAATGTAAGGTATATCAGGGGTAATAGTAAGTGTAGATTTTAACGATAAAGGTGAAAAATGTCCATGTACGACCAAATGTTTTTTGCGCAACTCTACAGAGTCGGCTCGTTGGGCATTAATTTTTATGTTATTATTTTTATGATGAATATCTAATTGGATTATTGCTTCTTCTCCGTAAATATCCTTTAGTGTATTGCGAAAAGAAGTTCCCGCTGTTTTGGGTATATGCAAGGAAATCAATTGTATGTTGTTTCCCATTAATTCCTACTTTTTTTGATTGAAAAACCTCAATATTGACATTTGATTTAATATTTAGTTTACAGAAAATAATTTGTTGTTTTGGGTTTTATGGAGAACAATGCTATTAATGCATTGATTTTTAAATTTTTAAAACATCTTCGGAAATTTTTTGGAGAAAGTAAACCTACTATATCACCATAGTGATTTGTTAAAATAGTATTTTTGTGAAAAATAGAGTTTTGGTAACTTTTACCAAAGTTAATAATAAATTATGTATGATTTGGCTCGCATCTTTTCCCCGTTCAGGCAATACTTTTTTTCGCAATGTATTATTTGAGGTATATGGTATTGAGTCCAGCGTATTTCATCAAGGAACAGTTAATTCTGGTACTAAAGATTATATTCAATATCAAGTCGTCAAAACCCATTTATTACCTAATCAAGTCGAGCCAATGAATGATTCTGTAAAGTCGGTCTATTTGGTGAGGGACGGGCGTGACGCATTGGTTTCGTTAGCGCATCACCGCAAGGATATTGTTGAACCTAATTCCAACTTTCAAACTAATTTACTGGAAGCAATCATTGCCGCCGAGGGCAGTTTTTTTGGTGGTTGGTCAGAAAATATACGACAATGGAAAGAAAAGGCCGATATTATTATCCATTTTAAAGATTTAGTTAGTAATCCAATTAGAGAAGTGGAAAAACTGCGAACTATTATTGACTTGCCTTACCCTCAAAGAGATAAACTGCCTTCTTTTGAGGATTTAAAATTTGGACAACCAAAATATGGTAGTGGAAAAAAAATTACGAATACAAAGAAGCAACGAGTACTCACTCAAAAGCTCTTCCGTAAAGGAAAAGTGGGTAGTTGGAAAGAAGACATGACTCCTATGATGGAGCAGTTTTTTTGGGATTTACATGGCGAGATGATGAGTGAAATGGGATATGGACAAAAAAAAACAAAAAATTATAGATGGCTTCCAAAATATTTTTTTGATAGACTACCAATCGAATATAAAAAAAAATTTATACTTAGTAATGGTGAAGTCAAAGGCTATTTAACTGAATTACTCTATAAACTATCAAAACGAATAAACCCAACAAAAAAAGAACTATAAACGTATGATTTGGCTCGCATCTTTCCCCCGTTCAGGCAACACTTTTTTTCGCAATGTATTATTTGAAGTATATGGTATTGAGTCCAGTGAATTTCATCAACAAACTGCTTATTCTGTTGCGGAGGATTATGATCAGTATCAGGTCGTCAAAACCCATTTATTGCCCCATCAAGTCGAGTCAATAGGCGATTCTATAAAATCGGTTTATTTGGTAAGAGATGGACGGGATTCCTTGGTTTCGCTAGCGCATCACCGCAAGGATATTATGGAACCCAATTCCGACTTTCAAATTAATTTGTTGGAAGCAGTCATCGCTTCCAAAGGCAGTTTTTTTGGTGGTTGGTCAGAAAATGTGCGACAATGGAAAGAGAAAGCAGATGTTATTATCCATTTTGAAGACCTGATAAGTGATCCCATTGGAGAAGTCGAAAAACTACGCAGTATAATAGACTTGCCTCAACCTAAGAGGGACAAACTTCCCTCTTTTGAAGATTTAAAATTTGGGCAACCAAAATATAGTTTGAATAGAAAATCTACTAATCCAAAAAAGCAAAAAGAGCGTATTCAAAAATTTTTCCGCAAAGGTAAAGTCGGTAGTTGGAAGGAAGAGATGTCTCCCGAAATGGAACAATTGTTTTGGAGTCTTCATGGAGAAGTGATGACCGAAATGGGCTATGAAGATAAAAAACCGAAGTCCTATGAAGGCTTCTTAAAGCCTTCTGTCCCTTATAGGGTGTTAATTGAAGCCAATAAACTTTTTATACCTGAGAGGGATGGTATCAAGCGTTATCTTTTCGAATTACTGGATAATTTAGCTGTACTTCAGGACAAATTGCAACCAAAGTGGGAAATTGATTTATACTGTGAAGGAAAAATTATACAACTAGAAGGAGAACAGAAAGGGCTAAAAGAAGTAGTTGAGTTAATCGAAGTTCATAACGAACTTCAAAATCAACAACAACCTTATGAAACCCGTCTTTTAGCAATGAAAACCAAAGTGCAAAAGGCATTACCTACTGCCATATATCAATCCTTGAGTTGGTTCTATAAGAATTTACCTATTCGTTACTTGCTACGAAAATACAGAGAAAATATAATTCAAAGAAAAAACTTTAAGAATCAACCTAAATTTGATAACTACGATTTGGTTCATATTCCATTGCCTCAGAATTTCTTTCATCTCAAGGATGTGAAGCAAAATTTTTTGGTTACCGTTCATGACCTTACCCACAAGTATTTCCCAGAGTTTCACACCAAAGAAAATATTCTGAATGCTGAAGCAGGTATGCAAGAAACCATCAAGAAAGAAGCGCACATTTTAGCCGTTACCAAAGCTTCAAAAAAAGATGTTCTAAAAACATATCCAACTATAAAGAGCGAACAAGTTTCGGTTGTGCATGAAGCATGTAATCGAAATCACTTCAAACCATTGGCAAATATAGACCAATTAGCTGCAATATTAAAAAAATACCAACTTCCAAACACGCCTTATTTTTTGACATTATCTACGCTTGAACCGAGAAAAAACTTATTAAATACCATAAAAGCATTCCAAAAGCTAGTAGCCGAAAGCGAGAAGTATAATTTATCTTTGTTTATATGTGGTAAGAATGGTTGGAAAAATAATGAACTATTAGAAAAAGACCATCTTTTAGACAAGAATATTTTTTTTACGGGTTTTATAGACGAAGAAGATTTACCTATATTGTATTCTCATGCACTGGCATTGTGCTATGTTTCTTTTTATGAAGGCTTCGGCTTGCCTCCTCTCGAAGCGATGAGCTGTGGTACTACGGTGATTTATGGAAACAATAGTTCGATGCCAGAAGTAATTGGTGAGGCAGGACTTGCTGCTGATCCATCTGATATGGATGATATTAAAAATCAAATGAAAAAATTATTGCTGAATGATGAATACCGCAAAGACTTAGAAAAGAAAGCAATACAACGGTCTTATCAGTTTTCGTGGCTGAAAATGGCATGGGAAACTTTGTGTGTTTACGAGAAGGTTATTCAAAAGAACAAAGCAAATAATTCATAGAAATACTATATCTCAAAGATAGATTTTTGAACTTAGCATAATTTTTTACTCAAATGAAATTGTTCGTAACTGATGATTATTAGTCATAAACATAAATTTATTTTTGTTAAAACAAAAAAAACAGCAGGAACTTCTATCGAAATTGCTTTGAGTAAAATATGTGGAAATGAAGATATTATTACCTCAATATCTCAAAAAGACGAGATAATAAGGAAAGAATACTCCCAAAGGACTGCACAGAATGATAAAATTCCTATAAATAAGTATAGTAAATTTGATTTTATCAAAAGCCTTTCTCAGCGGAATATGTTGCGATTTTACAATCATATGCCTTGTAGTGAAATAAAACGTTTTGTGTCTAAACAGGTTTGGGATGATTACTACAAGTTTACAATAGATAGAAATCCCTTTGATAAAGTTGTTTCACTTTATTATTGGAGTGGTGGAGACAAAAAATTTAATGGAATTTATGAGTTTCTTATAAGTAGAGAAAAAGAAACATTTGTCAACTTTAATAGTTTTGATATCTACACAATAAATGATATTGTAGCAGTTGATACTATTTATAAATATGAGAACATAAATAGCATCTGCAGTGATATTGCAGAAAATTTACAATTAAAAGAAACATTGGCTTTACCTACATATAAAGCCAAATCTCATACCAGAAAAGTTAACAATTACAGAGATGTTTTAGACGAAAAATCTATTGAGTTAATCAAGAACATCTTTGCAAGAGAAATTAAATTACTGGGTTATGAATATTAATACATTATATTTTTTTAACAACACAATCTATTAATATTAGGTTAATTATCAGCCGTTTAACTTGATTTTTGATAAAAAATAGATTTCTAAATGCTCGAACGCTTCACCAAAATTACTGCTTTATTTTTTTCCTTGCTTTGGGTAATGGTCATTTTTGTGGAATACTATCACAACAATCCTTACTACGCCCAGTCCTTCAAATATTTCCAATATGCCGATTTATTGATTGTATTCCTTCTCATTGGCTTAGCACTCAGTTGGGGTTTGAAAAAAGCAAAAGAGAGGAAACTGCCCCTACATTTCATCAATGGATTGAGCGTTTTTGGAGGACTGTTGGTGTTAGACAGCCTAACCCTTGCTACTTTTTACAGTAAAATAGAAGGCATCAGTTTGAGTGCAAAAGGCTTATTTTTGCATTTGGGCCATTTTGTAGGAGTAGCTTTGTGTGTGTATTTAGTTGGTTTGGTTTGTAGAAAGGTGGGAAATATACTCACATTTTTATTTCCGCCGAAAATAGCCGAACAAGATTTGCCCATCATTGAAGTAGCCCTCGGCATTGTATTCACGACTTTTTTGTTGTTCTTTTTGGGCATATTTCACCTATTGAATGTATTTGTTATTGCTCCCATTTTTGCCCTTATTTTATTATTCGATTGGCGAAAAACCCGACAAATCATCTACCAAACCCTCTTTCGTCCCATTCCGATTTCAAACAGATTCAATGCTTTGGGTGTTTTCAGCTTTCTGTTTTTAGCCCTGTTTTTGGTATTTGATTTTGCACAGATATTGCGTCCTTTTCCTTTGGGAGTCGATTCCATCAATCTCTATGTCAATTTACCTTCTTTGATTGCTCAATATGGAGGTTTGGTGGACGGAAATCAACCCTACAATTGGTCCTTGTTTATGTCATTGGGTTTGGTATTATTCGGCAGAGTAGATGTAGTGTTGGCATTGTCTTTTTTGGGTAGTTTTTTGAGTTTAGTGGCCTTGTACCGTTTGAGTCGCAGATGGTTGGATGTCAATCATGCTACCTTATGTTTGTTGTTATATTTTTCGGTGCCGATGGTCAATTTTCTGTCACAGATGGACATGAAAATAGACATGGGATTGCTCTATATCACCCTTTGTATTTTGATACTATTGGTCAATTGGTTATCACCTACTGAGAAACTCATTTCCGCTTCAAAAAAAACAGTTTCCACTACTTCAAAAAGAAAAAAAGGTACACCAACAACCCCTTCAAACCTTCAACAAATACCTACTTCCCTCTTTCTACACAAAGCGAAAAGTTTTTTTTCCAAACGCATACCACCTATTCTTATAGAAAATCGGCTCATTGTATGGATGGGCATTTTTGCAGGATTTGCCTTTGGAATAAAATTAACTGCTTTGTTTGTTCTCTTTGCCTTAATGACGGTGATATGGTATGCCAAAGGAGGTTTGGGAGCTTTTTTGACAGCCGTTTTTCTAACAATGGGAACGACTTTTTTACTGCAATTGGATGCACAAGCACAGCTTCGACAATTCCACCAACATGTAGCCTTATTGCAGTGGACTTTTTTATTGTTGGGTTTAGGGCTAATCGTTTACATGGCTTTGAAGCGAAAACGACTCTTAATCAAACTTGTTCAGATGTCTATTATTCTATCCATGTTTTTTTTACTTCCCGTATTGCCTTGGTTTGGAAAAAATTGGTCGGAAACTAAGAATTTTTCTACCGAAGCATTGTTGAACGGTAAAAAAACAGATCCAACTATCAACCTCAATGTGATGGAAAAAAAATGGAAAAAAGTTTATAAATAAATCATTCATTGACTCTATGTTGAAATTTACTATCAATTTTAAATTCAAAAAATGGATATTGCTTGTTGTCTTGTGCAGTCTGCAATGCTTATCCGTAGCACAAGAGCCAAATGAAGTAATTATTCCAGGCATGTATAAAATGCCTTTAAAACAAGGTCAGAAGACGGAGAATGTTGCTTCAACAGCAGCAGTAAGAGAAGACCTTCATAAATTCATGGGTTATGAACTTCTCCTCGCTCGTTATCTTTCGATACCCTACGATGTATCTATCAATTCCAATGTAAGTATATTTTTTACAGATGTCGGTTTTCTGCTATTGCTCCTTCTGCCGATGCTGTTCCTGTTCCCTCAAACAAATAACCGCCAACGAAAAACACGCTATCAAACGGGCTTGAACCTCGCCATGATAGGTTTATATTCACTGCTACTGATTGTTTCTATATCGAGTGCTTACCTCAACAAACATCAACTTTATAACCCAAAACAAGGTTTGATACACCTAACAACACTTCCCGAAACGGATTTTTTGGCAAGCAGCAGTAAGACAATCAATCAATCTGCCATGTATCTATATACACCGATTCACAAAGTATTTACTTCCATCTCTGGACAACAGGACGGAATTACCTATCCCCTATTGATGCTTCTTTTTGCAGCACTTTTGGTAATGGTCATGATACGCCTTCAAAAACATCCAAAAAGAACCAAAACATTTGCCTTGTTTTTGATGGTGTATTTGTTTTTGTGGTGGATATTGGGTTCAGGCGCAGCTTGGTATGGACTTCTTTTGTTTTGTGTGCCCTATATTTTCTTGGTAAAAGCATTGCAGTCAAGTACTGGACAGCAGCCATTTTCTTTGAATCTAAACAACCTTTCTCCTTCGGTTTTCAAAAGTAGTATGTTGTTGTTTTGTTTTGCAGTTTGGTTATTGATGGCATTCACTTTCAGAGCCTCTAATTACAATCCTGTCAATAAAGAAAGGGCAAAATACATTTACATTCCGCCTATTATGGAATACCAAACAGGTAAAATAAATCAAAAAAAACTGATGGGTTATCATTTCCCTTTGCACTATGAAATACAAGAAATCATCAACCGAGAGGATCAATCTTTGGTCTATCGAGTAGGCACAAACATGAATTATTTTATCAAAAAGAATGACAAGCGTGTATTAAATGATACTTTTTTGGAAAACTTCCAGAAGCTGGTGAATCGCTTCAAAACAAAACAAAAAATCATAGAAGTCCTCAAGGCATCAGGTTATCAGTATATTGTGATTGACCTAAACATGGCAGTCAATGATTTAACACCCGAAAAAACATTGACCACAAAATTTACCCAATTGCTCAATACCTTATACGACAACCCCGCAGTTGAACTATTGGCTACCAACAGAACAATTAAAAGAAACAGCGATGGAAAAGTGGTCAATGCTGTTTTTGCAGACCAAGGATTGATTGTAAATACGGGAGAAATAGCTTTGTTTAGGATTAAATGAAATTCTCAAAAATAACCAAACTACAATTAAAAAACCCAAAACTTTCGCCAATAGTTCAAGTTTTGGGTTCTTTGCTTCAAAAGTATTAAATTCGACAATCCCAAAATACAATGTGCTTATTTCCAATACATTGTTCAGAATCTCATCAATTATTAATCACCTTAATTTGAAGCACTTTTTATTTTTATTCTCATTCATCATTCAATCAATGATGATGTCCACCAGGGCCATGAATATGACCATGAGCGAGTTCTTCAGCCGTTGCAGCCCTAACCCCCAATACTTCGCCTGTAAAATACAAATCAATTCCTGCCAATGGATGATTGAAGTCCATAATCACCTTACCTTCCACCTCATTCACTTCTACAATCTTTCCATGAATCAATTGATTTTCATCGTTTCGCATCGGAATCATTTTACCAATTACTAGCATATCCCTAGCCAATTCGCCATCAAAAACAAACGTTTCGATGGGTAAATCCACCACTGCACTTGGGTCTATTTCGCCATATGCACGATCATTTTTAATCTCAAAAGCAAAAGTATTACCTTCTTCCAATCCCAATAAATTGGCTTCAAAATCTGGAATCATTCCACCCGCTCCAAACAAGAAAGCAAGTGGATCTTCAGGAGTTGTTTGTTCAATTAACTCACCCGCAGCATTGCCATTTCTCAATACATAGGAAACGGTAACAGCCTTATCCTTCATAATGACCATATTATTACTATTTTTTAATCATCTAAAAATAAATAAAGCCGCAAAGATAGCATTATTTCTTTTTCAAAAAATCGGGCAGCATCCGCAAAGCTGCCAGTTCACGATGCGCCTTTTTGCCCTCTCTCGCAGGAACTCCAAAATACCATTTGCCGCCTTCCAAAGATTTCGATACACCTGATTTTGCAGAAATAACCGCCTTTTTGCCAATCGTCAAATCCTTCGAAATACCTACTTGTCCCCAAATCGTCACCTCATCTTCAATCGTTGTTTTTCCTGCAATGCCCACCTGAGCTGCAATCAAACACCTCTTACCGATGATCACTCCATGTGCAATGTGCGTGAGATTGTCTATTTTGGTGTGTTCGCCAATCACCGTATCACCTGACACTCCTTTGTCAATCGTACAATTTGCGCCAACTTCTACAAAATCTTCAATAACGACCCTTCCACAAGAGGTCATTCGGTCAAAATGAGTACCTCGGTTTTTGTAGTAAAATGCATCGGCCCCAATGGTTGTATTAGCATGAATCACCACATTGTCACCAATAATTGCATGGTCATAAATCACTACATTTGGGTGAATTACGCAGTTTTTCCCAATCGTCACATCGTTTCCAATCGTCACATTGGGCTGCAAAATAGTTCCATCGCCAATCGTTGCAGTAGAACTTATATTTGAAGTCATGGGTATAAATGGGCAGAAATGTTGTACCAATTTCACATAATCCGCAAAAGGATCTTTCGACAACAACAAGGTACGGTTTAGCGGATTGGGCACATCTGCTCGGTCAATAATCACCACAGTTGCAGCCGATTGAAGGGCTTTCTGATAATATTTTGGATGATCCACAAAAGTTACATCTCCTTCCGAAACCTTATGTATTTCATTGATGCCGTCTATACTATCTGCTTCACCTTCAATAATACTCACATCTATGATTTGTTTCAAGGTATTTAAAGATACAATATGACCTAACTTCATTGCGTTTAATATTTTGCAGTCTGAAAAAAAAATGTTAAATTAGGCAAGCTTATATGACTATCTTAGTCTGAAATACATTCATTTCACTCTTGAAGCCCTTACTCACTACTCTCGGCAAAAGTAAGCCAATTCCTTCAAAAATTAATCCACACGCTATGGTCAAATCTACTGAATCTTTTTCTCATATTGTCCTTGCTTTGAATGATGGGATTAAACGAAACCAAATATTGCACGAAGCTGGTTTCACGATTGTCAATTCTCACAAAGAACTACGTCAATTGGATTGGAGTGACAAAAAACGGTTGTTGATTCAATCAGAATTGAATTGGTTTTTGAGTGAACAACGGCCAAATACACTTTACGATGGTTATTTTGTGCTGTTAGAACTTTGTGAAAACCCCATTATCTTCAATGGTACAATTGGTATGATTAGTTGCACTTCTGAAAATGCTATTTATAATGCTTCTAATAATCAGATATATCCGTTAATTGACCGCCTTCCTTTTGAATTTGTTCATATCTGCGATGATAGGAGCGAATGGGACAAAAAACTTCTCATGCAGCACTTTCATGAACCTTATCAGGATTTAAAAACTGAATGTCACAAAGGATTTATTCAACTCAATACGGGTGCGGCTGCAAAATTATTTGAAGTAACCCATCAGAAAGGAACTTCAACGGTGATTGCTCGCAGAAACAAATTGGGTGAATACATTATTCGCAAATCAGGTATTGCAGGTTGGTTTGGTCAGATTGGAAAATCTAGTACAGAACACGGTGTTGTTGAAGAATTGCTGAAGTATTTTTTCCCTGTTCATCATTTGAGCAGTCACATTTTAGTACAAAAATCCTAATTAAAAGCAAATTTTAGCTATTTTTGCAGCCCTGAAAATCTCAATATTTGATTTTCAGGGCTTTTGTTTTTTTTAAGCATATCAATCATTTTGTTTTAGAAATATGGCAAATACAACTATTTGGACAGGTTCTGACCTTTATTTATGTGATACTGAATTAGCACAGGCATTTCACATAGCTCGTGTTTTGGGAATGCCCTTACTTATTGAAGGAGAGCCTGGTACAGGTAAGACAGAGCTACCTTTGCAGTTCGCCAAAAGTTTGGGCTTGGATTTGTTTGTCTATCCTGTTGGTTCCAAAAGCACTGTTGATCAATTTGTTGCTAAATTTGACCATGTAAAATACCTTCGAGATTCACAGATTGAAGTATTGAATGCCCAGAGGGAAGAAAAGGGTCTCGACAAAAAACTAAGCACTGGCGGCAGAAGTACCGAAAAAATGGATGACTATGTATTACTTGGCCCTGCTGCAATGGCATATACGCATCACAACTCAGTGTTATTGATTGATGAAATAGACAAAGCTCCTCGTGAATTTCCCAACGACTTACTTTATGCTTTGAGTCATCGAAAATTTGTATTGCCAGAATCGGGTCGAGTCATTGAAGTGAATGAAGAGGATATGCCTGCCATCGTAATCACAAGCAACAGAGAACAAGAATTACCTACCGCTTTCAAAGGTCGCTGTATTTACCATTACATTTCGTTTCCTACACCTGATTTGATGCGTGAAATCGTATTGAAACACTTTCCGACAATAAACAATACCTTGATAGAAAGGGCATTGCAGCTATTCTACCAGTTTCGACATTTGGGTTTAGAGCGTTCACCTTCTACTAGAGAATTGCTCAATTGGCTCAAATATTTGAATACCTTCGACCACAATGAGGCAATCGCCAAATTGGAGGCAAAAGATGGAATTGGCGTATTGGTAAAAACCAAGGCAGATATGGAGAAGGTAAAACAGCGGTATAACTAATTGGTAACTTGAGCCTTTACCCAAGATTATGCGTTAAATAAATTTTCTGTGATTCATCCGATGAATAAGCTAAGTCAAAAGCGTTCTCAATCAGATTTAGCATAAAATAGCTTACTGACTTCTTGTATTACTTTATCACAACCATTGGGAGCAACCATATCGTGAAAACGCCTAGCCATTTGTTGGCGATGTGGAAAATCCTCTACAATTGAGTTTAACTGTTGAGCGATTTCCTCTTCCTTTATCATATCAGCCTGTCCTATATAATACACCAAATCTTTTTTGTGCATTAATAAGGCAGATTCCATCTCTCTGTAGGAAGTAGGAATAACAAAATTAGGAGTTCCCAAACATGCCAATTCCCAAGCAGTTAGACCTCCAGATGTAATCGCTAAATCAGCCATCAATTGAAATTGTGGCATTCTATCTGTATTTATATGAAGGCTTGTATTGTTCTGATCATACTCTCTAATCAGTACTCTAAGTTCCTCAACAGGAAGGTATAAAATCCCCACTACTATCACAATTCTCTCAAAATAAATACCCGATTCATATACTCCTTTCAGTGCTTTATATGTCTGATTGCTTCTGTCGGCTCCTCCAAAATTAATTAACAATATTTTGAGATTGTGGTAGTCCTTATTTTGAGCAGTTAGGTTCATTGTTTTGTAAACTTCTTTCAAAATCACATATCCTGTTCCTAATAGACATTTGGTATAAGGCGCAGTTTTGTACTGATATTCTAATGCTAATATATTTTGGTTATGTACAATATCTGAAAAAAAAGGTTCTCGATGTTTGAAGGCAATCATCATCAATTTGATGCCATTCGCTCTTATTTTTTCCTGAAATTCTGCGGTATAATATGCTTCCTCATCGCTATCAATTACAAGAAGATTGTGTGGGTAAAGGCTTTGATTGTGTATCAAATGCACCATTCGTTCAGCATATTTAGCAACAAGCATAGACATATATATTACTTCAAAGCCTTTATCCTTCAATTGTAGCTCGTAAAAAGTAGGTGTCTTGTATAATAAAAAAGTACATTTCATACCAATCTTTTTCATCTTCTCTGCCATTATTTGGCAGCGAACAAGATGTCCTGTACCTATCTGGCGATTGGCATCTACACGAAAATAAACATTAATCAAATGATTGTTCATAGATGTGGGTTATAAGGTTTATTAGGGCTAAGTAATTGGACAGCATTAATCTAAGAGACAATTAATTTGAATATGTTCAGAAACAAAGAATACGCTTCTGACAAATATCTCTCTATTATGTCTTTTTACTTATTTTAGGGTTTCGTAAATTGTCTTATTCATCATTGGCACTATTCATTGTAATAAAATGTAAGGCTTTTTCTAAATCCTGTTGTTTACAATACACTTTCACTTCCTCTAATTCACTCTCTAAATTTTTATGTGCCAATTTTTGATGCACCTTATTATTTACTCCTTTCAGCCAAGGTTTTTCTTCAAATAGTCCTAAAATATCATGAATGTCAAAAAACGGGTTATTTGAGTATAAATAATCATATACGATACAGAGCAGTGTATAGTCTTCCTGTGTGTCCAATGTTACTCGAATATCAGGAGCATATGTATCTTTTGTCGCTTTGACGACATTTAATCGAAATTTATCAGGGCGTGTTTTGTAAAAATAAGTAGTCACATGTTCCTTTTCATACCTATGCTGTGCATTTTGATATGCTTCCTCCAGCATTTTGAAGCTAAAAATACTCAAGTCTATACCATACGGAAAGGTGCGTTCAGTAGCATTGGAAGTGAAATCTGCTTTTGTTTCAAAATGATTGTCAATGACCCTATCAATCACCTCAGCATCCATACAAGGACAATCACTCGTAATTCGCACTACATAATCTGTACCTATACTCTTGGCAGCCAAATAATAACGCTCCAATACGTTTTCTTCACTACCTCTAAAATACGGAATGCCTTTTTGCTCACAAAGCTCAACAATGGCATCATCTGAAGCATTGATTGTTGTGGCGATTAGGACTTCATCCAATCTTTTGGAACATCTGGCTCGACGCACGACTTGCTCTAAAACAGTCGTTTGACCATTGAAGGGTAGCGGCAAAAGTACTTTGTTGGGCAAACGACTCGAAGTGCTTCTTGCTTGTATGATGGCAGTAATTTTCATATTCAATGATGGGTATTTTTTAGCTTTCAAAACATTGAAGGGTAGCAAAAATTTGCGTTACCACAAATGCCAAATCTTGGTCTGACAAAGAAGGATACATCGGAATACTAATCTCTCGCTCATAAAAATCTTCGCAAACAGGACACAGACCCATCGGATAACCCAAATCTTGATAATAAGGATGTGTATAAGCAGGAATATAATGCGTTTGAACTCCTATTCCATTCTCACGCAATGCTCCAAATATAGCTGTTTTTTGAGCATTGTAAGGATTTTTGAGGCGAATGGGAAAAAGATGGTAGGAGTTTTTGGCGTAATCTCGCTCTGGAGGCAGGTCGAAATAGGGGTTATCAGCAAATGCTTCAAAATAAAAATCGGCAATTTTGCGTCTTTTCTCAACCGATTCATCTAAACGCTGCAATTGTGACAAACCCAAAGCTGCTTGCATATCTGTCAAACGATAATTGTAGCCCAAAACGTGCATTTCAAAATACCAATCGCCCAAATCATTGCGGCGCATATTTTTTTTAGTAATGCCATGTGTTCGAAAAACCAATAGTTTTTCATACAAATCCTCTCGATTCGTTAAGATAGCACCGCCCTCCCCTGCTGCAATGTGCTTGACGGGGTGAAAACTAAACGAAACCATATCCGAAAAAGCACAATCTCCAATCTGTGTATTTTTATACATAGCACCAGGCGCATGACAAGCATCCTCCATCACATACAAATTATGCCTGTCTGCAATCTTACGAATTGCTTCTAAATCAACAGGATGTCCTGCATAATGTACAGGAACAATCAATTTGGTTTTGGGGCTAATGAGGGCTTCAATATTCGCCACATCTATATTGCCAGTATCGGCTTCAATGTCTGCAAAAACGGGTATCGCACCAACATACAAGGCAGCGTTGGAGGTAGCCACAAAAGTATTGGGCGTGGTAATGACCTCATCTCCTTCGCCCAAACCCAATGCAAAACAGCCACCATGCAAAGCCGATGTTGCAGAATTGAACACCACTGCATATTTTGCACCCAACTTAGCTGCCAAAGCCTCTTCAAATTCTTGGATGCGTGGCCCTTGTGTGAGATAATCAGATTGAAGTGAAGCGGCAACAGCATCTAAATCGGCCTGTGTGATTTCTTGCCGACCATAAGGGATATATTTTTTTGTCATAGTTGTACTAACTTTGGTATATTAAAACCTTTTTCATTCAAATTGGGTAAACCTAAGTACTTTAAACGTTCAAAGGTAAGGCAAAATAAGCAGTCTAAGCACAAGAAAACCAATCCTTTTAAATTGAATATTTCTGCTTTATCCAACTATCAAAAAAGCCTGCCTTATTCTGATAAGGCAGGCTAATAGTATTATTATTGTAACCAACAAAGAGTTTGTAATCTGTAAAACAAGACTATCTATTCTTCATCTTTTTTCTTTTTGCCGAAAAGTCCACCCAATGCGCTACCAATTTTTCCTCCGATGTCTTCCAGTTTTTCACCAACATCACCAAATTGATCGCTCATTTTTTCGCTTAGGTCTTCCAGCTGATCTCCTACTTTATCACCCAAATCCCCCAACTGAATTCCCATTTCGCCCAGTTTTTCTTTTGCAGCAGCCAATAATTCAGTGCGGCCTTCTTCTTGAGAAACTTTCTCAATCAAACCTTTGAGGCTAAAGTGAGCATCTTCCTCTTTTTCAGAAGCATACTTTTCAGATACTTGCTCTAATGCCTCAGGAACAGCACCTTCTGCGGCTTTATCAGCCGTCTCCTTGTCCACACCCTTTTCCTGCATTTTTTTGCTGGTACGAGCGATGATGTTTTTCACAATCGGCAAGTCCTTCAAATCTTCTTTTTTCACGCCTGAAAGCACTTCTTTCACGCCTTTGAAGTCACCTTCCAATACATTCGTTTTCAAGGCTTCAAAAATAGATTCCCCTGTTGCCTCAGCTGTTTCATCTGCTTTTTCATTCGGCACATCTGTATCTTTTTTGTAGTATTCAGATGCTTTTTTCTTTACTACTTCAATGATGTCTTTTAACATAGCTATATGTGGTTTTTTTTCAGTAAAAATTAAAAAAGTTGATACAAAATGAACTATTCATTTTTTGTATCAACTTCAAAAAGATAAGATTTGTTTTCAACTTTATTGAAAGTACGGATTAATTTAGTGGGGCAATTTGTCCCTAAAAACACCGTATGTGAATGTTCCTAAAATAGCACTTATCAGCAACACAATAAATACAGTATAGCCATTGCCGATTAATGTATAAATAGGTCCTGGACAGGCTCCTGCCAATGCCCATCCCAATCCAAAAATGATTCCACCTAATAGGTAGCGTGTAACCCCTTTATTTTTATCATTGAAGACAATTTCTTTTCCTTCAATTGATTTGAGATGTGATTTTTTAATCAAAGCAGTGAAGACAATGCCTAAACTCAATGCAGACCCCATAATGCCATACATGTGAAAAGCTTGGAAACGAAACATTTCTTGTATTCGATACCATGAAATCGCTTCTGATTTGGTCATAATAATACCAAACAATATACCTACCAATACAAATTTGATTAATTTCATTTATCCTCAATTTTGATTAGAGTCCCATGATAAAAGGTAACAAAAAGTGTGTCATAATCAATCCTCCAACAAAAAATCCAATCACTGCAATGAGAGATGGCAATTGTAGATTAGACAGTCCGCTAATGGCATGTCCCGATGTACATCCTCCTGCATAGCGAGTTCCAAAGCCTACTAAAAACCCACCTAAAACAACCGTTATCATTCCTCGAAGGGTAAAAAATTGTTCCCAACTGAACAAGGCGTCGGGTGCAAGTTTTCCGTCAAATGCAATACCCAATTGTTCAATATCTCGAATGGTATTGACAGAAATACCGATGGGTTCAGGGCTTTGAAGAAAGGTGTGGGCAATGAATCCACCAATAATAGCACCACCCGCAAAGGCAATATTCCACATTTGACTTTTCCAGTCAAAGTTGAAGAAATCCGATTTTTTACCTGCTCCCAACATGGCGCAAGTTGTTCGCATGGTGGAAGATACGCCAAATTCTCCTCCCAACCAAAGTAGCAACAACATTATCAGTGTTATCATTGGACCAGAAACATACCAAGCCCAAGGTTGTGAAATCCATTCTATCATGATGTAATGGGTTTAAGTTAGTCAAATCAAAGGTACGGATAAAATTGAAGTAAAGGAATTAGTGATAGACGGTAAACATCTTTACCCATAAATTTACGCAAATTTACATGCAAGTTCAACCATATCTTGTGATTTTGGTCACAGTCAAAAAATCAAACATATTAAATCGAACTACTTGACTAACAATGACAAATTTACTCCTCAATTTCAAACAACTTCTACTATCTTCATTACTAAAGCAATCCCGTTCCTTTGCACCTATCGCAGCGTTCTCTGCCACGTGTGCCAATCCAATACCCCTTCCCTTCACAGCGAGGACAAGCATTGGGATCATGATGAGGCAGTATCAATTTGAATAATACGTACAATACAGCAAATACAACAATAGCAAGGATAACATAGCGTAAAATAAACATAATCATTTTTTGAAAATCAAAATTTTAAATACGTTATTTGTTAAAAAAAAGTTCCAAGAATAGGACGCATAAACATCTTTTAACCGTACAAGACCGTTAATAGATAAACGAAGCACAACCTAAAATAATATTGTAGGATAATTGCCAAAAAATGTAATTGCAGGATTGACAAAATGAACGTATTTTTGAAGAAATGCGTTCTTATTAAATAATAACAGAACAAAACGCCCTACTATGTTACTTACAAAACACTACTGCTGGTTTATATTCCTTTGCTTTTTGAGCTTTGCTATCACCATTCAAGCACAAGAAGCGACAGGTAATGCCGTCAACTCCAACACTACTCAAGAAGAAAAAACTTCTGAACATTCTCTCATTGCCAACTACCCAACCTATACTGAAAAAACCACTACTTATCAGTATGGAGAAAACAGCGATGCGTACCTATACGAATCTAGCATACTTTCTAATCAACAACTTACAGAGACGAATAAATCAACGGTTGCAGAACCTACTTACTATTATGAAAATTCAAACTACAACTTAGCCCCAACATCAACAGAAAAAAAACCTACTATTGAGCAAGAAAATGCAACTGCTTCCAACAGTGATTCTGGTTCTTTTGTGGATGTAATTCTGGATATTCAGCATACAAATACTGCTTCAACTACTCCTCAAACCCGTGTAGTACCAGTGGCTACGGTTGAAGACATTCACACCATCAATGGAAGACAAAATCGATTTGAAGAATATGATAGAAATGGTACTTTGACCAATCAAACCGAAAATATTCCCAATACCCGTGTTGTGCCTGTCGCTACGGTTGAAGACATTCACACCATCAATGGAAGACAAGACCGATTTGAAGAATATGATAGAAATGGCACTTTGACCAACCAAACCGAAAATATTCCCAATACCCGTGTTGTCCCTGTCGCTACGGTTGAAGACATTCACACCATCAATGGAAGACAAGACCGATTTGAAGAATATGATAGAAATGGCACTTTGACCAATCAAACCGAAAATATTCCCAATACCCGTGTTGTGCCTGTTGCTACGGTTGAAGACATCAACGAAATTAAACAAAGTGATGCCTACCAACCTTACCAAAATCATGCCCCTGTGGTACAGCCAAGTTCAGTCAAAAAGGAATCCCCCAAACAGCGAAAAGAACGGTATAGTGATGCTCCAACATACGAAAATGCCGATTACACGCCTATAAACGAAGATGGCAATACTCCCTACACTGTGGAAGCCAAGCCCAAGCATCAAAAGCGCAGCTTCAAAGAGTTTATCCAAGAAACATTCACACCTCCTACATCAGAAGATACGAATTATGAAGGCGGAGACTCCAATTCAAATACTGATCAAAGTCGCCCAAGTCGTTCTTCCAAATCTTCAAAAGAATACAAAAGCAGACCTGTAAAAGGTGAAAAAGAAACTGGCTCTACAAAAACAGAAAACAAACAAGAGGATAGCAAAGCAACAAGATCAACCCGAGATTAGTAAAAGCACCTATAAGTCCTTCAATTTTTCTATCAACCAATCTTTTTCTGACAATTCGGTGGTTTCATGTACTTCCTCTTGTAGCTTCTCGATTTTTTCTTTTTCATTTGGTAAAAGTCTCAAAATACGTCCCAATATGTTGATAAAATTTTGGTGAGATTTTTTGTGGCTATCTGCAATGTCCTTTTGGCGGTGAATAAATACCCGAAACGCATTTATTAATGAATCCAATAAATTCCATTCTTCAATTTCATAATACACCTTCAACAGCATCCGTTTGACTCCCAATTTAGTATAAATATCACGGTATTCTACTTGCTGCAATAAATCCAAAACTACTTCATAATCTTTTTGGTGAAAAAACATATCCGCTCTGCAATAATTGTACAAATCCACCTGAGCTTCGGGCAGCAATTTTTGGTAGTTTTCTTCAATAAAATTTGCCGTCCAATCAAATTTTTCTAAGCGCAACGCAATTGTAGAGATATTTTTGAAAATAGCAGGCAGCAAATATCCATCGGTATAAAGCAAGCCCATTTTCAATTGTTTATCATACAGTTGAAATAATTCTTCATAATGTTCCTTTGAAGTGGCGATTACCTCCTTTGAAGCATTTTCAAGAATCGTATATAAAACCCTCGTTTCCTCCAATCGCTGCAAATTGCCGTATTTTTCCAGCAGTTTTTTCAAATCTATGTATATGCTCTTTTCATTGGGATTTCTCAACAATAACAACCCTTTGTACCAAAGCGCAACTATGGGTATATTTTGGTAAGGACTTTTCTCCAAAAACTGCAGCAATTCTCCCATCATCGTAAAATCATACTCAATGTTTACACTTCGCTGACGGTTGAGCATCAAACAAAACAACATCAATTTGCTGATAAGAAAATGAATGTCTAAATAATGGTTGTTGTTTTGAAAATTCACATCTGCAATACGCTCATCATGTGTACTCTGAAAAAATGAATCCTGAACTTCAATTTGATATTGATTATAGAAATAGGTATTGTCTTGGTATTTTACCTTCGATTGAAGTTTAAGAACTTCTTTTAATTGACTCGGAAAAAATTTGAACAACAAGCGATTGTTGTGGTAATCTAATATATTTATTTTCTGGACAACTGCTTGTTTATCATACATTTCATGGGCAATAAACGTCTCCATCAGTTTGTAAAGTTTAGACAACAACTTAGTGATTGTCTGTTCTTTATACACTTCTTTTGGATACACATAGAAAAAAGCATATTCAGGCGTGAGATGTGGGCTGGTAAATTTGGGAGCATATTGCTTCAGAAAATCAAATAAATTGACGATATGTTGATTTTCATTGAAGTATGGCGAAAGAATAAATTTCTCTAAAGATTTTAATTCTTTGTTAGAAAAACTCCTTAAAACTTGTATTATCTTACGTTGATGCATGAAAAATTTTATAGCTAATGGATAAATCCTAAAGGAACGCTAATAAAAGAAATTATTCTCTAAAATTACAATTATAAGGCTATACGAATCTTGCAAGTCGAAAATATTCCCTTCAAAATAATGCTTTGAGGCATGAAAGAATATCCTAAATTTGCATAAATATTTTAATTTTAACCTTTCTAGCCTTAGGTTAGTCTATTAACACTTTTTTTATGTCTGGAGCAAACATTAATTCTAAATTTACCTTCAATCAAAGCGTCGAATACTACTTCGACAAAGCATCTGCTTTGACTGATCATTCCAATGGCTTGTTAAAACAAATAAAAGCCTGTAATAGTGTGATTCGGATGCAATTTCCTGTGAAAGTCAAAGGAGAATACCACGTATTGGAAGCCTATCGTGCCCAACACAGTCATCACAAAACACCTTGTAAGGGAGGTATCCGATACAGCGAAGGGGTCGACCAAGATGAAGTAATCGCTTTGGCATCCTTGATGACTTACAAATGTGCGATTGTAGATGTACCTTTTGGAGGAGCAAAAGGAGGGATTAAAATCAATCCTAAAAACTACACAACTACACAACTTCAACGCATCACCCGCCGATATACAACTGAGTTGATTAAGAAAAACTTTATCGGCCCTGCAATTGACGTTCCTGCTCCTGACTACGGAACAGGCGCACGAGAAATGTCTTGGATTTTAGACACTTTTGTGACCTTCAATCCTGGAATGATTGACGCTTATGGCTGTGTGACAGGAAAACCTGTGACGCAATCTGGCATTAGAGGTCGTGTAGAAGCTACTGGTCGAGGCGTTTTTTTTGGAGTGCGTGAAGCTGTTAGCAATGAAGAAGATATGAAAGCTTTGGGCTTAGAAACTGGTATCGAAGGCAAACGTGTAGTTGTACAAGGTCTTGGAAATGTAGGTTTTCACTCTGCAAAAATTTTCCAAGAAGAAGGCGCACACATAATTGGTGTTGCCGAATATGAGGGAGCTATTTATGATCCAACTGGAAAAGGTTTTGACATTGATGCTCTTTTTGAACACCGCACACATACAGGCAGCATTTTGAATTTCCCTGGCTCTAAAAACTTCTCAAGTGGTGCTGAGGCCCTAGAAATGGATTGTGATATCTTGATTCCTGCTGCAATCGAAAGAGTAATTACTGGCGAAAATGCGCCCCGAATCAAAGCCAAAATCATTGCAGAAGCCGCAAATGGCCCTACAACTCCTGAGGCAGAAGAGATCTTGCTCGAAAGAGGCATCATGGTTATCCCTGATGTATATCTCAACGCAGGTGGTGTGACAGTTTCTTATTTTGAGTGGCTAAAAAACTTGTCTCATGTTCGTTTTGGTAGAATGTCTAAACGCCATGAGGAAATGGTGCAACGTCGTTTTGTGAAAGCGATTGAAGACAATACTGGTAAATTATTGAAGCCTGAAGAACGCAAACTCATCATTCAAGGTGGCAGCGAAGTCGACATTGTACGTTCTGGTTTGGAGGATACCATGATTACGGCATTTCAAGAAATTCACTCAACTTGGAAAACATATCCTGGTGTGAGAGACTTACGAACCGCTGCTTTTGTAGTGGCTATCAACAAAGTTGCTACTTCTTATGTTGAATTGGGTATTTTCCCATAATGCATCACAAATTTTGTAGATTACGCTGATATATTGTTTTTGTATAAAGAAATAATATAAACAAACGCCGTAGGTTTGAAGTTCGATTCAATCAAAATCATTGAACTTCAAATCTATGGCATTTGTTTTTTTCTCCGAGCCATAGAATCAGGCTATTTTCATTTATATTTTCATTATGTATCTACCCGATATTGACCAAGCTCTTCAACAGTTGCAGCAAACCCTATCAAATATTTACGATATAGGAGAAGCCAAAGCTATCAGCAATATCGTTTTGGAGCATCTTCTTCAAATGAATCGCCTTTCGCTTCAAATCAATAAACACCATTCATTGAGTGCCAATCAATTTCTACAATTGCAGGAAATCACCAAACGTTTGCTACAAAATGAACCTGTTCAATATGTTCTTGGAGAAACTGAATTTTACGGACTTATATTGAAGGTAAATTCATCTGTTTTGATTCCTCGACAAGAAACCGAAGAATTGGTAGAATGGATAACGTTATCTATTCCGCACTATATATATATGCTTCCTTGGACTTCAAATAATTTTAATATTTTAGACATTGGAGTGGGAAGTGGGTGCATATCTTTGGCTTTGAAAAAAGAATACCCAAATGCAAACATCACAGGCATTGATGTAAGTGAAGATGCATTGAGTGTGGCGCAACAAAATTCAGACTTACTTCAACTGCCCATTGATTTACAAAAAATAGATGTGCTAGATAGGACACTTTGGGATTTGCTGCCCAACTATCATATTATTGTGAGCAATCCTCCCTATATTTGCGAATCGGAAAAAGAAATATTAGATGAAAATGTGGTGCGATATGAACCTGAACTTGCCCTGTTTGTTGCAGATACAGATCCACTCATTTTCTACAAAACCATCGCCGATTTAGCCTTATTGAAGCTGCATAAAAACAGCATTCTCTTTTTTGAAGTAAGCGAACACTTTGCAGAAGACTGCAAAGAAATGTTGCTGAAAAAAGGGTTTCAGGCAAGACTTCGAAAGGACATCAATGGCAAATCACGAATGATACAAGCTTCGATTGATAAAAATCTTCATAAAACTTCAAACCTATCCGAATATGAATAAAATTTCCGCATGTTTTCTATTTTTCATTTGTTTGTGCTTTTTCACCCATTTTTCTTTTGCACAACAAACTGTTAATCAAGAACAGTATTCAAGAGCGAAAATTTATACCAATGAATTAGGCTTGGTAGAGTTAGGTGCTTTGGGTGTGGAAATAGACCACGGTGAGTACAAAAAAGGGGTTTGGTTTGTGAGTGATTTTTCGGCATCCGAACTCAAAAAAATTGCAGCAGCAGGTTTTGTTTTCGACATTATTCACGAAGATGTAGTCAGTTATTATACAAGCAAAGAACGAGCTGCAACACTTCAAAAATTGCCCACCAAAATCGCTGGTTGTGCTGCTACGGCGGGCATTGAAGTAGGAGATTATCCTGTGCCTACTGACTTTGAATTGGGAAGTATGGGTGGTTATTTCACCTACCAAGAAATGCTGAATCATCTGGACAATATGGCTACTAAATATCCAGATTTAATCAGCAGAAGAGATACCATTGAAGGTTTCAATACACACGATGACAATGTGTTGCAATGGGTAAAAATATCTGACTCACCAAATGTGGATGAAGACGAACCCGAAGTGCTTTACACCGCATTGCACCATGCTCGTGAGCCTGTTTCGCTTTCACAAATGATTTACTATATGTATTACCTTCTCGAAAACTATGAAACGGACGAAAACATTCGGTTTTTGGTGGACAATACAGAGATGTATTTTATTCCTTGTATCAATCCTGATGGCTACCAATACAATGAGTTGATTCGCCCGAATGGTGGTGGTATGTGGCGTAGAAATACAAACGATAATGATGGAAATGGCACCTTCAATCCACAAGTTGACGGAGTAGATCTGAATAGAAACTACGATTGGGAATGGGGAAGAGATGATTTTGGTTCATCATCTGATCCTACGAGCGATACGTATAGAGGGAATGCTCCTGCTTCGGAACCAGAAACGCAAGCTGTTCAATATTTTTGTGAGCAGCATGACTTCAAAATTGCCCTCAACTACCATGCTTTTAGCGACTTGTTGATTTATCCTTGGGGTTATATTGAAGATTTTTATACGCCCGATTCTGCTCTGTATGTAAATTATGCACAGATAATGACACAAGAAAACAATTACATTGCAGGAACAGGTAATCAAACAGTTGGATATTTGGTAAATGGAAGTTCTGATGATTGGATGTATGGACAACAAATCAGCAAAAACAAGATATTTGCTTTTACTCCCGAAGTAGGGGGGTCGGAAGATGGTTTTTGGCCCTCATCCAACCGTATTGTTCCGCTCTGTCAGGAAAATATGTGGCAAAATATTGCTGCTGCTTCATTCGTCCATAATTTTGCCATCATTGAAGAAAAATCTCCTTTGTACGTCAATGAAATAGAATCAAATGTTTCATTTGAACTAACCCGAATAGGCTTACAAAATGGTGTTCCTTTTAGCGTTTCTATTGAAGCTACAAATGATGCTATCACTACTGTTGGCGCACCCAAAAGCTTTGAATTGACAGAGACTTTGGCTACAGTTGAAGATATGATATACTATCAACTGCGAAGTGACCTAAAAATAGGTGACTTAATCACATTTGATTTGATTATTGACAACCAACAAGGTATGGTGCAACGCATATCTGTTTCCAAATATTTTGGCGCACCAGTGCTTGCATTTGAAGACAAAGCAGATAATTTGGAGTCCTGGACGGGCAATGTATGGGGCTTGAGTAACACAGAGTTTTATTCGAGCAGCACTTCTATAACCGATTCTCCCAGTGGTACTTATGCTGCTGATGCGACTAACCAATTGTTACTCAACGAAACCATTGACCTGACAGACTGCAAGATAGCAACACTTACTTTCTGGGCAAAGTGGCGCATTGAAGCGCACTATGATTATGTACAAATTTTTGCTGTTGATTCCGAAACAGGCGTGGAAACACCTCTTTGTGGCAATTACACAAAATTGGGTAATGCTTATTTGGAGAGCGACCAACCACTTTATGATGGGATTCAGAGCAGTTGGGTAAAAGAAGAAATTTCTTTAAACGATTTCATTGGTCAAAAAATCACCTTGCGTTTTTTGTTTTGGTCTGACTCATTTGTAGAATACGATGGCTTCTACTTCGATGATTTACAAGTCACTAAGTTGGGGGGGGATGTTGGAACTACCATTGCAGATTTTCAGCCAAACCCCAATATTTTGCTAAGTCAAAACAGTCCTAATCCCGCTGAAGAACTAACTTCTTTTAGTTTTGAAGTCCCCAATAATTATGGATCAATGGATTTGGTGGTTTACAATGCGTTAGGACAAACACTTCAACGCCAACCTGTTTCAACCACTACAAAAGGTTCTATTTTGTTGGATATAAACAATTTAGAAAATGGAATTTATTTTTGCCGCTTAGAAAGCAATAGAGGCAGATCCAATGTTGTGCGCTTGACAGTGGTGAAATAATAAATGATTGAAAAGTAGTATTCTGATTATAAATATTAACAAATTCGTCTTTAGATAATATTTTCGTTTATTACAAAGCTTGATTATCTGAATAATGTAATAATTCACATTTTAAGCTGCAATTGTGACTATTTTCACAAAAAAAGTCGTAAATTGGATTGTATATTTGTAGGTTGAATAATACCTCTATGAGAAAATATTTATTACATATTATTTTGTTCACTTTAAATGTTTGTGTATTTCAGACTATTTTAGCGAATCAAATCCCAAAAGAAGAAGTAAAATTTAATTTCTTTTCGGAGCCAATTAGCATCAAATACGATACAAGGATGGTGATTCCTATTGGTAATGATATATCTGAAGAAGTATTTGAGCGATTTTATTTTGACCTAAGCAATACCACTTTTTTGATGGTTGTAGGAGGATTACTTTCCTATAAGAAAGAATTGGAGTTGAATGATTGGTTGTATTATCAACTTATAAACAGCTTTGTAGAAACCGCTTTCAAAAAAGAATCAACTAACTTTAGAACTTTATTCAGCTGGTTTTTGCTGCATAAGTCAGGTTATCAAGTCCAACTCAATTATATCAACAACCACATCCTACTGTCTGTTTTTTCACATGATAAAATATACGACATGCCTGTGAGGGCACATGAAAATGGCTGGTATGTAGAATTAACTGCTTCTCATCAAAATCAAATCAAACGCAAACTCATTTCTTATCGCTCTGACTTCAATATCAATTCCAAAGGAAAACCTTTTTCTTTTCGATTGACCACATTACCCAAATTAAGCAATCCGACAGTTGTTACCCAAACCTTTTCTTTCATTCACTATGGCAAGCTATATCCGTTCTCTGTTGATATCAATGAAAGTATTGTCAAAATGATGTATCACTATCCTGAACTCTCTATCCTTGAACATGCAGAAGTCCCAGTTTCTAATTATGTAAAGGAAACTTTATACAAAGAATTGGATAGATTGACAGCAGATATGGACGATTTCCAAGCCATTCGTTTTTTCTTAAGTTTCACCCGAATGTCAAAAAGCTATGAAACAGATAAGGAAGCGTATGATGTCCAGAATCTTGCTTTTACCCCCGAAGAAACTCTCTATTATCTCTATTCCGATTGTGAGGATCGTTCTGCATTGTTCTATAATATGGTAAAGGAAATATTGAAAATGGATGTAGTACTGATTGATTTCCCACGTCATGCAAGTGCCGCCGTACACTTTGAAAAACCTCCTGTGTTTGATTCAGAAAGTATCCATGCAAAACCAATTTACCACAATGGCAAAGATTATTATATCTGTGATCCAACAGGGCCTGGCAATCACCTTCGATTAGGTGAATATCCGTATGGTTTTGAGGATATTACACCACGGGTTTTAGTAGAATAAAGAATTATGTGTGGCATTACAGGTTTCTATTCTCCCTCCTCTAAACTTCAACAAGAAGATCTTCAACAAATGACCGATTGCTTGACGCATCGAGGTCCTGATGCTGCTAACTATTTTTTTGAAGCTAAAATAGAAGGCAACATAGCCTTAGGACACAGACGGCTCAGCATTATAGATTTATCCGAGGCAGCCAACCAACCTTTCTACTCCAAAGATGGACGTTATGTGATGGTCTTCAATGGAGAAATTTACAATTATCAAAATATTGCCCAACAATTGCAGTTGTCTTGCAGTACAACTTCGGATAGTGAAGTCATCATTGAAGCTTTTGCTAAAATAGGAGCAGCAGCCATTGAATTGCTAAACGGTATGTTTGCCATCGTAATATTTGATAAGATGGCAAATCGGCTTCATTTCTTTAGAGATCGATTGGGTATCAAACCTTTGTATTATTGGTGGAATCGGCATGATTTGATTTTCGCTTCCGAAATAAAAGCCCTCAAAGCTGTTGTCAAAAGATGGCAGGTGGACAAAACAGCGGTTTCTTCTTTTTTATATTTGGGCTACGTTCCTTGTCCAAATACTTTCTTCCAAAACGTTTACCAAATTCCCGCCGGCAATTCTGCCGTTTTTGAAAATGGAGAACTCCATATCTCTCCTTATTGGCAATTGAATCAGCAAATAGAATCACAAGTCATTCAAAATGAAATAGCTGCAAAAGAGGAACTTAAAAGCTTACTCCAATCATCCGTTGAATACCGCTTGATTGCAGATGTGCCTATCGGCACTTTTTTGAGTGGTGGAATTGATTCGAGTTTGGTCACTGCAATTGCTCAGTCAATTACGGATAAGCCTGTAAAGACATTTTCTATTGGCTTCAAAGAGAGTAAATTCAATGAAAGCGACCATGCTCGAAAAGTGGCCAAACATCTGAAAACCGAACACCACGAATTTATCTTATCCGAACAAGAAGCACTCGATCAAATAGAATCACTTTTAGACATTTACGACCAACCCTTTGCAGACAGTTCTGCCGTGCCTACGCTTTTGGTGTCGCAGATGGCACGCAAGCATGTCACTGTTGCATTGTCGGGAGATGGTGGAGATGAATTATTTATGGGATATGGTATGTACAACTGGGCGAAACGTCTTGCGAATCCTTTGTTGCGATCTTTCCGCAAACCGATTGCCCAACTATTACAGCAATCGCCCCAAAATAGGCACAAAAGAGCCGCTTTGGTTTTTGCAGCCTCCAACAAAAAACGACTTAAAAGTCATATTTTTTCGCAAGAACAATACTTGTTTAGTGAAGAAGAAATTGCCAATTTGCTTACTCCCTCTTTCAAATCGGCTGCCTTTTCCTTCAATGAGCAATTTGACGATTTAGCACGTTCACTTTCTGCTGAAGAACAACAGGCATTGTTCGACCTTCATTTTTACCTTCCAGACGATTTACTGACAAAAGTGGATCGAGCAAGTATGCTTCACAGCCTCGAAGTGCGTGTTCCGCTTTTAGACCATCGAATTGTTAACTTTGCACTAAATTTGGATAGCACTCTAAAAACCAACAATGGTGTATCCAAATATTTATTGAAGAAAGTGTTGTATGATTATGTTCCCGCAGCTTATTTTGACCGCCCCAAATGGGGTTTCTCAATTCCTTTGGCACATTGGCTCAAAAACGATCTTCATTATTTGATAGATGCCTATTTGTCAGATAGTTTGGTTGGGAGTTTAGGCGTGGTAGAAGTAGGGGTTGTTCGTAAATTGAAGTGGGATTTTTTGAAGGGAAAAGATTATTTGTTCAATCGAATATGGGTGCTAATACTGCTGCATAAATTTTTATCGAAGTAGTCTTTGCTATTTCAACCTAACTATATCCGCCTTATTCCCCACAAAAACCACGACATAAGCTTTTAAATCTTTCATTTCCTTAATCTTATCATCCTTCAAGTATTCTTCCAATTGGGATGCTGCTTCCTTTTTGATTGTCTTCAATCGTTTTACACCTGCTTTTTTTAGATACTTCAATTCAAAAATAAATTGATGAGGAACTTCTTTATCAAAAGGTTGTCGCCGAGTGAGCAACAAATCAACCCGCCCTTTTTCGTTATCCTCATTTTTCTTTTCTACTTCAAACTCGCTGTAAATATGATAAATCCCTGCTGCATAAAACCAAGAAGCAAAAATAGATTTTGGGTGGGTTTCATTAAATGCAGCGTGGTCATGGTTTGCAGATAATTGCGCCAATACAGATTCTGTCAAGTGAATAATAGGCTCAATATTGTTGTGCATTGCCAATTCCAATACTTTTGATTGGATGTCTATTTGGTAGGTATCTAAGTTTGCACGCTCCAAGGTAATTTGCATAAAATATTGGTAGTATAATTCTCGTATGACGTAATTTGGAATGGTAAAAATCAACTGATTAACCAAGCTTCCTTTGATGGTCAAAAATCCGAGATAATATAACAAACTTACAAAATCACTTTCCTGCCAACCAATTTCAAAATTATACCTAATAGTCAGTTGCGCTTTTATCTCTTTATCAACCAATATTTTATATAGAGCATGAATGTTTTCTTTTTCTTTGTGTGCAATCCGAAACATCGATCGAATTTTATGATAATCTGTTGCCACACTTGTTGCCAGTAATTTCTCTGGATAAGCTCCTTCCTCTAAATATTGCTGAGCGAAATACAACACCATTTCGGAATTGTACAGCGAATTTTTTGCACGTTTGTGAAAGACATAACCATCGTACCACATTTTCATTTCACCCATTGTATTGGGTAAATCAGCTTCTTCAATACCTATACCTTGCAGAATACCAATAACTTCCTCTTGTCTAAACCCCATCATTTCATGAAATCGAAGTACTCCACTAATATCTGTTGCACCGCTAAACCCACTCGTCAAACTATCCAATGTAATAGGTGTAACCCCTGTAATAAAAGTTCTGCTTACAATTCCATCATCAGAGCCAATTTTTAAAGTTTCATAAAATTTTCGTACCCATCCATTTCTGCTTACCGTCGTTTTGAATTCTTCAAAACGATATGCAATAATTTCATTGGTAAACTGATCGTATTCATCTATTAATACATACACTTTTCGCCCCTCTCCTTCGTTTTTCACCCAATGCCACAATTGCTTCATAATGATTTCGGGTGAAGAAATCTGTTCCAGTTTTTCTAAATTTTCGGAATCAAAAAAGACATCATACGTTTCTAAAAAAGTAGCCACACTCAACCTAACACTTTCCAAAAAGCTATTGTAAGTCGTTTCATCTGTAGCTGTATTTACACCTGAGAAATTAAATTTCAAGACCAAATAACTGTTTTTCAGAGAGGTAGGTTCGTGTCCGATATTGTATGCTCCAAAAAGTTTTTCAAATTTATCTTGGTGTTCCCAACCATAGTAATGGTGCAAAACGGAAATAAACAAACTTTTACCAAAACGGCGAGGACGCAAAAAGAACAAATGTTTTTCACTCAATGCTTCCAGTTCTCTTATATACTGAGTACGGTCAATGTAAAGATACCCTTCTGTTACCAAGTCATTAAAACTGCCTACACCGCCATAAGGGATTTTCTTCATTGGATTTTAGATTTTGGAGTTTGAACAAGTAAGATAACCAAATTTAGCGATTCCTACACTTCAATAAAAGAAAAAAAGGCACTTCAATTAGATTGAAGTGCCTTTTTTATTTTTGCTATTATTTTGATTATCAACTATTAATTGTCCTTTGGAGGATCTTCCCAGCTTTCACCATGCGTAGAACCTTTGCCATCTTGAGCACCATCATTATCACCACTTGGTTTAGGCGTTGGTGTAGGTTTTTGTGTAGGCGTAGTTTTCGTTTTCGTTCTCACAGGTGCTTTTGGAGAAGAAGGATTCGTTTGAGGTGTCGTTTCTGGTGAAGGCGTAGGACTCGTTTGAGGCTGTGTTTGTGGACTTGGATTGATAGGAGGAGTTGTTGTTTTCACCCTTCCATCACCCGAATTGCCTGATTGCGAACCACCTTTTGATCCTCCAGAAGTGCCATAACCTCCATTGCCAGAAGTGCTTCCTGTGCTACTTCCTTTTCCGCCACCAGAACCAAAGTGCCAACGCAATGAAAAGGCTGCACCTACTTCAAATGGTTTGGGGTGATCATTGAAGTTATACGCTGGTTTGATGTCAATCGAAGCATTCAAGGGAACGCCAGGGAATTTGTATTGAATCCCGCCAATGGCATCCAAACCTACAAAAACACTTTTGGGGTCTTCATTTCCCAAATCTATATTGAGCAAATCCAAAAATGTTTCGGCTGCGCTTTTGCGAACTTTACCAACATGGACTCCACCACCTACAAACCATGTCAATGATCGAGAAGAATACGAAAGCGGTTGATGGTATTCATACAATCCTGTCAATCGCACATCGTATTTGTTGAGCGTCCCCAATCCTTCGAGGTAGCTATTTTGGTTCAATTGGTGTTGAATCGTCAATCCCAAATCAGAACCCATAGTTCCTCCACCAATTCGAACTCCCATCAATGTATTGGTTGTTGAATTATTTGTATTGGAATAAGTCTGAGCATTAGCGGTACTTGCCACTAAAAAGAAACTAAAACAAAAGAGCAGTAAATTTTTCATACGATAAGAGGTTTGTAGGTTGGATAACTTTTACTGTATTTCGTTTAATGGATAATTGCAAAATTTTGGTATTAGAAGGAATTTTCATTCCCTTACTCAAATCGCTTATATAGTTCCTCCAACAATTCTATTCCTTGTTGGTCTATCAAATCCGTTTCCCAATGGTAAAAAGCCACATTGAGGTTTTGTGAATTTAACGCCTGTCGGCAAATATCAGCTGCTTCCTTCAATGCTTCTACTTCAATCCCTTCCAATCGAATCACATCGCCTCTTCGCAAATACCTGCTTCCTGCAACCGTGTCTTTTTCAAGCATATACACTCCTTTTTTCAATTCCTTGAAATCTCCCATTTCCTTCAATTTTGCCTTATTCAAATCATTGAAAATCCCTGCAAACTTGTCCCTTTGAAACCACACGCCCCATTCAAAAATCGGCAATGCCACATCCAAAGGCAGTTCATACTCCGTTTTTGAAGAAATATATTGCCGACCAATCTTGTTATCTAAAATAGAATTAGAAGTACTTGGTTCTTTGATTTTTCCCATGTTGTAGTACATCAACATCCCTTTGTCGACAGGCGGCACACCCGTTTTTTGGGCATATTTGATTTGGTGCAAGCGAATCGTTGCAGAAAACCGAACGCTTTTGTTGAAGTGTTTTTTGAATTGCGCCAAAAAATGAAAATAGGCTTGTTTGGTCGAACTTGTCCAATCACAATCCAATTGTATTTCTTCAATTACCGTTTTACCCGATTTTTGCAGCAATGATTTTACTTTTGTAGCAGCTTTTTCGGCAAGCGTATCTATATCAGCATTTTTCTTCAATTGCAGAAAGACTTTGTTTTCAATGTAAATACAGGGAATAAGTGATAAGGAATCGGACACTTGGGATTCAAAATTGACAATTGCAGTGGGGATAGCTCCGATTGGAGGTTGCCAAATAATATCAAAAAAACGAACGTACATCGTTTGTATCTTCAAATCTTCAATGGCTGAAAAATCGGTTTTTTCGAGGTGAAACTTTTGTTTCCAGTAATAAAAACTGCGGTGAATGGTATGCGGTATGGATGTATCTTGCTTTGAATTGCAGGCACTCAAGGCAACTAACAATGAAAAAACGACTATTCTAAATATTATTTTCTGCATGGGTTAATAAACTTGGTTCGATGGTTAGGTTAGCAGTGGGTAAGGTAAAATAAAAAGTAGAGCTGACACCCAACTCACTTTCAATCCAAATCTTCCCTCCATAACCTGTCACAATTCTCTCGCAAATAGCCAAACCAACTCCAGAGGCACTTTGATTGATGTTTGTATGAATACGTTTGAACATCATAAATATTTTTTCTTGGTGTTCTTTGGCTATTCCTCGACCATTGTCTTTAACGAAAAATTCACCTATTCCTTCTTTTTGAAAGTACCCTACTTCAATTTCAACCTTTTCTTTATCACAATATTGAATTGCATTGTCTATTAACTGTTGAAACAATATTTCACAAAGCCTTTTATTGATCAACAACTTGGGTAAGCCCAGCACCAATACATCTACCCTATTGGCTACCCAATGTGTATTAGATACAATCTGTTCAACGAGTAATTGGGAGTCGACATAAGAACATACTTCAAATTTGTCCTCCAGTCCTGTATAGTTAACAATATCTTTGGTGACAACATCCATTCGACTAACACTCATCTTAATCAACTTTACATAAGCCAATAAGTCTTCATGTTGTTGCTTGATAATATTTTCATTGAGAACCTCAACTATTCCCAATATATTGCAAAGTGGCTCCCGCAAATCATGTGCGGAAACATAAGAAAATCGTTTTAATTCTTCATTGGATCTTTCCAATGCCTTGGATTTTAGGTCTATTTCTTTTGTTCGTTTTATCACCTTATTTTCCAAGGTATTGTTCAACTGTAAAAGCTGATTTGTTAATTCATTGTTTTGATTTGTTGCATAATACACAATTGTATAAACCAATATAAATGCAACTATTCCATTTAACAAGCCAAAAAGTGGTGATAAGCTATCATATTCAAAATGATGTAGGTAGTATATCTTCAAGCAAACAAAAGCAATAAAATTGAAGCTAAAAAATAGCCATTTATAAGTCCATTTTTTGAATAAAAAAATACTTGCCAGCCCTGTTAAAATCAAGAAATATTCGAACTGTGAACCCAAACTTGCACCAATAGAACTACCAACAAAACCCAAAGTATATCCAGTAGCAGCTACTACATCTGCCAACTTGTGTTTGTACAAATAATGAAATAATACAATAAATAGTGCGGTAATTGTAATAAAGATATTCGATGCAATGGCTATGATATGATCGTGATTGCAATAATGTAAATAGGCATAAAGTGGCGATATAAAAATTGTAAAAATAGCAACACTATTTAAAACTCTCATTTTTATTTTTACATACCTGTTTTGTTTTTTATTTATACCAAGAGAGGTAATTTTGTTCAATAATTGAAATAGAGGGTTCAAGGCCATTTCTTCATTTTGTTGTGTTCAAATAATACTAGCAATTTTCCTACCAATATAAATTTCCTACTCAACCAAAACAATCACTCTTCTTCCCGTTTCTTACTTCCTTTGTACATTTGAAACTGATACAAGCGACATTCTAAAGGCCCATTAAACAAGGGTATTCGCCTCGATGCTCTCAAACCCAATCGCTTCAATGCAGGAATATTGCCGCTCAGAACCCATGCTTCCCAACCTGTGTAAGAATGCTTGAATTGATTGCCTATTTCTTTGTAAAAAGCTTCAATATCCTCAGGTTGCAATCTTTCACCATAAGGAGGATTCATAATAATGCATCCACCTTCTTCAAATGGTGCTGATTGCTCAAAAAAATCTCCCACCAACAATTCAATCTCATCCTCTAAACCTGCTCTTTCGATGTTATTGACCGCAATATCAAGGGTTTTCTCCGAAATATCCGCCCCAAAAATAGGCTGGTCGCAAGGAATGATTCTATCCTCAGCTTCCTTCAAAACCCCCTCCCACAAGTCTTGATCAAAATCTTTCCACGTCAAAAAACCAAAGTAATCCCTTTGAAGTTGAGGCGCAATTCGACGTGCAATCATCAGTGCTTCAATCGGTATCGTTCCTGAACCACACATTGGATCAAAAAACGGCGTTTCCCCTCTCCAACCCGACAGCAACACCAAACCTGCTGCCAAAACTTCGTTGAGAGGTGCTTCGTTCTGCTCCAATCGGTAGCCTCTTCTGTGTAGAGAATCCCCAGAAGCATCCAACAACAAAGTCACTTCCTGCTCCTTGATATACACATGCATCCGCAAAGTCGGCTCATCAGTATCTACTGAAGGTCGGCTTCCTGTTTTTTCTCGAAACTGGTCCACAATCGCATCTTTCACCTTCAATGCCACATACTTAGAATGTTTGAAATACTGAGAACTTACCACACTATCTATCGCAATTGTATCGTCCACATCCATGTAGTCTGACCAATTGACCAACTGTGTTCGGCTATACAACTGATTGTTTTTGTAGGCTCTGAAAGTATGAATGGGTTTGAGAATCCGCAATGCCGTTCGCAATTCGAGGTTGGCTCGATACATTCCTTTCAGGTCGGTTTCAAAGAGTACGGCTCTCGTCTGAACGGCGATGACCTTTCCTCCTATATCCCTAATTTCTTGGGCAAGGGTTTCTTCTAAACCGTGAAAGGTTTTGGCGATTAATTCAAATGTTTTTGGTGTTGGGTTCAATGTTTGGAATCAGTTGGTGAAAAAAGGATGCAAATTTACACAAAATGTACCGTTCGTAGTGATTGCAGCTTATCTATCTAACTTTACTAGACAATTAGGGAGCATTTGTTTTATTTGATCTATTTCAGAATCACTAAACTTATTTTCACCAATATTGAGAACTTTCAATTTTGTTAGATTTTTAATACTACTCGGTAAAGACACTAATTTATTGCGCCAAAGATCAAGAGTTTCTAAATTGGATAACTGACCAATTTCTTCAGGAATTGACTCAAGTTGCCCTCCTCCCAAAACCAACAAATTTTTGAGATTTGATAGTTCTCCGATTTCACTGGGTAAATTTTTTAATGCAGTTTTAGATAAAGTTAGACTAATGAGTTTAGTAAAATTTTTTACTTTGGGCGACAAGATCGTCAAACAGTTAGGTTGATGACAATCAAACCGAATGTACTTTAAATGTGAATATGTATAAAAATCATTTGGTAAGGTTTTTATTGTAATACCAAATAAATCAAGGGAATCAGATGTCATTACCGATGACATTTGCTCTTCATATTCCTTCCTAACCCATTCTTCATACGTTAAATTCACCTTATTTTCTTTTTTAACAGTTTCATCCACTTTATTGCAAGCTACTTGCTTGCACTGTGAAAAGAATAAGACAAGAGAAAAAATCATCACTTTATTCATTATAAGCATATTAAACATTGATTAGTCCACAATACCCCATTCCAATCACCAACCATATTACTGCTCCGATAATCAATTGCTTAGATTTTTGAGGCTTCTCACCCCAACTCGCTAATCCAACAATTAACATAACAATCGGAGTCCCCCAAAATAAAATGGCGAGTAAAAAACAATGGGTCGGGTAGTTTTTACTAAACGCAGAGACAGAGAGACGCAGAGATTTGATTATCAGATAGTTGCAAAAAATTAATTTACTTTCTAATAATCTGATTATCAATTCATTAGAAAAACACTACGAACCATTGAAAAAAGAAGTATCAACATAATTTGTTAATATTTTGTACAAAGAAAGAAAACCGACTCAGAAACCTCCCATCAATCCCCCACAACAACCCAAACCGACCACCAACCATATTCCCGAAACAATCAGCAGTATTTTAGCATTTTGAGGTCTGCTTTTGAGGCGAGTCAAACCAACAATCAACATCACGATTGGAATCAACCAGAATATGGCGAAAAGAACGATAAGAAAATCAAGTGAATTGCCAATTTCGAGTAACATCATTTGTAAATCTGTTTAAGTTCTTCTAAATATTCCCTTTTGTTGTCTCGATAAAAAAGGTTCATCGTTTCAAAAGGGATGATTTTGTTGTCTTTGTTCACGATATGCACACAGGATTTTTTGATAGAGCGCACATCAAAATTATAGGCATCAATAAACTGCATGATGATGATTCTAAACAAGTTATCATAGCTCATTGCAGGCGCATCAATTTGCGGCAAACAACACAAAATCGAGTGTAGGTTTTCGCTTGCATTTTCCACCGAATTGCCCGTACTGAACAAGTTGAGCATTTTGCCGTGTAGTTGTTCATCCTGTTCATACACAATCGTATTCTTACTGTTGTCGAGCAGGTCTTTGGGATTGATGTATCTTGTCAACGGAAAAACCTCACCACCTATTTTGAGGGCATACGCCATAGCCAAGGCATCGGGATTGCAGGGAACGGGAATGATGTCGTCCGAATTGAAGATGGTGGTTTGTTCCAAAATTTTTCGGCGGACTTCTGTGAGGGTAATTCTATCCGTTTGCCGATTGAAGTTTTCGAGCCTTCCCGCAATTTGTGTCGGCTGCAATGTCACTCCACGCACACATTTTTGCTTCAAGGCAAATTCAATGATGGTGCCTATTTCATCATCGTTCAAGCCTTTTTGAAGTGTCACCACCAGCGTAGTCGACAAGTTCAAGGCGTTTAAATGCTCCAAAGCCTGTTCTCGAATACTCGTTAGATTTGCGCCTCGAATGGTTTCCAATACTTCTTTTCGGAAGGAATCAAATTGAAGGTAAATCTCAAAATCGGGAGTATAAGAAGCCAATCTTTTCGCAAAATCGAAATCTTTGGCGATTTTTATCCCATTGGTATTGAGCATCAAATGTTTGATGGGCAATGTTTTGGCATAGTCCAATATTTCAAAAAACTGAGGATGTATCGTTGGTTCACCCCCGCTGATTTGCACCACATCGGGTTCTTTTTCATTCACCACAATGGTATCCAACATCTGCTTGATTTCGTCTAAAGTTCGGTGTCGTCCATAATGAGGGGAAGAACCTGCATAACAAGTCGGGCAGGTCAAATTGCATCGGTCGGTCACTTCCACGATGGTCAGACAAGAATGTTGCTCATGGTCGGGACACAAACCACAATCGTAGGGGCAGCCATAATGTGTTTTGGTATTGAAGGTGTGCGGAATATCGGAAGGTTTGTTGTAGTTTCGGATGTTTTTGTAGTATGCTACATCGTCTGCAATCAACACTTTAGATGCACCATGCTCTTTGCAGCGTTTGAGCATATAGACGTTCTCATCTTCAAAAACGATTTTGGCATCTACCCTCTTCAAACATTCGGGGCAGAGGCTCAAGGTGAAATCATAATAGGTATATTTTCGAGTAGGCATTTTTTAGGAATTTAAGGAGGGTTTTGTGGTAATAAACAAAGCACACAATGCACAGCCATTGTATGCTGCTCAATCCAAAGATAAAGAATACATTGGGCTTGAGAAACTCTATGAGAAAACGAAATCCAAAGTAAAATAGCATAAAAATTTGGAATAAATGCCCTTTCTCCAATTTTGCATGATTTTTTAGCCACTTCAATAAGAAAAACAATGCGACTAAAAAGAACAACTCATATAGTGAAGTAGGATGTCGCATGATTCCATCACCTAAGTCCATTCCCATAAAAAACGAGGTCGGTTTTCCGTAGGTAAACTCCTTGATACCCGACAAAAAACAACCGATTCGACCGATGAAAATTCCGAGAACAATTGGCAAGGTGAACAAATCTCCTGAGCGTTCTTTTTCTCCAATCACCCACTTTGCAGCCTCGACTCCAAGCAAACCTCCAAACAAGCCGCCCATGATGGTTTTGGTGTTGAGCAATTGAATCAAATTTTCCATCGAAAGCGCAATCAGTGGATTTTCGAGAAAACCCATGATGCGTGAACCCAACAATGCCCCAACGACTGCGCCCAAAATGATGGACAGCCGATTGTTGGAGGAAATGACATCTTCACTTCGCTTCCGCAAAAAGACATAGTATTGGAAGGCAACGAAAAATGCCCCATATTCTAAAATGAAATGGACATTGATTGGGTAGCCGTTGATGGTGGGTTCAAAGGGGATTGTGAGCATAATTTATTGCCTGATTTACCTTACCATTCTCTCCAATTATCGACAAAGTCGGTATCTGCATCCAAACCAACAATGTCCCCCATTTTGTACAAAGCGTCACAAAGTCCTTCTCGTTCTTCAGTTTCAATCGTACTCTCAATATTTTCATCCTCGTCAATGTCATTCAATTTATTGACCGATTCTTCAAATTTCGATAGAATGATTTCCTCTGTACTTCCTTCAGGCAACTCAATCAATTCTTCCCTTAACCGATTGAGTTCGGCGATTAGATGAGGTTCAAGGTCTTCGTAGCAAAATGGTAAGAAATCCTTGAAATTTAGTTGAGATAATTCGTTCTTTTTCATAGTATCAAATGTAAATAAAAAATCCTACAATTAAAATACAACAAGGCCACAAAATTTTTGTAGTCTGACCTTTTATATAAGTCCACAGACAAAAGGCGTATCTTGTGCTAAAAAACAGGAATAGATGCAAGATATCCTTCAAGAAATGAACAAAACGTTGGCGATTGCAGAACAAGAACAGATTCAGCAATTTGCCTCACCACAACTGCCAGTTATTTTTGTCGTTGGTGTACCCCGTTCTGGCACTACGGTTTTGACGCAGTTACTCTTATCAGCCTTTCAGATAGGCTATGTGAACAACATCATCGCCAAGTTTTGGGAAGCACCCTATATGGGTTGTATTTTGGCGAAATCATTGAAGGACAAGCAACAAAAACTAAATATTGGCATAGATTCCAACTATGGTTTTACCAATGAGTATGAAGGGCCACATGAGTTCGGTTATTTTTGGAGGCGGTGGTTTCGGTATAAAGACAGTCATCAAATTGAAGGAGAACAGATTGCAGCCGAAGATATAAAGATTTTGCAGCAAGAAGTAGCGGCAATGGAAAGTGTTTTTGAAGTGCCGATGTTGTTCAAAAACCCTGCTGCTTTGAGTTTGAATATTGATTTTTTAGCCAAAGCTTTTCCGACCTCTATTTTCATTCATATTGAGCGAGAACCGCTTTTCAATGCTCAATCTTTGTTGATGGGAAGGGAAAAATATGGAAACAGTAGAGAAGATTGGTTTTCGGTGAAACCCAAAGAGTATGCTTGGTTGAAGGACAAAAATGTGGAAGAACAAATTGCAGGGCAAATGTATTATACCCACAAACGCATTGAAGATTGTTTGAAGGAACTTTCTGCAAAGCGGAAATTGACCATCCCTTATGAGCATTTTTGTGAACAGCCTTTGCAGTATCTTCAAGAAGTGGAATCTTTGCTGCAATTGTCTGGCTATTCGCTTCAAAAAAGGGAAGGTGATTTGCCCGCTTCTTTGAAGAATACCAATGTATTGAGACTGGAGAAGGATGTTTTGAAGCGATTGAAAGACAACTTAATAGCATTAAAAACATAAACCCTACTCAGAAAAATATTTTTCATTTTGATTTTTATTTCAATTTTCATTCTGATATGAGAATAGCAATTATGCAGCCCACTTACCTACCGTGGATGGGTTATTTTGATTTGATTGACCGAACCGACCAGTTTGTTTTTTTGGATGATGTACAGTTTGACCACAGAAGTTGGCAGCAGCGAAACCGCATCAAAACCTCGTCGGGCGAATTGATGTTGACCGTTCCCGTACTTCAAAAAAAGAAATTTGAACAAGAAATTCGAGATGTTCAAACCAATTCTACTGCAAAATGGCTCAAAAAACACCTCATTTCCATCGAAAGAAACTATCAAAAAGCTCCTTTTTTCGGTGTCTTGTTTCCGCTCCTAAAAGCTACATACGAAAAACATAGCCTTTCGCTCCTACCATTAAACACAGAGTTAATTCGTTGTTTTTCAGATTTTTTAGGTATAAAAACTAATTTCCTTTTGTCTTCCACCCTAAACACGGAAGGACAGAAAGCGGAAAAACTTTTTCAGATTTGTGAAAAGCTGGGAGCAACTGAATACCTTTCTCCTGTAGGTTCGTTCAACTACATTGAAGAAAACAATTTATTCCCTGCAAACAATATTCAGCTTTATTACCAACATTTTGAACATCCAACTTATTCTCAATTGTACGGTGATTTTTTGCCGTATATGTCCATTGTTGATTTGCTCTTCAATGAAGGGGCAGAAAAGGGTTTAGAAATTTTGAGGAGCGGACAGAAATTGTTTTATACACATGAGGAAGTGAGAATTAACACACCAAAACATTAACACCCCAAAACACCAACACAAAAAATGCAAATAAAAGACAAAAAAATAGGCATAGACCACCCTACCTACATCATTGCAGAACTTTCGGGCAATCACAACCAAGATTTTGACTTGGCAGTAAAAACAGTTTATGCCATGAAAGAAGCAGGTGCGGATGCGGTCAAGCTGCAAACCTATACGGCTGATACCATCACTTTGGACAGTGAAAAACCCGACTTCAAAACACGAGCAGATAGCCTTTGGGCAGGTCAAAAATTGCATGACTTATACAAGGTTGCTTACACACCCTGGGAATGGCAGCCTAAATTGAAGCAATTGGCAAACGACTTGGGAATGCACTGTTTCAGCTCTCCTTTTGACCCAACATCGGTAGATTTTTTGGAAAAAATGAATGTGCCCGCCTATAAAATTGCCTCCTTCGAAATCACCGATATTCCGCTTATCAAATACGTTGCTTCAAAAGGGAAACCCGTCATTATGTCCACAGGAATAGCCGACCTTTCAGACATTGAACTCGCAATTGCAGCTTGTCATAGTGTTGGAAATCATCAAATTGCGCTCTTAAAATGCACATCTGCCTATCCGACTCCTTTGGAGGATGCTCACCTTCAAAACATTCCTTTCTTAGCCTCAAAATACAACACTATTGTCGGACTTTCTGACCACACTCTGGGGACGATTGTACCAATAACGGCAGTGGCTTTGGGCGCAAGAATCGTAGAAAAACACTTTATTTTAGACCGCAATTTGGGAGGTGTCGACTCGGCTTTTTCGCTGGATGCCACCGAATTTAAAGAAATGGTGGACAGCATCCGCAATGTGGAAAAGGCATTGGGGCAAAAGGACTATTTTCTGCCCGAAAAAAGCAAACGTGCAAAAGTTTCCGCCCGTTCGCTTTACATCAGTCAAGATATGAAAAAAGGGGATGTCTTTACGCTTGACAATGTGCGTTCGGTTAGACCTGCGTATGGTTTGCATCCGCAATATTTAGAGCAAGTTTTGGGTAAAAAGGTGACAGAGGATGTGGATGCTGCAACGGCTTTGAGTTGGGAATTGGTACAAGGTTAATACATAAGTAAAGTTTAAAATCGAACATGAAGTCTTTTTAAGTTTTAATTATCAGAACATTTAAAATATTTTTGATAATTAAAATTTTCGTATTATCATTGTATTATTTCCCAAAAGTATAATGCAATAAAAAATGACTTCAAAACTATTTACGGTTGTTTGCTTATTATTCTGTACAGAGCTTTCATTATCTGCTCAAAGTTTTCAGAAAGTGTATGGTTTAGCTGGAGAAGACGTATCTAATTCTATTCTATCTTTATCAACTGGTTATCTTGTAAGCGGTTATTCAAATGGAACAAGCGGAGGTGCAGCGGATTTGGATTTACTGATGATGAAAATTGATATGAATGGCACTATTGAATGGTCAAAAACTTATGCAACTCCTTTTAATGATTTTGCACGTTCTACAATTCAAACAATAGATGGTGGTTTTGCGAGTGTCGGTGAAACAAGGGGCAATTTTTTTGTAGTAAAAACAGATGTAAATGGCAATCTAACTTGGGCTAAGTCTATTGGAGGAGGAAATGCAGAAAGAGGATTTAGTATACTTCAAAATTCCAGCGGTGATTATTTTCTCTTAGGCGATACCCAAAGTTTCGGAGCAGGTTTAAGAGATTTAATTCTTATCAAAATCACTTCAAACGGTGATTTGATTTGGGCAAAAACTTATGGCAATCAATTAGATGAAGCTGGGTTTGATTTTTTATTTACCGATGATAATGCCCTTTTAATTGGAGGTATAGAAACAAGTTTATCAAATGGTTTTGGCATCTTGATTCTAAAAGTAAATCAAGATGGAAACACATTATGGAGTAGAAGTATAGACGGGTCGAATAACGACCATGTAGATGGAATTGTTGCTGCTAATAATGGTTACATTCTCTATGGACACACTTTGTCCTGTAATGCCAACTATAACAATGTAGCATTGAAAATCAATATGGATGGCACAACCAATTGGAGCTATACGTATGGAGATGGTTTAGAAGATAAAGGTATTAGTGTGGTAAGTGCTGCGGGTGGTACATATCTTTTAAGCAGTTACTTTGAAAATACGATTGTCAATGATGGAATAGATACAGAAGTTATTCAAATCAATGAAAGCGGCATTGCTTTGAATAACAAGGTTTATGGAGGTGAGGAGGATGATAGACCCTACTGGGCACCTTCTAATGGAATAATCCCTTTAGGAAACAGTGGCTTTATCTTGCCTTTTTGGACAGAATCCTATGGTCAAGGAGGTAAAGATATACACATTGTGCAAGATGATTTTAATACAGATTTTGATTGTCATAATAAAGAAGTAAATCTTTTTGAAACTCCTTGCCCTATGAATAATACAGAAACCTCTTTGCAGATAAACAATGCAGATGTTGATATTATTTCTGTTTTCACAACAGTAAACGACATCGAATTTATAGAAACCGAAATTTGCTGCAATATCATTCCTACAATAAGCGAAAACACAACAATTTGTGAAGGGGAAAACACAACACTAACAGCAAGCGGAGGGCAGTTTTATGTTTGGAGTCCAACTGAGGGATTGGATAATGCCAATAGTGTTAATCCAATTGCCTCCCCTTCTATAACAACGATTTACCAAGTCACGATTTCAGACTTCAATGAATGCACTGCCACAGCAAGCACAAAAATTTTCGTAAGCCCAAATCCAATAATCAACATCCCTTCCCCTATCAATCTATGTCAAGGCGAAACAATAGAATTGGGTTTCGAGAACCAAACTTTTGATAGCTATTTATGGCAAGATGGCTCAACGAATCCAACTTTCAATGCAAGTCAATCAGGAGCTTATGCAGTTACTGTAACAGACTCCAATGGATGTAACGCCACAGCAAGCACAGAAATTTTCGTAAGCCCAAATCCAATAATCAACATCCCTTCCCCTATCAATCTATGCCAAGGCGAAACTATTGAATTGGGTTTTGAAAACCAAACTTTTGATAACTATTTATGGCAAAATAGCTCAACCAATCCGACTTTCAATGCAAGTCAATCAGGAGCTTATGCAGTTACTGTAACAGACTCCAATGGATGCACTGCCACAGCAAGCACAAAAATTTTCGTAAGCCCAAACCCAATAATCAACATCCCTTCCCCTATCAATCTATGTCAAGGCGAAACCATTGAATTGGGTTTTGAAAACCAAACTTTTGATAGCTATTTATGGCAAGATGGCTCAACCAATCCGACTTTTAATGCAAATCAATCAGGAACTTATGCAGTTACTATCACAGATTCTAATGGGTGTAAAGGAGTTGAAATGATAGAGGTAAATGACTTTGTAGCTGAAACGCCTATACTTGATTTAGGTGCAGACGTGCTTACCCTCTGCCAAGATTCAACTGTGACTTTGCAAATAGAAGAAAACTTCAATAGCTATTTGTGGTCAAATGGAAGCACAGAAAGTTTTTTGAATATCACAGAGGCAGGAACTTACAAGGTGACCGTATCCAATTCATGTAATTCTGTATTGGCTTCAGCAGTTGATTCTATTTTGGTAATAACAGAAGATTGTAGTATAGAAGAACAGAATCCTGACAATCTCACTAAAATAGTAGTTCCAACCGCCTTTTCCCCCAATGAAGACGGTGTCAATGATTTTATGAAGGTTTGGCATACTCCTGACATTCAAATCATAGAATTCACCATTTACAATCGCTTTGGCAAAAGTGTTTTTACAACGAACAATTCCACCGAATATTGGGATGGAAACTATAAGTTCCAAAAACAAGATATCGGAGTTTATGTCTATTATCTTGAAGCTATCGACAGCAAAGAAAATGCAATTTTCAAGAAAGGAAATTTTACCTTAATCAGGTAAAAAAGCCATTATCCTTCAACTAATCACCACCTCCACCTCATGCACCTCCGTCAATTGCGGCATATCCAACACCCGAAGCATGGAAGTCATGCTATTCGCTTTGATTTGGGTTTTGCGTCTAGAGTAGATGTTACCGAGGCTGGTTTCGACATAAACGATTTTGATTTTGGGCTTGTAAACCAGCAACATCCCAATCAATTTTTCACGGATTCGGAGGCTTAGATTCGTGCTGTTCCAAATAAACGGTTGTTTTTTGCGACAATATTCTTTCGCCAATTCGTAGGCGTGTTGCACGACTTTACCCTGTCCGTTTTTGTCAGAAAAACGTATGTTCAGCTCTTGGCGAATTTGGTCCAAACTAATGATAGGCAAACCTTTGCTATGTTTTTTGATATAAGTGTCCTTGCCGCTTCCTGCAATGCCTGCCATCAAAATGACTTCAAATTGGGTTTCATCGTGTAAATCAGCAATGTAGTCGCTATCGGATTGAAAATATTGCAGACGGCTATGGGTATTGAAGAAGGTTTTGGGTTTTGTAAAACATTCATTTTCAATGCACAATTCTTTGAACAACTCCAATCGGTACAACAAATCGGCTTGGTCGCTGCAAATTCTACCCAAAACATCGGCTTTTGATAAGAGGTAAATCCATTCATTCGGCACTCTCAAACTCGCTGCAATGACCGACTTGTTCGGAAAATTTTTGTCCAAACTCCAAAGGGGTAAACCATGCAAGCACACCAAAGCACAAATCTGTTCCCGCACTTCAAAGTCGCTATCCCACAACAATTGCCGAGCGATTTTTTCGCCTACTTTGGCATGTTTGGGTGAAGTGATGATACCATTTTCAACGACCGTACAAACAGGTTTTGCGACATCGTGGAGCAAGGCTGAAAATAGCAATATTTTTTTTGCATCTGCTTGAAGTTGTTGATATTCCTTCAATTGCAGTAATTCTTCAACGACCATCTTCGTATGCACATACACATCGCCCTCCGCATGAAAAGCAGGTTCTTGAGGACAATTTTTCATTGCTTGAATCCACTCAAATTCCTCCAAAACTTCCCACTGAAATTGCTCATTTTGCAGTAGGCTGCTCATGCCATAACTTTGCCCTGCGCCAGTTGCGGGTCCAATGTTCATCAGTCTTAACATGATTTTTTCGGACATACTTCAATACATTTTTACTAAATTCTTCAACTCCAAAAGCGGCTGCATTTCTGCAAACAAATCCTTCACATTCACCTCCCAATGCACTCCCTTTCGCCATCCCTTCTGCAATGGCAGATTGAAGGGAATCAACTGTAAAATGTCCCGTTTGAAGGACAGGAACAGTGGGTAAATCCAACATGCCAGCGTAAAAACAAACGTCTTTCCACGACAACCATTTATCCCCTTCTCGAATGGCAAAGACGTAAAAGTAGTGTTTTAAATTGGTGTATTCAATGCTGTGAACGCCATAAAGATTTTCACCAAAAAACTCCAATTCTCCCAAATCTCGATGGGTTCGACTCCAAATTTCGTTCATGTTTTTTGCCCACGGATTGCGGGTGGGTGCTGCATGAGAACGGGCATAGATTCCTGTGGCTTTCAAGCAGGTATTTTCGCCGTCGAGTTTTTCGGTGATGGTGATTTCGTGCTGCAAAATAGCTTCCCAATCTGCCTGGATTCGGTCGTCAGAGGTTGTACCTTTGGAGAAGGGGAAGTGATAGGTTCGGCTGTATTTTCGGCTTTGCATAACTTTTGAAGTTTTGGTGTTTTACATCCTACATTTCGGTCATATTTTATAGAGTATTGAAAACCAAATTTAATAATAATTAAAAATTTACCAATTGAAATAAAAATAATTTTTTATTTACTTGATTTTTATCTTCTTGTAAAAAAGTTACCGAAACGTAGGTTACATCTTGCATCTTGCATCTTGCATCTTGCATCTTGCATCTTAAAGCAAACAGGAATTGAGTTAAAATCGTTCCCATTTTATTTGTTGAAGTAGCATGGAATCTCTTTTGTTTGTGTAGATTAGATGCGTTATATTGCTTTTTAATCTACACCTTCAAAACCTTGACCCAAACCTATGACTCCAGAAATCTTCATTGTTTTAGTCATTGCTCTGATTTCCATCATATTATTCACCACCGAATATTTAGAAGCAGAAGTGACTGCTTTGTTAACGATGGTGGTTTTGATTGCTTCAGGTATATTGAGCATCGAAGAAGGCTTGTCTGGTTTCAGTCACACTGCTACGATTACCGTTTTTGCACTTTTGGTACTGAGTTTGGGATTGCAGAGTACTGGCTTGGTCTATTTTATTGGCGATAAACTGGAAAAATTTACGGGCGAAAGTGAACTGAGAATTTATGTGATGATTGTAGTGGTGGTGGGATTCTTGTCTGCTTTTATGAACAATACGGCTGTCGTTGCTATCTTCATGCCTGTGGTGATTCGGTTGGCGAATTATGCTAAGGTAAGCCCTTCTCGTTTTCTGATGCCTCTATCATTTGCAGCGATGTTGGGCGGCACAATGACAATTATCGGAACTTCAACCAACATTATCGTCAGTTCTGTCTATGAAGAACATTATGGAGTACCTTTTGGAATTTTTGAGTTTTCACTTTTGGGGCTTCTATTATTTTCGGCTTCTATGGTGTATATGATGTTGGCTCGCACCAGGCTCATTCCCGAAAGAAAAACGACAGAAGAGGAACTGACTAAAACCTATAAATTGTCGAAATACTTAACCCAAATTGAAGTGAAGAAAGGTTCTCCAATGATTGGTAAGAAATTGAAGGATACGCAGATTGTGAAACGCTACAATGTGGATGTGATTGAAATTAGCAGAGAAGGCGGACAGGGAAGGGAAATTTGGGTGCCGAATAGCATTGAAGCTATCCGTGAACACGATTTATTGACCATTAAAGCCAACCTTAACGAAATCATCGAAATACAAAGCAAACAGGGTATCAGAATCAAAAAAAATGTTCACCTTGATGACCACGAACTGAATTCCGAAGAAGCGGTTTTGTTTGAAGCTGTAATCGGAAGAAATTCTTTTTTGGTCGGCAAAAAAATTGGAGAAGTAGATTTTCAACACCTCTTCAAAGCGATTCCTTTGGCGATACGGAGTAGTGGAGAAACAACTGCAAATACAAAAAAGGTGTCGGAAACAGAGATTCACTTTGGAGATGTATTATTGATGGAAGCTCGCCGCAGTAGTCTCAATATTTTTTATACCTCTCCTGATTTCATTGTCTTAGAAAAAGTAAAAAAACCTAATCTGAGGCGAAGAAAAATGCTTTTATCCACTTTCATTATTTTGTTTGTAGTCGTGACAGCTGCTTTCAATATTTTACCGATTGTCACTGCGGCACTGATTGGCTGCATGTGGATGATTCTCACTCACTGTTTGTCAATGCGTTATATTTACCGCAAAATGGATTGGCGGGTATTTTTTCTGTTGGCAGGTATTTTGCCTTTGGGAATTGCAGTCGAAAAAACGGGTGCAAGTGCGCTGATTGCAAATACCATCGTGGATTTTGCAGGTACTTCCTCTCCCACTTTCATTATTTCTATTTTGTTCTTAATCACCACTTTGCTCACCAGTTTTATGTCGAACAATGCAACTGCGGTTTTGCTTGCTCCTATCGCCATCACGATTGCCAATCAATTGGGATTAGACCCTAAGCCATTTTTGGTGACGGTGATGTTTGCAGCAAGCACAAGTTTCCTCACTCCAATTGGCTATCAGACCAATACACTTGTATATGGAGCAGGTAATTATACTTTTATGGATTTTGTGAAAGTAGGTGGATTGTTGACTTTCTTGGTCTGGATAATGTGTACTTTCTTGATTCCTTATTTGTATCTATAAAAAAACGGTTGGCATACCTATATGCCAACCGTTTTGAAACAACCTATACTTTGATTTCTTGATTTCTCAACGATTCAGCTCATTCCTCATGTAATCTGACAAACAATTGTGACGTTCAGTGGAATATGGATGAGTTCTTATCATTTTTTCAATTTCGTTGTATTCTTCGGAGTGGGCCATTTTCTCAAAAAACTCCAATCCTTTTCGAGGGTCGTAGCCAGCTTTCACCATCAGGTTTGCCCCCAACCTATCGGCAGTATATTCGTCAATTTGTCCAAGTGGCTGACTCAAAAACAGTTCGATGTTTGCAGCCATTATGCCATATTCACCAAAGTATTGTCCACCGAGCAAGATTTTTTGCACTTTTCTGAGTGAATGTTTGTCATCTACATGCGATATTTCGTGTGCCAAGACAAATGCCAATTCGTCTTCTGAATCTACCCAATCCAACATTTTGGAGGTGATAAAAACGTGTCCTCCTGCAATGGCATAGGCATTGACCATTTCATCATCGTCCAAAATATGGGTGCGGTAAACGATTCCTTTTCGATTGACATGAGGGGTAAGCCGACTCATGACACGATCTAACATAGGTTTTTTGGGGTGTGACTTTAAGAGTTTTTGGTCTTTTATCATCTCTATGTATAAAGAATCTCCTATTTCTACTTCCCGTTCTACACTCATCGGGAAATAGTCTAAGGCAAAGTTTTCCCAACTTTTGCCCCAACTCAACCAGGATTCTACTTCATCATCGGGATTGCACTGTGCGTTTACATTGAAGGAAAAAAATGAGCAACAGACAAATATGGTAATGGATAGGATGTTAATTCGCATGAATTTGTTTTTTTGAAGGAACAGTTAGTTTAATTTTTTAAATTGATTGCTGTAATTTTACAACAGTCAACTCATAAAACAATTTAATTAGATGGATTATTTTGAGTTGCGTTTAAAATATCAATTCCTGTTCCTAAAAAAATCTGTTTTATCTCTCCTTTTCTTTCTTTTCCAGTTTGAAGAACTTTCCCCAACTGTATTCTTCGCCTTCGTATTTTTCAAAGAATATGGTTTCATGCCTGTGAATATTGCTGCTCAACAGTTTTCCAATTGGATTAAGAAAATCAATGTTATCACACATGACTTTGAATATGGCGATAAATGGCAATGCCATAATCACACCTGCTACGCCCCACAGTGACCATCCTATAAACATGGCAATTAGAGCCGCTAAAGGATTGATTTTGACAGAAGATCCAACTACTTTTGGAGTAATAAAATTGCCTTCAAGCTGCTGAACAATTAAAAACATCAACATGACACTGAGGGGTTGCCATGCACTCGTTGAAGTAATGATGCTGTAAAAAATGGGTAAGATAGCACCTATGAATGTGCCGATATATGGGATGATGGTCATAAAGGCTGCAAAAAAGCCCCAAAAATAAGGATAGTCTATTCCTATAGCCCACAATCCAAGTGTATTTAAAGTCCCTAATATGAGGATTACCAATCCCAATCCATATATATATTTTTGAGCTACTTGCTGCATTTCTACCAATACTTCATGTACATGGTCTTTTTTGTCCCGATAGAATTGGGATAATAAGTAATTTTTGAAGGCCGTTCGGTACAATAGTATCAAAAAACAGTAGGTCAATACAACAATTAAATTGGCAAGAAATGCGGTTGAAGATGCCAATAACATTCCGAAGTAATTGGCTACATCATCTGACAGTGCTACAATATTTTCCTTCAACCACGCCTGAGACTTTGCTTGTGAGATATGAAAGTGTGCTTCTATCCACACATATAAATCAGATAGTTGGTCTGTCGATATTTTGATGCTTTCTGAGTGAGCAACAATATTCATTATTTGAGAAAATAGCAAAAACATCACCATCAATGCAATTACAATCATAATAAGAAAGGAAAAAATGATGGCAATCAACCTATTCAAGCCTATTTTCTCCCAAAATTTTACGAGTGGATCAAGCATAAATGCTAAAAGAATAGCAAAAGCAAGTGGGATAATAACTGACTGTGCAACCCATAATATATAAAAAAAAAGGGTAATTGCCAACAAAAAATGAGCAATTCTCTGTAAACTCAATTTCATTTTATTTTGTTATTTCACTGTGATAGTGTTTTACTTCAATGGGCATTTTACCCTTTTCTGAGTTCATTTGTTAACTAAGCTGTGCCACCGCCGCTATTGCCGCCACCAATTGTTTTGTACAAACCAATCCCAGAAGTAAAAAATATGACTCCTAAAATAAGCGGGACAAGTGCACCAAATGCTCCCATGGATTCGCCCAAAAATTGACCGCCTCCACCTAACAATCCCATCGAGCCTATCAACATCATGATTGCACCAACTGCAATTAACACTCCTCCAATTATTTTTTTAGATTCCATTAAAGTTATTTTATGTTAAAAATATTTTTTTTGCTTATATAACTTTTAATATCTATCTACCTATCAGATAATACAATATTAAACCAACCACAGGCAAAAACAAAATCACCAAAACCCATAATAGTTTATTACCTGCTGACTTACCGCTTTGGAAAATCTCCACAGCCGCTATTAACCAAAGGATCAAATGTATAAGTCCCAATATTCCTCCATAACTGGAAAATGCTAAGGCCAAAATCGTATTCAGATTTAAACCAAAAAAACTCAATGTATTTAACATATATTTTTATGTTTTATAAATTATGTGAATGAAAGAAAGAAAACGCTCTGATTTTTTTTTTGTTTACCAGTGTCTGTAAAAAAAAACCAGCATCCAATAGGAATGCTGGTCATATAGGTAGTAAATCAAAATTAAAATAACTATTAAAATGAAAAAACATCTTGATAAACAGACAATTGAATAGCTTTAATTGTTAAGATAAATATAGCTTGCTACTTAGTGTATTCATTGTTGACAATGTCCATTGCAGTCTATCCAACAATTATTTCTTATTCCATCATCACCTTTTCCACCCAAAACATTTCACCACTTACCACTTCTAAAAAGTATATTCCATTCAAATAACTGACATTTAAGGTGTAATTCTTTTCATTAGCAGTAGTCTCCAAGATATTGTTCCCATTCAAATCATACAAGCGAACAATAGTATCTGTAGAATTGAAAGGGAGTTGAATATGAAGAACATCTTTTGAAGGATTTGGAAACACTTGTATAGAATTCATCGAAGTTTCTTCAATAGCTGTTGGCATACACTCCAAAGACATGATTCTTTTCCATATTTGATTGTGTAAGTCTAGTGCGGCCAAACTATTTGTAGTATAATTTCCCTGTCGAATCATCACCCACCCATTATCTGGAGAAATACCGATGAACTGACCTTGTGAACCAGCAGCCAAAAAAACATCAGAGGGTGCATCAGGAGCGATTGGGCCTTCAATAAAATCCGTACTTCCTGGAGGAATATACCCTTCTTTGCCGTTCAACCACCACAAATAACCATAAGAAGGATTGAGATTCTGTGAAGTATTCACCATTTGGTCATAAAAAGCAGAATCCTTCAAAATAGTTGTTTCCTTCCAAACTCCTTGATTGGCAATCAACAAGCCAAAACGAGCCATATCCCTCGCTCGGCTCACAAAAAAACTATTGTTCCCCACATCTAACCAAAACCCCGACCACATACCTATCGTATTGCGAATACGTGTATTAGTGTACTGATTAAGAGTTTGTCCCGAAACCTTTTCCAAGATGGGTTTCAATAAATTGTAGGAGCCATTGTGGTAAGCCCAACGGGTTCCGGCATCGGCTACATAAGTCAGACAATTGGGTGTGATGCAACTAAACTCTGTTTCATCCAAACCGCTTGTCATTGTGAGTTGATGACGAATGGTAATCAGAGCTTCTTTTTCGGGCGACAAACTGCTCCATCCCTGCCCTAAATAATCAGCACTGCTATCTTCTATATTCACTAAACCTTCCGCTTGTGCAATCCCTACCAATGTAGCCCTCAAACTTTTACCCGCAGAATACCAAATCCAAAGGCTGTCTTGACCAAAATCGCCAAAATATTGTTCCAACACGATTTTACCATCCTTCAAAAGGATAAAAGATTTGGTTTGTTCTACTTCCAAAAAATCGTAGAGGGCTTCAATGTCATCATCGCACCAATTGAGGGAAGTAGGTGAAATAGTCTCCCAATTATTGCCAATCAAAGGAGGAAAATAAATGTCTTGTACTTTTGTAGAAGCATTGAATTGAAGTAAGCACAGCAGCAGTATAAAAGATTTGGCCATTTTGAGGATGTTATTTTTCATTTTAGATAAAAATAATACCTTTTAGACAACCTTTCAAATGATTTTATTCCCTTCTCTTACAATTATTTATCCGAATTATTGAAATTCAATTATCTGAACCTCAAACATAGCCTCCAATTTCCACTTTTTGAGTTTGTCCTTGCTCCAAAGGCTTCAATTTATGCAATGCCAAAGTACTCGCTACTGCTGCAATACACGCACCCATCACAGCTCCAATAATAGGTATGAAAAGTAGAATGTAAAACACCATCCCAATAGCAGTGGCCAAACCTGCATATCGGCGTATGATTTCCTCACTTTGTCTAACCGTTTTACCCCTCTGTTTGAAGTAATTGTCCATAAGAACTACTCCCAAAAAATAACACTGAGCGATAAAAATCAAAGGTGTTTTGAGAAAATCTATGCCCAAAATGCCAAGAACAATGCCGATAATGATTGTGACAATCAACTCCAAAATATACTTTTGAATAATCACCTTCACAGCTCTAATCTGATCTGCAATGAATTCTTTGAAGGTCAAATGAAATGGAACTCCTGTAAGTACCTCCGTAGTTTTTCCACCAAAATGAATAATCAACACCTCCAAAGCCAAGACAATGAGATATTTAAAACCACCCAAAAAGAAAAGTTGGTAACTTTCTGTACCTACTTTGCTAAACAAATGAAAAATGCTGCTTGTCATCTCAATGGGATTGAAGAGAGGTATGTTGAGTAGAAATTCCATCAACATCATAAATATCTTGACTCCCAATACAACACCTGCCAATACAGAAAGTCTATTCAACCAACCATATTGTTTCATTCCCTTCCAAAGTTCATGTTTTTGGATAAAAGAGACGGCTTTGGAAAAAAAAGACAAGCCCAATGTGAAGTGAATAAGAAAATGAGCGAGAAAATGAGTCAATTTTGAAAGCATAGCTGATTCTATTAGTTAGTACCAATAAAGCTACTAAATCCATCAATAAGTTCCCAAAAACTCCCCTTTCAACTATAAAAATACCCAATAAACTGCTATTTTTAAAAAAAGAAATGAGTCTATTCTTCTGTATTGCAGCTTATTGGGTTATTCTTTCTAAGAAAATCAGGATAAAAATTTAGGTTTCTTTAACACAATCTTCAAAAGCCTTTTATAAACTTCAAATCGGTTAAGACAAAGAAGCATAAACGAGTGTTTGACACAAAATACCTCCCATCAATATCAAACTGATGAGCCAATACCCCGTATGAATCAATACATATTTCCATCCCCTTCTTTCAAAAAGTGCATTAATCGCAATCACTGGCAGCAAAAAGAAAATTGTGGTAATAGTTCCATGTATTGCGCCATGACCAAATGACCTAAAATTATTGCCGTAAGTAGCCATCAAATCATTAAAAGTCTGTTGAGCAGCACTTCCCGACTCCATTACATCAGGCATCATCATAGCAAATACTTGACCTTGATGAATGACCAAACCTCCCAAGAAAAAAGCTATGAAAAAGCTGAACACATAACACAGTCCAAAAATCAACGCCATATTGGCACCCTGTAGGCTTTCTTCGGTAAAGCCGTTGGTTTTCATCCAAGCTCCTCCCATTACTTTGGGATGATAATACACCGCTCCAACAAGTAAAGGAATCAGTGCAACGAGAAAATACATGTAGAAATTTGTAGGCATAATATTATTTGTTTTGGATTAGAAAATACCTTACAAACTTAGCAAAAAAATTTATTTTTTAGCATTAACAAACATTTTAATTTAAGTTAAGAAGGGTTAAAATATTCCCAACTATTTTTTTTTCTTTACAAATCTAAAATTTGTTTTTTTTTGTAAAAAATTTCGTCTATATTTGTCAAACCAAAAATTGGCAGACCAATTTTTAGCCAACCAATAGTGATATGAGTGTACTAAAAAATTTCCAAGAAATAGTTATTGAAACCCCTGTTGATAAAATCATCAAGCAAATCAGAAGTTTGATCACTTCTGGACAATTAGAACCAGGTGACAAACTTCCTCCAGAACGAAAATTAGCGGAAAGGTTGGGCGTAGGTAGAACACACGTCCGAGATGCCATCCGAAAATTAGAATTTTACGGCATATTAAAAACACTTCCTCAAAGCGGTACCATTGTGGCAGGAATTGGTATTGCAGCTTTGGAGGGACTAATTACAGATGTATTGAAACTCGAAAACAATGATTTTGCTTCTTTGGTCGAAACTAGGGTGATGCTTGAAACCAATGCAGCGAGCCTTGCAGCTTTGCGACGTACTCCAGAAGACATTATCAATATCCAAAAAGCATCGGAAGCTTATGCTGAAAAGGTGAAGAATGGCAAGCAGGCCATTGAAGAAGATTTGATGTTTCACCTCAAAATTGCCGAAGCTAGTAAAAATTCGGTATTGAAGTCCTTGATGCTGATTATTATTCCCGATATCATCAGCAGTTTTATCAAATTGGACATTTGTAAAGAAGACCACTTCAATAAAGTTTTGGAAGAACATCAAGACATATTAGAACACATTGTAAATCAAGAGCCTGAGCTGGCATCAAAAGCGATGCGTTTGCATTTGAGCGATGTCATCAAATACAGCAATGAACTGAAACAAGGAAATGGAAGATTATTATAAATAACAAGAGAACTGGTAACTATCAGTTGCCAACTCTTGCTTATCATTTAGCCCCAGACTGACTGGATTCACACCTCATCTATCAATAAGTTTTAGAAGAGGTAAAGACAAAATTTTAAGCCATAACAAAAGAATTTATCAACAAGATTTCTCCTATTGAAGGGGAATTTTTTGCCTAAAACGAAGTATATAATTATTGATAAAAAAGCCCACATGGCAGTGTGAGCTTTAGTAAAATCACAAACAAAATGTTGCGTTATGATAACAAAATTAACAAAAAAAATCAAACTTTTAAAATTAGCTTTTTGCTTGCTGGCAATTGTGCTATGTTTACCTCAATCTATAGTGGGGAATATCCTACTGAATGAGCAATCTATTACCAATATTCCTCCTACGGTAAGCGGAACCATTACTTCGGAAGAAGATGGACAACCGCTTATTGGTGTGACAGTTTTAGTAAAAGGAACTACAAACGGAACGGTTACTGACTTAGATGGCAAATACAGTATTGATGCTGAAGAAGGCGATGTATTGGTATTTAGTTACATCAGTTACAAAACCCAAGAAGTAACTGTCAATGGTGCTACTGCAATTAATTTGGTAATGAAAACCGATGTGGCTCAACTCGATCAGATTGTAGTTATTGGTTATGGTGGACAGAAAAAATCCCACCTCACAGGTTCTATCTCCAAAGTGAAAAACGAACAACTCGATCAAATTCCGATTTCTCGTGTAGATGATGCTTTGGTAGGACAAGTAGCGGGTGTAAACATCCAAATGACCAACCCTGCTGCGGGTGAGGCTCCAACGATTCGAGTACGTGGGCAAGGTTCTATTTCCTTTGATTCCAACCCTTTGATTGTTGTCGATGGAATCAGTGTAGGTACGGATGCCGACTTTCTTTCCAGTTTGGACATGAACGATGTCGAATCCATTGAAGTGCTAAAAGACGCAGCTTCTTCTGCCATTTACGGTTCGAGAGGGGCAAATGGTATTTTGATGATTACCACCAAACAAGGAAAAGAAGGTCCGACTAAATTTACCTATGATAGTTATGTAGGCTTCAAATCTGTTCCTGAAACAGATGTTTTGACCACAGTAGATGATTGGTTGCAGTTTGTCCAAGCAGAAAATGGAGAATTAACCGACCGAGCAAAATACATTCAACAATTGGGTAGTTACACCAATTGGGAAGATGTGATGTTTGACGGAGGTGCGATTCAAAGTCATTCCTTGGCGGCAAGAGGGGGAAGTAAAAACACCCAATTTAGAGCATCTATGAGTTATCTGAACGATGAAGGTGTACTACTTACCGACAATTTCAAAAAACTCAACTTCCGACTGAATTTAGATACCAAAATCAACGATCGGATTTCTTTTGGAGTCGTATTGAACCCATCTCATACTGAGCAGAGAAGATTCCCAATTGGTATTCACGATGCGATTCGTCAAAACCCTTGGCTGCCGCTATACTTAGACGAAAACACGATTCAGTTTGTCAATAGAACCAGAGAAAATGGCCGATGGGCAAATGCCCAAATCGGTGACTATGCGATGGAACGTATGTTCGACGACTACGATTTGGCAGCAGGTCAACCGAGTACAGGCAATGGCTTAGACATCAGTTCAACTTCTAATCAAAGTGCTTTGGCAAAAGTATTGGAGCGAGATCGACGTAAGTTCCAAACCAAAATATTCGCCAATGCTTATGTGAACGTAAACATTGCAGATGGATTTTTCTTCAAGCAATCTGTTGGTGGTGATTTTAGAGAAACCAAAAATACCCAGTGGGCAGGTGTACAAGCATCCAGAAATGGAGCTGCCGACTCTGAATCCATCAGAAGTTCTGCTACCGAATTTCACACGGTTTCGGAAAGTACCTTGAACTTCAATAAGGATTTTGGCGACCACGAAATTGGTGTAGTAGCAGGTTTTGCGTATGAGCAATGGGACAGAGAATACAGTTCGTTGGAAGCAGCAGGTTATGCGTTTGACTACATCGAAACTATTCCTGCTGCAAACTTGGTAGGGGGCGAAACCACTGAATTTGAAGAAAAATTGGTGTCATACTTATCGAGAATCACCTATGCTTACAAGGACAAATATTTGCTTTCGGTGAGTGCCAGAACAGACGGTAGTTCCAAATTTGGACCAGACAATAAATTTGGATTTTTCCCCGCAGCATCTGTCGGTTGGAGAGTTTCACAAGAAGATTTTTTGGTGGCCAATAGATTTATCTCTGACTTAAAACTTCGGTTCAGTTACGGTATCACAGGAAGTAATTCAGGTATTGGAGAATACGATTACATCGGTTTGGTTTCTCCTGTCGGAACAGCTCTTGGCGGTACTTCAACGGGCTTCAATGCCACCAACATATCCAACTCTGAACTTCAATGGGAAAAATTAGTTGAATACAACCCTGGGATTGATGCCTCTTTCTTTGACGGTCGTTTTGGTTTATCTTTTGACTACTATAATAGAACAAGTGAAGATTTATTGTTAGACCTTCCGATTCCTTCAGTGACAGGTTTTGGAACGGCATTGGTGAACAAAGGTGTGGTAGAAAACAAAGGCTTTGAATTGGAATTGCGTTCTAAAAACGTGAAAGGTCCAGACTTCTCATGGTCGACTTCTGCTATATTTACCCACAACAAAAATACACTTATCGACTTTGCAGGAGCAGACGGACTCATCAGCATCGTGGACGACAAACGTGCTGCCGAATGGATTGCATTAGAAGGGAGTCCTATTTCTTCTTACTACGGCTACGTTGTGAAAGGGGAAATTGACCCTCAATACATCAATGATCCTTACTATCCTATCAATGGACAATCACAAGATGTGTACGCAAAAGACTTGAATGGCGACGGTGTAATTGACACCGACGACCGTACCGTGTTGGGTTCACCTTATCCAGATTTGATTTGGAGTGTAAGCAATAACTTCAACTTCAAAGGCTTTGATTTGAGTTTCATGTTCCAAGGCTCACACGGCGCAGAAATCCGAAACATTTCTTCACAGTATATCAACAATGAGTTTGCAAGCAGTCAAGATTATACCAGCGACTTCCCAGACAAAGATTTGGTTGTAGAGCGAATTTTCACCAACGATGATATTCAAGATGCTTCTTATGTTGCATTGAGGAACTTAAACCTGGGTTATACCTTCAAACGAAATATGCTAGAAAACATTGGAATTCAAAAATTAAGAGTCTATGTTGGCGCACAAAACCTGCTTTACATTATGGCAGACGGTTATGTGGGTTACAATCCAGAAGGATCAGGTGAAGGAACAGTAGCAGGATTATCCTCTCCATTGACTTTCGGCTATCAAAGAGGCCCCGCACCTCTTTATAGAACCATTTCGGCTGGTGTAAACCTTGCTTTTTAAACGATGAAGCATTGAGAAAATAGAAGTTTAAAAAAACCTCTGTTTTCTATTGTACTCTCTAAAATCAAAAAATAAAATAATGACAAATAAAATATATAAATCAATCTATTTTCTCATTTTCTCCATGTTCTTCATGGCATGTGACAAAGAAGACTTGAACCTCAATCCTAAATCTGCCATTGGCGACAACGCTTTCTATACCAATGTAGAAGAAGTGCAAGGCGCAGTGATAGCCATTTACGATGGACTTCAAGCAGTTCCCTTGCGTGAATTTGCCTTAACAGAAATGCGTTCCGACAACACCAAAACCAAATCAAGCGAAGGCGATTGGGCACAGTTTGAAAGTTTCAATGTAAAACCTACCAATCTTGCAGTGGGTGATTACTGGTTAGCCAACTACAATGTGATTTTCAGAGCCAATCGTGTATTGGAACATTTGGATGTAGTAAACAATGCTACTTTGAAAAGCCAATTTGAAGGTGAAGCTAAATTTGCAAGAGCTTTGTCTCACTTCAATTTGGTTAGAGCTTTTGGTAGTGTACCCATTATTGACAAGGTAATCATCCAAACCGACACCGACTATTTCGATAGAGATGCTGCAAGCTCAGTATTGGCTTTCATTGAAGCCGATTTGACGGCTGCCAGAAGCGCATTACCCGCAAGTTCGCCTTACGGACGGGCTACAAGTGGTGCTGCAGCCGCACTTTTAGCAAAAGTTCAATTGACACAAGGAAATTATGCAGGTGCAGAAGCTATCTTGGCAGATGTAGTAGCCAGTGGAAACTATTCATTGCTTGCAAACTATTCAGATGTGTTTTATACAGAAGGAAACAACGAAATCATCTTTGCCATTCCTTACCTCAACGACAATACCAACGAAAGCCAAGATTTCTCTTTTGAGATGACCGCAGGCGGTCGAGTCAGTGGCTTGAACTACGTCACCAGCGACTTTGTAGCAGCAGTAGATCCTTTAGATACAGAAAGATCTGCCGTACTTTTCAATCCAAGTAATACTGCTGAAGTAGGCAAATTCCTAACGACTTCTGCTGATGCTCGTTTGTGCGGCAATGATTGGATTGTTCTACGATTGGCGGATGTTTATTTGATGCACGCCGAATCAATCATGGCAGGGGGCGCATCTACCAAAGATTTGGATGCCCTTGCTTCTTACAATGCTATCAGAGCAAGAGTGGGATTGAGTACATTGCCTTTAGATGGTAGTGCTACTTTGACCAAGGAAATGTTGATGAAAGAAAGACGTGTTGAATTGGCTTTTGAAAACCATCGTTTTTACGATTTGGTACGTTTTGGTGCAGCAGAATCAGTCTTGAGTGCTTTCGCAGCAGGTCAAAGTTATTCTTTTGAAGCAACTGATTTATTGTTGCCTATTCCACAAAACGAAATCAATGTGAGTCAAAATCTTTTGACACAAAATCCTGGTTATAATTAATTTAGTGATTAGAAGAATTAGTGACTGGTGATTTGTAGCCGATTCAAGTTTGAAGGTTATACAAAACCAATAACCAGTCACTAATTACCACATTCACCATTAAATAAAAATTTATAAAATAATAAAACATCATTTTCAAATGAAAACGATTAACAATAAAATATACATCACAAACTTCAATACCTTCTCATTGAAGTCTTTTTTCCTCACTGCAATGATGGCAGTTCTCTTTTCAGCTTGCGAAAAAAACGTATTGCCAGAAGAAGGGTCTATTCCAGATTTAACTCCCCCAAGTGCGAGCTTTGCTTTCACACCAAGTGATGCCGACTATCTTCAAATAACTTTCAGCAACGAATCAGGTAGTGCGACCGACTATACTTGGGATTTTGGAGATGGCATGACTTCAACCGAAAAAAATCCTGTTCACACCTATTCTGCCGCAGGAGATTACACCGTTTCTTTGACATCTTCTGACAAACTGAATGTAAGTAGTACAACCACTAGAACCATCGAAATTAAAGAACCTGTCAATGATTTCGTTCCCGTTATTCTCAATCCTGGTTTTGATATTGAAGGAGATGACAGTTATAGAGATCATTGGAAAAATGGTGATTTGGGAGGTGTATTGCAGATTACTTCCGACCCCGTTCACGATGGTCCTAAAGCTGCAAAATTTCCTTCGGCGGGTGATAGAATTGCTTACCAATTGATTACCGTTCAAGCCAACAAAGATTACATCGTTTCTTTCTACTATACCATGAAAACTTCGCCAGAAGGCACCATGACAGTAGCGATTTTGGCGGGTGATGTGACCGACCCAGATAAAGTAGCCGATGCTACTATTGATTCTGTTACATTGACCGACCAATCAGATTCAGGCACCTATGTATTGGATTCTGTTAGTTTCAATTCTGGTGACAATACTGAAGTGGCTATTTTGGTCACCAATGTAGGTGTAGAATGTAGAATTGACAGTTTTACGATTGTAGAAGATTAACTTAGTGATTAGCTGATTGGTGACTTGTGATGGCTTATATAAGCGCACAAGTCACCAATCATCCCACTTACTATTAAACAATAGCTCGTAGTTTTTTTCTAATAAATTGATAATCAGATTATTAGAAAATAAATTAATTTTTACAACTATCTGATAATCAAATCTCTGCGTCTCTCTGTCTCTGCGTTTAGTAAAAACTACCCGAACCATTGATTAAATAAAATGTAATAAAAACGAACTTAATGACCTTTATCCAACTCCGTTTGAAAACTTCCCTAATTACTATATTCTTTTTGTGTTTGGCTTTCAGCACTTCAAGTTGCAAAAAGACCAGTCTGCAAAAACCAGAAGGAGAATACATTCCGCCTCCAGAAGAAGAGGAGGAAGAAAACCCCAATGAAGGAACAGAAATATTCCCCAACATTGACCTAAATCATTGGAAAGTCACACTTCCTATCGGGAATCCAACCGAAGTAGCTCCGCCTGCAATTTTGGACTATGCGAATAACCCGACTTTGAAGCCCTTTATGTATGATGATACAACGGATGGCTCACTCGTTTTTTATACCTATCCCAATGCCTCAACCGCCAATTCTTCTTATTCTCGAACTGAATTGCGAGAACAAATGGAATCAGGCAATAACAATGTCAATTGGACTTTTGCACAGGGCGGAAATATGCGGGGAACGCTCGCTGTGCCTGAAATATCCAAGGGTTCGGACGGCAAAGACCACCGCACCATCATCATGCAAATCCACGGAAGATTGACCAACGAACAGCGAGATTTGATTGGAGAAGACGACAACAATGCTCCTCCAATGCTTAAAATCTACTGGCACTATGGCTATGTGCGGGTCAAAACCAAAGTGTTGAAAAACCTAAACGCATCTGATACAGAGATACTTTCAGTAGATGCTTGGGACGATGATGATGGACATACCTTCAATGAATATGTAGGTTATGACAAGTTTACCCTCGAAGTGAAAGTACAGGAAGGCAGAATGGAGGTTATTCTAAACGACAATGAATCTGTTGTTTACGATGATATTCACATCCAAAAATGGGGAGTGTTTGAAAACTACTTCAAAGCAGGGAATTACTTTGCTACCAAAGATGAAGGAGCTTTTGCCAAAGTGAAATACTATGAATTGGAAGTGACGCATTAATGCACTAAAGCACGAAAACAAAAAATTTTAAAATTTCCATTTTCTATTGTTCACAAAATGAGAACATCTAATAAATTCAAAAATGGACTACTCCAAAGAAGTTCAATATTTGTAGAAAGTCAAGAAAAAGCAATTACCAACTCTGTAGGATTTTTGGACTTTGGACGAAAGACAAAAGACGTAAATATTTGGTTATGAATAAATTGCATTAAAAATGTAATTTCACTTAATTCCTTTGCTGTCAATAATTCAATTTTTTTTGTCTTATGTCTTTAATCTTTCGTCCAAATTCTAAAAGAGTTGAACATCAGTAATACTTGCTATTTGTTTTTGGATTGAACTTCGAAGGAGTTCTATAATTACTTTCCAATTTTTTCTACAAATATTTAAGTCCTGATGGACTTACCCAAATAGCAACTATATACCTTATTTTTTTTTAAGAAATCATCTATCTGTATTCAACAATAACCTATGAATCTCAATACAAACCAATTATCTTCGACCTATTTCATTCTTTTACTTTGTATACTATCTTCAATGAGTTGTAGCAATAGCACCGCACAAACAACAGGCTTAGTACACAACCTCGAAGAATTCAAAAAAACCGTTGAATCTGCAAAAGCAGGCGATAAAATCATTTTGGCAAACGGTGTTTGGAAAGATGTGGAATTGGTTTTTGTGGGTGAAGGAACGGAAAAAGCTCCAATTACCTTGACCGTTGAAGAAAAGGGAAAAGTCACCCTTGAAGGGCAGTCCAATTTGAGGATGGCGGGCGAATATTTAGTGATAGAAGGTTTGGTTTTTAAGAACGGTTTTACTCCAACCAATGAAGTCATTTCTTTGAGGAGAAACAAAGAATATCTCTGCAATAACTGCCGAGTAACAGAATGTGTAATAGACAATTATAGCAATCCAGAGCGTTTTGAATCCGATTACTGGGTCGGAATTTACGGCAAAAACAACCGATTCGACCACAACTATCTCACAGGAAAACGCAATCATGGAGTAACACTTGCAGTGCGCTTAACCACAGAAGAAAGTCAAGAAAACCACCACCAAATAGACCACAATTATTTTGGTTATCACCCAATTTTGGGTTCAAATGGTGGCGAAACTTTGAGGATTGGCACAAGCCATCATTCACTGACCAACTCCAATACGCTTGTCGAAAACAACTACTTCGACCGCTGCAATGGTGAACATGAAATCATCTCCAACAAGTCTTGTCAAAACATTTATCGGGGTAATACTTTCTACGAATGTCAAGGCACACTAACCATGCGACATGGAAACGAAACACTGGTCGAAAGTAACTATTTTTTCGGCAATGGCAAGGCAAACACAGGCGGTATCCGCATCATCAACGAAAAACAAAAAGTAGTCAATAACTACTGCGAAGGCTTGACAGGCTACCGTTTTAGAGGGGCTTTGGTGATTATGAATGGTGTCCCCAATTCACCTTTGAACCGCTACTTTCAGGTCAAGGATTCGGAGGCTTCCAACAATACTTTCATCAATTGCGACTACATTCAACTCTGTGCAGGAAGTGATGAAGAACGCTCTGCCACACCCGAAAATACAGTGGTCTCCAACAATCTGTTTTATAACGAAAAAAAGGACGACTTATTCACTGTTTACGACGACATTAGTGGAATCAAATTTGAAGGAAACATACTCAGCGAGAATATACAAGCTATTGCAAAAAAAGGTTTTGAGAACAAAAAAATCATCTTAGAAAGAAACAAAGAGGGCATTTTGATGCCCAAAGGAGACACTGCAAAAGGTGCAGGAATTACAGAGGTAAAAGACCATGCAAGTCCCGAAAATACTGGCGTGACTTGGTATCCTCTTATTGATGAGGAAGTTCGTTTTGGAACGGGAAAAGTGATTGCAGTCAAGGCAGGTATGAATACGCTTTTTGATGCTGCAAAAACGGCTCAAAAAGGAGATATTTTGGAGCTAGAAGCGGGTGAATACATGCTCACCAAAGCCATAGACCTCTACTACCCTATCACCGTGAGAGCTGCAAAAGGAGCAAAAGAAAAACCCTTTCTCCAATTTCAGAAAACCTCTTTGTTCAACATCGAAAATGGTGGGAGCTTAACCCTGCAAAATGTAGTTGTAGATGGTATGGAATCGCCTGACAGTCCAGGCAATGCAGTCATTCGCACAAGTCGCTATTCGATGAATCACAACTACAAATTGTTCGTTGAAGACTGTAAATTCCAAAACCTGGACATCAACCACAGCTTTGAAGTACTGAAAGTATTCCAAAATACCTTTGCAGATTCCATTCTTTTACGCAATTCTGTTTTTGACAACATTTCGGGTTCTGTTTTGAGCCTCGATAAAGAAACGGATGACATCGGGATTTACAATGTCGAAAATGTAGTGATAGAGAACTGCGAATTTAATGACATTGAAGGAGTTGCAGTAAATCTACATAGAGGTGGCGGAGACGAAAGCACTTTTGGCCCTATCCTCGAAATCAACCATTCTACCTTCAATAAAGTGGGTTATGGCAAGCGCAATAAGACGGAGGCGGCTATTTCTTTGCATGGCGTTCAGTTCATCAACATCGAAAATAGCAGTTTTAATGATTCTGAATCTTTGAAAATGCACCTTAGTGTCGGTGAACCTGTGGTCAACATTTCTCACTCCAATTTTTCTAATTCTAAGGGGATTATTTCGAACGACGATGCTTATAAATTAGTTGAGGTGACGGAAAAAGAGACAGCAGTGGATTTGAAAGGAAATGACGGGAAGGCGATTGGAATATTTCGATAAAACAAGGTGTCGGATACATTGAAGGTACGATACCTGATAAGCAAAATAACTTGAACAAAATCAAAAACATACAAACATTTTTCCTGCTGCTATTTATCACTGCAATAGCAACTGCCCAAACACATCCCAAATTGATGCTCACACCAAAAGGAGTTGCAACAATTCGGGCAGAACTGGGCAAAGTCCCGCTATTTGATGCAGAATTGAAGGCAACAATTGAAGAAGTTAATGCAGAAATTGAAGAAGGTATTCACGTGCCGATTCCAAAAGACATGGCGGGCGGCTACACGCATGAACGTCACAAAAAAAACTTTTTCATTCTTCAAAAAGCGGGCAATTTATTTCAGATAACAGGAGATGAAAAATATGCAATTTACATTCGAGATATGTTATTGGAGTATGCCAAAATATACCCCAAATTGGGTTTGCACCCTGCAAACAAATCTTATGCCACAGGTAAAATATTTTGGCAATGTTTAAACGATGCAAATTGGTTGGTATATGTGAGTCAGGCGTATGATTGCATCTATGATTGGCTCCCAATCAAACAGCGCAAACACTTGGAGAATGACTTGTTTCGACCTTTTGCGGATTTCTTGTCTATCGGCAATCCTCAGTTTTACAACCGCATCCACAACCACAGTACATGGGGCAATGCGGCAGTCGGGATGATAGGCTTAGCAATGGACGATGAAGAATTGGTTAATCGGGCTTTGTATGGATTAAAGTCAGACGATATTCCTAAAGATTTGATGGACAATGATGGTGGTTTTATCAAAATTGAAGGTCAAAAATCTGCTGGTTTTTTGGCTCAGTTAGATTACTCATTTTCACCAGATGGTTATTTTACTGAAGGGCCTTATTACCTCCGATATGCAATGTCGCCTTTTTTGTTGTTTGCCAAATCACTGTCAAACAGTCGTCCAGATTTGAATATCTTCAATTATAGAGACAAAATACTTCAAAAATCCGTTTATGCGCTCCTCAATCAAACCGACGCAAACGGTGTGTTTTTTCCCATCAACGACTCTCAAAAAGGAATGTCGTGGTTGGCAAGGGAGGTAATCGCAGCCGTTGATATTGCATACTATGATTTTGGAAACGACCCCGAATTGTTATCAATTGCAGCATTGCAGGAGCAGGTTTTGCTAGACGAAACGGGTTTTGCAGTAGCGAAGGATTTGGCGAAAGGATTGGCACAGTCTTTTGAACAAAAACCCATTGCCTACACCGATGGAGCAGATGGCAAGCAAGGTGGTGTGGGAATTTTGCGGACAAAAGGACAAGAATCGGGCGAATTATGTTTGGTGATGAAATATTCGGAACAGGGTATGGGACATGGGCATTTCGACAAACTATCTTATTCACTTTACGATGAATCGGGCGAAGTCATACAAGATTATGGCGCAGCTCGTTGGGTGAATATTGACCAAAAAGGGGGCGGTCGTTACCTACCCGAAAACAATACTTTTGCGAAACAAAGTATCGCTCACAATACAGTAGTGGTCAATGAAAAATCGCACTACAATGGGGATATAAAAATAGGCTCGAAATACGCTCCAATCCCCTACTACTTCAATGCCGAAAACGATGCGCTGCAAATCGTTAGCGCAAAATCAAGTCATGCGTATGAGGGTGTGGAAATGCACCGCACGATGGTTTTATTGAAGAACGAGAGTTTTCACAAACCGATTTTGATAGACCTCTTTCGGATGCAGTCTGATTCTGCCCAACAATACGATTTGCCGACTTGGTTTCAAGGGCATTTATTGTCCAACAATTTTGAATACAAAGCCGAAACGGAATCTTTGAAGCCGATTGGCAAAGAGCATGGTTATCAGCATATTTGGAAGGAAGCTCAAGGTAAAGCAGATGGAAAAAATGCCAAATTGACTTGGTTTTTGAACGGTAAATTTTTCTCGATGACAGCGCTGACTTCAAAAGAGGATGATTTGATTTTTGCCCGAAGCGGTGCAAATGATTCCAACTTCAATTTGCGTCACGACCCTACTTTTATTATCCGCAAAAATGAAGCGAAAAATGCACTGTTTTGTTCGGTGATTGAACCGCATGGGAATTACAATCCTGTTGGTGAGATTCCACACAGTCCGTTTAGTAGCATTGATAAATTGGAGGTTATTGTTGATACTGAAGATTATACGATTGTAAGTTTTAGCAACCAAAAAGAAAAAGTTTGGACGCTAATGTTAGCGAATCAGGACAATTCGGAGGAAACGCAACATGCAATTGAAGTTGATGGAAAAACGTATGAATGGAAAGGAGTTTTTTCTCTAATGGAGAATTGAATACAATACAATTATTAAACAAACATAACAGGAAGATGAATCCTACCAAAACAGGCAAAGATTTTTTTTTTAAAGAAGAACAGGAATGGGAACAAGTTGATCCCTTGATACGGCGGCAAATTCATGGTTATGACGACAAAATCATGCTCGTCATTGCCGACTTCAAAGCAGGCGGTGTCGGACAAATGCACAATCACCATCATTCGCAAGTAACTTATGTACAAAGTGGTGAATTTGAAATGACCATTGGCGACCAAGTAAAAACCATCAAAGGCGGGGATTCTTACTACATCCCTCCAATGGTTATGCATGGTTGTACCTGTATAAAAGACGGACAATTGATTGATGTTTTTAGTCCATTAAGAGAAGATTTTTTATAAGAATCAGGCAGTACTTTGACTAAATATGGGCAGAGCCGTCCATCGTCAACCGTCTGCCGTCAACCGTAAACAAAATGAAATTAAAAGGACTACGATGGTGGGTTATTGCTTTGATTGCTCTTGCCACAATTATCAATTATATTGACAGACAATCACTTGGTGTTCTATGGCCAGAGATTGCGATGGATCTTTATCCAGATAGTACGGATGATGAGAGAAAAGAAATTTACGCATTGATTTCTGTTATCTTTGTGTTTTCTTATGCCTTTGGTCAAGCTATCTTTGGGAAGATTTTCGACTGGGTTGGAACACGATTGGGCTTTGCTTTGTCCATTGGTGTATGGTCTATTGCAACTGCACTTCACGCCTTAGCTCGTGGCGTACTTAGTTTTGGTATTTTTCGAGCCATTTTAGGAATTGCAGAAGCAGGGAACTGGCCAGGAGCTGCAAAAGGAAATGCCGAATGGTTTCCAACAAAGGAACGGGCTTTGGCTCAAGGGTTGTTCAATTCTGGTGCAGCTATCGGAGGGATTATCTCTATTCCACTTATCGCATTTCTGACGATTCATTTCAATTGGCAAATGATTTTCATTCTGGTTGGTCTGACGGGTTTGATGTGGCTGATTCCGTGGATGATTTTGGTCAAAGCTCCACCTAAGTCGCATCCGTGGATAACAGAGGAAGAACGGCAATACATTTTAAGTGGTCAAAAAAATCCAACCCCCAACGAAGTTGCCCAACTCGAAGAAGAGGGATATAACCCAACGACCAAAGAACTGTTATCCCACAAGGAAAGCTGGGGTGTTATCATTGCATCCGCAGTGATTGACCCGATTTGGTGGTTGTTTGTTTTTTGGATTCCGATTTACCTATTTGAAGTCTATGGTATGGATGTCAAAACGATTGGGATTTACGGTTGGGTGCCTTATGTAGGTGCAATGTTTGGAGCTTGGTTTGGTGGACTTTTGGCACAAAACCGCATCAAAGTAGGCTGGACAGTTGATAAAACTCGGAAACTGGTCATTACTCTTGGCTGTTTAATTATGTTGCCATCCTTATTGGCCATGGCAAGCCCAGGAACTCCCGTTAATGCGGTGCTTATCATGGCGGTTATCCTGTTTGGTTTCCAGACAGCAATCGGAAATGTTCAAACATTACCGAGTGATATGTTCGGAAAGAAAACGGTGGGTACTTTGTCAGGATTTTCAGGAATGGCTGCTAAGTTAGGGGCTGTGGGGCTTACTTCTCTCGTTCCGTGGCTTACTGCGGGCGGCAATTATACCCCTGCCTTTGTGATTGGTGCTACTTTGGCGGTGATTGCGATGGCGAGTATTTGGATTTTGTGTCCGAAGATTGAACCTTTGAAACCTAAATTTTATACAAAAAAATAATTAAAATATTTTTATAAATGAAGAAATTAAACGGAAAAGTAGCAATAATAACCGGTGCCACCGGTGGTATTGGCTTTGCAGTAGCAAAAAGATTAGGTCAAGACGGATATACTTTAGTATTAAACGGCCTTGATGATGAAGCAGGAGCTAAAAGAGTTGAAGAACTTACTGCAGAAGGGATTACGGCTGAATATTGCGGATTCGATGTTACTAAGGAAGAGCTTGTAACTAAGAACATCACTGCAATTGGTGAAAAGTATGGAAAAATTGATGTGCTTGTAAACAATGCAGGTGGATTAGGTGGAAGATCCAGGTTTGAAGATATGACAACAGAATTTTACAGATTTGTAATGGCATTAAACTTGGATTCTGTATTTTTCGCTTCAAGAGCGGCAATACCTTTCCTTAAAAAGGGAGAAAATCCTACAATCATTAACTATACATCAAATGCAGCATGGAATGCAGGAGGCCCTGGAGCTGGAATTTATGGAACATCCAAAGCTGGTGTCCATGCAATTACGAGAGCGTTAGCAAAAGATTTGGCAGAATATGGAATTAGAGTTAATGCAGTATCTCCCGGTACAATTGACACTCCATTTCATAAGCAAATTAAAGACACGAAACCAGAAGTTTTTGCTTCTTGGGCAAATAACATTATGCTGGGAAGGTTAGGTCAACCAGAAGATGTTGCGGGGGTTGTTTCTTTCTTAGCTAGTAAAGATGCCGCATTCTTAACAGCAGAAACGATTCAAGTTGGCGGTGGTCAAGCATTAGGAATCTAAGAGTATATTTAAATTTTCAGGTACTCATAATTTTAATTTATGAATTTAGCAGGTAAAACTGCCTGGAGGTTTAACGTTTTCTTAAAACAGAAATAAGGCATTAGTAGTAATTTAGTTTCATAATATTTATTGGTTTGTAAGCTATGCGAAATGTTGATAAGGCATTTTTGCATAGCTTTTTTTTGAGGGAGGGGCGCAAAAGAATGAAAATTTTTGTTTCTTTTATTTCGATTTTCATTAACCCCTTATCCTTTCAATCATTTCCAAAACCTCTCGCACTTTTCTTTCCAAAGCTGCATAATCACCTGCTTCAATAATCTCCTTAGAAATCAATTTTGACCCCATACCCACACACGTTACCCCCGCTTCAAACCAGGCTGTCAGGTTTTCGATGGTAGGCGAAACACCTCCTGTTGGCATGATGCTCGTCCACGGACAAGGACCTTTGACCGCCTTAACAAAAGAAGGCCCCAATACCTCTCCTGGGAAAATTTTCACAATTTCTGCTCCCATTTCCTCAGCAGTTGCAATTTCGGTTAGCGTTGCACAGCCAGGTGCCCACAATATCTTTTTTCGATTGCAAACAATCGCAATATCCTGCCTATAAACAGGTGTTACCACAAAATTTGCCCCCAATTGAAGGTACAAAGAAACTGTCCCTCCATCAGTCACTGAACCTACACCCAACATCATTTCAGGTAGTTCTCTGGCTGCAAAAAGATTGAGCTCTCTAAATACCTCGTGTGCATAATCCCCTCTATTGGTGAACTCTAATATTCTTGCACCACCCTTGTAACAAGCCTTTAGGAGTTGTTTTCCTACCTCAATATTGCTGTGATAAAATAACGGAACCAAACCTGTATGCTCCATTGTCTGAGCAACTTGTATTCTTGTAAATCGAGCCATTTTTATTATTTTTTAAATTATCTAGAAACCCTTCCACTTGCATCTCCTTGCATCAATTTTTCTACCTCGTCAACCTTCACCAAATTCGCATCACCATAAATCGTGTGTTTCAAGCAGGAAGCCGCCACTGCAAAATTTAAAGCTCGTTGGTCGTCTCCTTCGTAGCTGACCAAACCGTAAATCAAGCCGCCCATAAAACTATCTCCACCTCCCACTCTATCTACTATATGCGTAATTTGGTAGGTAGGCGAATGGTATAACTTATTGCCATCATACAATACACCTGCCCAAGAATTGTGGGAAGCACTGATAGAACCTCGAAGAGTAATGATTACCTTTTTTGCTCTCGGAAAACGCTCCATCAATTGTTCGCAAACCGATTGATAAGCAGCCGCATCCATCGAGTGTCCTTGCGTTACGTCAATGCCTTTGGGGTGAATGTCAAAATGTTTTTCGGCATCTTCCTCATTGCCGAGAATCACATCGCAGCCCGCCACCAGTTCAGGCATCACTTCAGCAGGAGATTTACCATAATTCCACAAGTTTTTGCGGTAGTTCAAGTCCGTTGAAACGGTCACTCCCAGTCGGTTTGCGGCCTGTATTGCCTCCAAGCAAACATCTGCTGCACTTTGTGAAATAGCGGGTGTAATACCTGTCCAGTGAAACCATTGAGCATCTGCAAAAACTTCCTCCCAATCAACCATTCCTTTTTGAATCTCTGACACAGCAGAATAGGCCCTATCGTAAACAACCTTGCTGCCTCTACTCACTGCCCCAATCTCTAAGAAATAAATTCCCAAACGTTCTCCTCCAAAAATAATGTGCTTTGTACCAACACCTCGTTTTCGCATTTCCATCAAGGCACATTCTCCAATGTCGTTTTTAGGTAAGCGAGTCACAAACTCTACGGGCAGACCATAGTTGGCTAAAGACACAGCAACATTGGATTCACCTCCTCCATATACTACATCAAAACTATTTGCTTGCGAAAAACGCAGGGCATTGGGCGGAGTCAATCGAAGCATAATTTCGCCGAAAGTGATTATTTTTTTCATTGAATATATTTTTAAATTGGTTTACCAATTAATTGGCAGACCAAAATTAAACCATTTTGTGAAGTCTGCAAAATTTATTTGAACAAAGTTTTCAAATTGCAGCAGAATTAGAAGATGCATATGATTGCAATGAATTAAAAAGATGTAAAAAACAAATGGAATGCACAATTAAAGGTTGTAATCATCATTTTTTTCCTATATTGGATGGACGTTGGATTTGCAAGACATACACCAGACTTTGGTAGCTCGATTAGCGTCTAAAATAGAATGAAAACCAACACCAAATACCATAATTCAGCTGCTAAGGTCTTTTTGGAACCAAGACCACAAGAATTTATCCATGATACCTTTACGCCTGATAGTGTGAGGGAATTTGTTGCAGGGAAAACACCATTGCAGCGAGAAGGAACATCGGAAGAAGTGGCAAATTTGGTGGCTTGTTTGACTTCTGACATGACTTCTTTTGTGACAGGAAACAATATTGACATCAATGGTGGACTGGCTTTTTCTTAGAAAAAATGTTTCATAAACGATTTACTAATTAGTATTTTTTTGAATATTTAGCAAAGTTTAGGGCTATAATACAATGTAACCAAAAGAAGTATTGTCTTGTAGCCTTTTTCATTCCGATTCTTTGAAAAAAAACCGTTCCTATAATCCCAAAAAATATACTATCCCTATTCCTCCAACCCCAATTCTCTACGCAAAACCCTGTCCTCCAATGAATGTTTGTCCCAATAATCCGACAAGATTGTATGCGTCCGTTTTGCAGTAGTCGTCAAAAGTTCACCACCTGCCCAAAAAGGTGCTTTATAGATTTCTTGGAAACCTTGGATTTTGTAAGGAGAAACATTTTCATAGACAATTTTCAGCGTGCGGTTGTGTTCGGGATAAATCAACACATATTCCATCAATTCTTCTCCTTCAAAATCTTCCCCTTCATAAACCGACAACAAAGCATCTGCATCCATAGGACGCAAACTCCAATGTCCCAAACGGCTGTACAATGTACTGGTCACAATCTCTATCCTACCCAATGGCAAATTATTGGGATTCATACGGATAATGTTCCATATCTCATCCTCTAAATAAGGGGTTTTCAATTCAAAAGTTTTGTCACCATCTGCTTCAAAATACGAGAAGCTTTTGACATCGTACTTCTTACCTTCCGTCCAATTCAATTGTGTAAAAACATGTCCGCACCATTCTTGGACCGAATTGGTAACTTTCAAACATTTGCTATTTTTGTCACCATTGGCAGGTGTAAACACAGAAGTCAGAGCCGAATAATCGTAGATGCCAGTGGGAAAATTTCGCATAAAATTAAGTTTCATTACATTAATGGCTTTATCTTTATTTGCCTCATTTTCCAGTTTCACCTGTATATCGGTGCGGAAATCTTCGGTTACAAAGACCATGATGGCATCGCCTTTGTGAATTTCACCATAACGTGCCTGTTGCAACTCAAAACGGCTGATTTCTGCTTTTCCTTGATACCAATATTCATCCAAGGCAGTCTCTACAGTATCTGTTGTGAAGTATTCAGGAGAAGAAGAAAGACCATCATTACAACTTACAAAAGCTGAAAACACACTGCCAATCAGGACTATAAAACATGAAAATAAAAATTTCATTTACCAAAGTGTTTTTATAAAATAAAAATAATTAATTAAAATGACCACAAAATTAACAATTAGAGTATTTGGGCCTTATTATATAAGTTAAAAAAGTTTCAAAATATCAATAATTCAAGTTTATGCAGGCATACGATTACATCATTGCAGGAGGAGGCTGTGCAGGTTTAAGCCTTGCTTTTCACCTACTTCAATCGCCGCTTTCCCACAAAAAAATTTTGATTGTCGACCGTTCTCCCAAAACCGAAAATGATAGAACTTGGTGTTTTTGGACTGATAAAAAAACGCTGTTCGACCCTATTTTGAAGGGTTCTTGGCGACAATTGCAATTCAAAAGTGCTGATTGGACACATACTTTTGACCTAAAAAATTGGCGATACAACATGATTCGAGGCATTGACTTCTACGAATTTATCCTACCACAGTTGCAGCAACAGGGCAATATTGATTTTGTTTTTGGTGAAATTGAAATCTTAGATGCAGATAAAGAAAAGGCGTGGGTGAAAGTAAATGATGAAACTTATTATGGTAACTGGTTGTTTGACAGCACTTTTTCCCCTGCAATGTTTGAACAGGAAAAAGACCTACAAAAATACCATTATATCCTTCAACACTTCAAAGGTTATGTAATTAACAGCCCCAAAGCCATTTTCAATCCCGACATACCTGTATTGTTTGACTTCAATATTCCACAAGAACAATCGGCACGTTTTGTCTATATACTGCCACACAGCCCAACCAAAGCATTGGTGGAGTTCACCGTTTTCTCCAAGGACTTATTACCTCAAAAATCCTACGATCAACACCTACAAGAGTATATCCATAATAACCTTCAATTGAAGGAATATGACATTGAAGAAACAGAGTTTGGGATTATTCCAATGACCGACCATCCTCTTCCTCAACGTCCTCACCCTCAAAAAAGAATTATGCACATCGGCACCAAAGGTGGCCGTTCCAAACCATCCACAGGCTACACTTTTTGGCGCATACAGGAGGACTCCAAACATATCGTCGAATCCCTCCAAAAAACGAACCAACCTTTTTATACCCCCATCACCTCCAAACGTTTTTTAGAATATGATGCATTGTTATTGAATATTTTGCAGCATCAAGGTGAGCAGATTCGCCCAATTTTCACCGAAATGTTTAAGAACAATTCGATACAACGCATTTTTCGGTTTTTGAATGAAGAAAGTAGTTTAGCGGAAGATCTCAAATTGATGTATTCTGTACCAAGTCGCCCCTTTTTGGAGGCCTTGTGGAAAGTGAAAATTGGAGGAAATTAATTTTGTCTTGCTACTTACCTAGTACAGTGATTAGTAAATTAGTGACTGGTGATTAGTTTTCAAAACTATTAATTGTCAGTTGTTTGTGCGGAAAATAAGTTGCCGCTTATTTGGTTTATGCTGTACTAGTACCCTGTAACGGAAATTTCTTAATATTTGAGCAGCATCGCTGCGGCTCCCTTTGTAGGGACAATGCTAAAGAGGTTCTTATGAGGGGCGTAGCCTCGACACCATAAAACCCGTTATTTATACGTGCTGAAGCGATGCTAAACTATTTTTGTTAAGCAGCGAGACAAAAATAGTTTTACACAAAAGAACCTTCAACTCTTTTGTAATCAAATTTTCGTTATTAGCAAAATGAATAACTATTCCCTAACCACTTTGCCACTCATCACCTTTCCATTCTCCAATTTTGCCCAATAATAATACACGCCGACAGGCAAATGACTCATATCCAACTCAAAAACACTTGTACTGCTCAACTTTTCCAACATCAATTTCCCAAAAGTCGAATACACTCTAAAATCCAACTTTCCAGCATTGAAGTATTCATCCTTCAAAGACACTGTAAATTTATCGTGGAAAGGATTGGGATGTATCGTCAGAAAAGACTCAGCTTTAGGTCTGGGAGATTTATCTTCAATGTCCGTAAACATACAAGTTGGATTGGAAGTCACGATTGGATCTGTTCGATTGTTGTCAAAAAACGCCAAAGTATATTCTCCAAATTGCAGGTTGTTGATGGTAAAACTACCTCGTCGATCATTTGAATTACCTTGCGTATCTTGGCTCACTCCCGTCACTTTTTGCCATTCATTTGCAGGACTGGCCCGATAATACACCTGTAAAGCACTTTCAGAACCACCGCCCATCAAATCGTTGTCCAAATATCCGCCATTCAAAGTTGCAGCGCCATTGTAAGCGATGGTAGCGGAAGCCAAAAACAAATTGTAGCGAATTCCATCCACTTTCCAATAACGATTGGGTGAAAAAACCAAACCTTCAGGTGCATTTTTCATGCGATCGGGTGCAGCCCAATGGTGTTCGATTCGCAGCAAAGTAGAATCTGCAATTTGATTGACCGTTACTTGCATTTTGGCATTTTCAAAATCGTAAACACCTGTTGTTGAAATCATTTGCTGATTTTCTGTCACCGCATCGCTGATTTTTTGGTCAATGTCTAAGACCGTCATCACAGGATAAAAAGGCAAATCGAAAGAATGAATATCACATTCACCATTCAGCCAAATCTTTTCGGTCTGCATATTCATATTGGTATCGTAGAAGGTAATATCCATCGGCACCTGCTCAAAAAAATCGGGTGCAGCATATAATTTTTGACGAATATACACATCAGCGGTAAAAGGATTGCCGTCAAAACCCACTACTATAGAGTCTATTGCAAAGTGCGGAAAACCTGCATTGAAGACCCAATCATTGAAGAAATCATCCAAATCAAAGCCCGAACATTCAGCCAAAAAATCTCTAAACTGTTCGCTTGTTGCCGTTTTGAAAGCAAAAGCCGACAAGTATTCTCGTATGCACCGAAAAAAGGCTTCATCGCCCATATAGCCTCGAAGTGTGTGCGCTACATCTGCACCTTTGCTATATACATGGCTACCATAGGTAATATCAAAAGGCACTCCTGAAACAGGGTAATGTCCTCCATCTCGAATGTGGGCGTATTGCATTACCTCAATGTGATTCGCCACCACCGAAGACAAATACGCTTCCTTGCCATACACCGCTTCCATAAACAAATGCTCTCCAAAACTCGCCCACCCCTCGTTGAGCCACATATCATCCGCAGTTTCGCAAGTCACCAAATCGCCCCACCAATGGTGTCCAAATTCATGCGCCATCAAATCCTCAAAAACCAACGTACCATCTATTGCAAAAGTTGGATAGGCAATATTGGTAGCGTGTTCCATCGCCCCTCCACCAAAAGGAACAATGCTGAAACCAACCTTGTCAAACCGATGCTTCCCATAGGCTGCTTCAAAAGCATCAATTGCATTCGGCAAGTGTTCAAAAGAAATCTTGAGATTGGTCGTATCAGCAGCACGAGCAGCCAACTGTATCAAAATCGGGTCATAAGCCCCTACATGCACACTTTCCAGTGTTTCGTAGTCCGCAACGGCTACGGATGCCAAGTAAGTCGGTATGCTTTGATATAGTTTCCAATGCCAGGTTTTGGTGCCGTTCTCATTGGTGTCAAAACCTTCTAACAAGCCATTGCAGAAAGCTTTGTGCGATTCTATGGTGGTGATGTGAAAATCATATATGCTCCGAGAGCTAAAGGTATCGAAACAAGGAAACCACGCCCTGCCATAGTTGGGCGGATCTACACCAATACCCACACCCAAATTGTAAGCATAATTGGAACTAAAATAAAAACCTCCAAAAGACACACTTTGAGGTTTTCCTGCATAAAACACATTGACCTCCAAAAATTGCCCTGCTGCAAAACTTCCCTTCAAATCAATATACAATTTCGGAGATTGCTGAGTGAACGTTGCAGGTTCGCCGTTTATCTCCACTTTTTCGACCAGCAAACTTTCCAAATCCAATTCAATTCGTTGGATGTCATTCACCTTGGTAAACATCAAAATCTTACAATTTCCTGCAATAATTCGGTTCTCAAAGTCTGTGACATCGAGCGAAATATCGTAGTGGGTGATGCCAAAACTGTCTTCTCTCGCATCCGCCATTGCAGTAGTTTTGGCTGCAATAGATTGCAGTGTTTCAGCTTGTGTCTGCTTAAAGTTTTGACAGTCCAAGTAGTGTTTTTGAGCCAAACAAAGATTGGAAATCAAACACAGTAAACAAATGAATCGTATTTTTTGCATGGTAATGTTTCGTTTAAAAGTAACGCACAAAATAGGTAATTCTTCAAAACTGATTGGCAATGCTTGTAACAAAAACAAAATTTTCTTACTTCAACTGATTAACTACATTTTTTTTGACATCTTTAGCATTTATCAATTACACTAAATACTGAACTATACTATGTCTAAGATAAAAATTCTCGTCGTGGAGGACATTCCTCAACATGCACAAGCCCTTATAAACCAACTTAATAAATTTGGATACCAATCTATTCAACATGTGCAAACTGGCAAAAAGGCAGTTGTTCTTAGTTCTTAGTTCATTAAAGGCTTGGAAACCATTGATGATGAACTTCACACTCTGATGGATCAAGGGATAAACAAAATTCCCATTAGCCGCACCTATGCGCCCAACTTAAAGCACTTTTTCATCAAACTATGAGCAGAAAAGAGAAAAAAATCACCGTTGGGAAAGTATTGGTGTCGTTGGGAAGAATTGTGTTATTCAATTAATAATTCTTGTCTTTCTTTACAACTATGCTTTTTCTCAAAGTAAAAACTATTTACGAAAAATTATTATTACTTGCGTTTTGAAAAAATTCTAGTTATGGAAATAATTTTGCGCCATTTTTTCTTTCTCCTTTTTACAAACCAATAATGGACATTTTCTCCAAATAAAAACAAGAGGTTTCTTTTCCTCATTTGCCTTCACAACAGCTCATCCAAATTGTACTATTTCGGTTTTTTATTTATCTTGTCTATCATTAACCTAAAACAACACAACAATATGATGCAATTTGTAGAACCTATTATTGGCGGTCTTGCGGCTTTCGCATTAGGCTTTGCGTGGTACACCGTTTTGTTTGGTAAGGCTTGGCAGGCCGAAACGGGAATGACCGCCGAAGATGCTCAAAAAGACATGGCTCGAACACATGGACTTGCTTTGTTGATGATGATTATTATGTCCTATGCCGTCAACTTCATCATCAATATGCACCCACTTGCCGACCAAACTTTCATTCACGGTGCTTTTCATGGTGCATTGGCTGGTTTGCTTTATGCCGCTCCAAGTACAGCAATCAACTATTTGTACCAAAGAAAATCTCTAAAATTGTACTTGATTGATGCTTCTTACCAGGTGCTTTTCTTGGCCCTTTCAGGTGGGGTAATGGCAGCTTTGAAGTTGGCATAGAATGATTTAATGCGATTCAATAATTGAAGAAAGTTCCAATTGAAGATAGTTCAATTGGAACTTTCTTGGTTTGGTAACTACTTGATTTATACACGAACAATCAATCCAACATTCCTAATTCTTCTGCAATGTCTTTGGTGATGGCAAAGATGCAAGGTTTCCGTTATAGCGAAAACTTTGGCAACGGTTCACAACCTTGCCAATGGAACAAATCTACTTAAATTTCTCTCCCAATCCCATTCTATTAGACTTGTACGGATTTGATTATGATAGAGTTATGTGAAAAGTGATTTGTTGTGTGCAATTATTTTCCTCTTGAAAAACATTTGTTATAATCAAAATATAGGACTCTTTTTCAAAACATTTGTTTATGAGTGTTTTAAGCATAAAATAATAAATCATTAAATATTTTCAATAATTTATTATTCACTGATTATCGAGCCGAACAAGTCTATTATCTTTGCAACCAAACAAAACAACTCCCATGCCCCAACAACAACACAAACTCCTCATCGCCAACCGAGGCGAAATTGCCATCCGTATTGCCCATGCCGCAAACGAACTCAACATCCCAACAGTCGGTATTTACTCACAAGACGATGAAAACTCCTTGCACATTCGCAAAACCGATGAAGCCATCCCATTGCAGGGAAAAGGTGCAGCGGCTTATTTGGATGCTTTGCAAATCATTGAAATAGCGAAGCAAACGGGCTGCAATATGATTCACTCAGGCTATGGTTTTTTGAGTGAAAACGCAAACTTTGCGCTTCAATGTGCGGCAAATAAAATCACCTTTGTCGGTCCTACCCCAAAAACTTTGGAGGTGTTCGGCAACAAAATGGCTGCTCGACAACTCGCCCAATATTGCGATATTCCCACCATTGAAGGCACTTTTCGAGCCACAACTTTGTCGGAAGCACAGGTTTTTTTCAGTGAGCAATTGAAGGAAGGTGAAGGTCTAATGCTCAAAGCAATTGCAGGGGGCGGCGGTCGTGGCATGAGGGCGGTTTTTGCTTCGGAAGACATGGAAGTAGCATACAAGCGTTGTCAATCGGAGGCTTTGCAGTCTTTTGGGAATGGAGATTTGTATGTCGAAAAATTGATTCAAAATGCCCGACACATTGAAATTCAAATCATTGGAGATGGCACAGGTGAGGTGAGTCACTTAGGCGAACGAGAATGTAGCATACAAAGGCGACACCAAAAGTTGATTGAAATTGCTCCTTGCCCAAACCTCTCCCCTATTTTGCGGCAAAAACTCTGCAATGCATCGGTAAAAATGGCGAAAGCAGTCCATTATGCCAATGCTGGAACGTTTGAGTTTTTGGTGGATAAAAGTTTGGCGGACGATGCAGCTTTTTACTTTATGGAAGCGAATCCCCGATTGCAGGTCGAACATACGGTGACGGAGGAGGTGACGGGCATTGACATCGTTCAGTTTCAATTGCAGCAAGCGATGGGTAAAACGTTGGCAGAATTGGATTTGCTGCAAAGTCAAATTTCTGCTTCAAAAGGTTGTGCGATTCAATTACGCATCAACATGGAAAGCATAGACAAGGACGGAAGTGTTCGACCGAGTGGCGGACAATTGACAACCTTTGAAATACCTGTGGGCAAAGGGATTCGGGTGGACACTTTTGGCTACAAAGGCTATCGGACGAGTCCAAATTTTGATTCTTTGTTGGCGAAGGTGATTGTGTCGGTTCGCTCGGATGATTTTGGAGATGTGGTGAGAAAAGCGAGTCGGGCTTTGGCGGATGTGCGTATTGAAGGTGTGGCTACGAATGTTGGTTTTTTGGGGGCGATTTTAGGTAATTCGGAGTTTCTGGAAGGGGATTTTGATATTGGGTTTGTGGAGGGGAATTTGGCGGCACTGGTGGATAGTATTGCCCTCGGACCTCCCCCTAACCCCCTCCCTTTTGGAGAGGGGATTTTACGCCAAAACTCCCCTATGATTGGTAGTATTGTCAGCATTGAAGTGGAAGTGGGACAAAGGGTGAAAAAAGGGCAGGCTTTGGTGGTGATGGAGGCGATGAAAATGGAGTCGGTGATTTTGGCGGAGGAAAGTGGTGTGGTGCATAGCATTGCAGTCGAGGTGGGTGATGTGGTGACGGACAGGCAGCCTTTGTTGTTTTTGGAGGTGGCGGAAATGGAGGATGGAGAGACATTGGAGGAGAAAGCGGTGGATTTGGATTACATTCGCCCAGATTTGGCGGAGTTGTTTCAAAGGCAATATTTTACCAAAGACGAAGCCCGACCCATTGCCGTAGAGAAACGCCACAAATACGGTCAGCAAACGGCTCGTGAAAACATTGACTTACTTTGTGATGCAAATAGCTTTCGAGAATATGGTTCACTGATTGTGGCAGCGCAAAGGCGGCGGCGCACACTGCAAGATTTGGTGGAGAATACGCCTGCCGATGGTTTGATTACAGGCATTGGGGCGGTGAATGGCAGTGATTTTGGGGAGGAAAAAGCGAGGTGCATGGTGATGGCTTACGACTATACGGTTTTGGCAGGAACGCAGGGGACCTTGAACCACAAGAAGATGGACCGAATGTTTCACCTTGCCGAAGAGTGGCGGATTCCTTTGGTGCTGTTTGTGGAAGGGGGTGGTGGTCGTCCAGGCGATACGGATTACATGATTGTGGCGGGTTTGGATATTTTGACCTTTACTTTGTTTGCTCGAATGAGTGGATTGGTGCCGAGAATTTCGATTGTTTCTCGCTATTGTTTTGCAGGAAATGCGGTGTTGGCGGGAGCGGCAGATGTGATTATTGCAACGGAAAATACTTCACTTGGAATGGGAGGTCCTGCAATGATTGAAGGGGGCGGTTTGGGCAAATTTCACCCCAAAGACGTCGGGCCTGCAAGTTTTCAAACGACGAATGGAGTGATTGATATTTTGGTGAAAGACGAGGTGGCAGCGATTGCAGCTGCAAAGAAGTACTTGTCTTATTTTCAAGGAACTACAATGAGTTGGGAGTGTGCTGACCAACGTTTGTTGCGTTCTGCTATTCCCGAAAATCGGCGCAGGGTGTATGATATTCGCTCGGTGATTGAGACGATGGCAGATACGGATTCGGTGTTGGAATTGCGTCCTTATTTTGGGGTGGGCATGGTGACGGCTTTGATTCGAATTGAAGGGCGTGCAATGGGTTTGATTGCCAACAACCCCAAACATTTGGGGGGGGCGATTGATTCGGATGGGGCGGACAAGGCGGCAAGGTTTATGCAGTTGTGTGATGCTTTTGGGATTCCTATTGTAGCCCTTTGTGATACGCCTGGTATTATGGTCGGTCCCGATGCCGAAAAAACGGGAACGGTGCGTCATGCGGCTCGTTTGTTTGTCGTTTCGGGTAGTTTGCGGGTGCCGTATTTTAGCATTGTTTTGCGGAAAGGCTATGGTTTGGGCGCAATGGCGATGACTGCGGGCAGCTTTAGTCGGTCGTTTTTTACGGTGGCTTGGCCCACGGGTGAGTTTGGCGCAATGGGCTTGGAAGGGGCGGTGGAATTGGGTTTTCGGAAGGAATTGGATGCTGCAATGAAGGAAAGCCCTGAAGCACACAAGGCTTTGTACGACAAATTGGTAGCCAAATCTTATGAACGGGGTAAGGGCATCAGCATGGCTGCTTTTTTTGAGATTGACCAGGTGATTGACCCAATGGAGTCGAGGGAATGGTTGGTTATGGGATTGAAGTCTGTACCGAAATTGAAGGAGGACGGGAAGAGGCGGTTTGTGGATACTTGGTGATTTGCTCACTAGCGGTGGGTTTCGAAACCCACCGCTAGTGAGCAAAATGTAGCGAATAGAGTGAAACTTTGGCAACGGTTGCAGACCTTGCCAACAGTTGAACGAAGCCCCCACTTCAACTGTTGGCAAAATTGGAAATTGTTGCCAAAGTTTTCGCTTATTTTTATCATAGCACCTATACAGATACTAAAGGTGTTTTGGCGCAACGAAAACCGTTGTTGTTGTTACGGTTTGTAGGATTGTTCCTGTTTCGATTCGCCGAGCGGCAGTTGTTTGGTTTGTTATTCCAAGACCCGCCACGAAGCACACGAACGCTACACGTTAGCCCATACATCCGAAGCTACTAAACTACAAAAGTCTTAGAGACTTTTGTAGTTTTTGGTACAATAAATTCTCAAAAAAAAATTTTGTCTCGCTTCGCTCGACATTAAAAGAAAAAAAGCAAAAGTGGAAAAGGGTAAAAGTGTCTGAGCGCAGAGGTTTAGGGAGTTTTCGCGCAACGAAAACCGACGCCGTAGTTGATACGGAACTCAGGATTGAACCAGAACCGATCCGCCGAGCGGCAGTTGAGTGGTTTGTTATTCCAAGACCCGCCACGAAGCACACGAACGCCGCCAGTAGCTGGTCCTTTTGGATTAGAACTTGGGCTACTCGAATAGTAATTTTCATCATACCAGTCGTTGCACCATTCCCATACATTTCCACTCATGTCATACAATCCCAATTCATTTGCTTTTTTGCCACCAACAGGGTGTGTTTTACTGCCTGAATTATCACCATACCAAGCCACCTCATCAATCGAATTGCTACCTGAATAGGTATAATTTCGGCTTTTTGTTCCACCTCTCGCTGCAAATTCCCATTCTGCTTCGGTCGGCAGTCGGAAGCGTTTTCCTGTGAGTTGGTTCAGTTTTTTGATAAAATCTTGGGCATCGTTCCAACTCACACTTTCTACTGGACAGTTGTCGCAGCCTGCCGATTTTTGGGAAGGATTACTGCCCATGACGGCTTCCCATTGTGCTTGTGTCACTTCGTATTTGCCCATTTGGAAGGTGCTGAGGGTGACGGGGTGAACGGGTTTTTCGTCATCTTGTCCGTCATTGCTTCCCATTTGGAAAGTGCCGCCTGAGACTGTGACCATGTTGTTGATGAGTTTTTGGATTTCGGGGTGCAGCCTACTCCCGACCTTCTCCGAGGGAGGAGGGGTTGTTGTTGAAGTTGTTTCTTTTGCGGGTTCAGGTTTTGGCTTTGGAGGAGGATTCAGTATTTTATCAATTGCATCTATTTTTCCTTGCAGATAACCCCTTTCGGCAGGTTTCAATTGAAGGGCTTCTTGGTATTTGCTTTTAGAGGCATTGTATTCTTGGCGGTCGTAGGCTTTGCTTGCATCCGCCAGTAGTTGGTTGTATTGGCTGTTTTTGCGTTCTTGCTCTTTTTGAGCGGCATCCGATTGAGCGATTTTGTTGAGTTGGATTTCTATTTTCTCCAATTGATGACTTGGGTACTTTTCTTTGGGTTGCAGTGCCAAAGCAGCTGTATAATCGCTTTTGGCATCTGCCCATTTTTCGGCTTTGAAGTGGCGGTCGGCTTTTTGTATCAGTTCGGTATAGGCTTTGGTTTCGGCAGCTTCTTTTTCGGGTTTACTTTGTTCTTTTTCGGCAATTTCTGAATCTTTTTTCAGGGCTAAGGCATCCTTGTCTTCAGGTTTGAACATCAAAGCACTGTCTGCATACAATATGGCTTGTTCATACGTCTTTTTGTCTTTTAAGTCGGTGGCAGTTTGGAAGAGGCGTTGGTATTCTGCGGTGCTGTCTGACCTCCTCCCAGCCTCCTCCGAGGGAGGAGGGGTTTTTGCATTGGTATTGGTTGTAGAAGGAATCATTTTTGAAATTCCCCATACAAGCAGCAACAAGAGCAATACACCTCCCGCCATGCTTCCGTAGCGCACTTTTGGATTTTCTTTGAGGGCAATGATTTGTGCCTCTCTTTGTTTTTGTTGGGCGTTTTTGATGTTTTGTTCGATGCTTTTTTTGTCGGGTTGGTCGCCTGTTTTGTAGTATTTCAGGCTCTCTTCAAAAGCTGAAATGGCAGTAGTCCAGTTTTGGTGTAGTAGGGCTTTGTCGGCTTCGAGTAGAGATTGTTTGAAGTGTGTCAGGCGTTGTTGTTCGGCTTGTGCTTCTTGCTCCGCCAGTTTTTCCCGTTCTTTTTGGAGTTCGAGTTGACGGAGGCGTTCTTGTTCTTCGGCATCTTTGCGGCGGCGTTCGGCGGCTATTTCTTGCTTTTTCTGGGTTTCTTTGGTTTGTCGTTGCAGTTGTGCCAACCGTTCTTGTTCTTTTGCAGCAGCGATTTTGCGTTGGCGTTCGGCTTCGGCTTCTTGCTTTTTTTGAAGGATTTCGGCGGCAGCTGCATTTTGTTTGGTTTTGACCTCTAGCACACTCCTATTGAGTCCTCTCACGATGTCGGTATAGGCTTTGGAGTCGTCTGCCCAATCGCTGATGGGTTTACCGTCTTTGGGTAGGGCTTGTAGTTCGCTGAGTTCGGTGATGTCCCATGCACAATGCGCCAAAATAATGGGTACGACGATGGCTTCTCCTCTTTGGTGTCGGGCGAGCGCATCCGCCATTTCTTTGTCGTAGAAGTAGTCAGAGGCGAGTGAGTTGGCACTGACCAATAGTAGAATGATGTCGGCAGTGTAGAGGTTGTCTTTGATGCTTTGTTCCCAAATGCTTCCAGGCACGATTTCGCCATCGTACCATATACGGATGGTCTTATTGCGGTCGAGGGGTTTGAGGTACTTTCGGAGTGCCTCTAAGTATTCCCCATCCAAACGCGAATAAGCGATGAATATTTTGACTGGATTTGATTGGCTTGCCATAATGGGTGTAAATATAAAAAGAATTTGCTTGGCATAGAATATTTTTGAACAGGAACTGCTAGATGGAAAGGAAGCTCGTGTGGGTGTATGGGAACAGGAATTTGGGGATTCGGAGGAATTTTGCTTGAGACTTTATGGCATATATACTACGCAGCTTTGAATTTTTCTGCTTTTTTATTCTCCTCAAATACAAGAGCTATGAGTCCTTAAACCTTTATTCCCTTTTTGGTGATAAAACACTATTTTTAAAAACAAAATAAATACCTGATTATAAGCCCCATTCGTAGCCTATGAATTAATTCATGGGCTACGAATGGAGATAATTTTTAGCGAAATATCGTCATAAAAGGAATAATTGAAAAATAGCAGTTATTCATGCCTCCTTAACTCCCCTTCAATGGTCAATACATGTTTCTTCAATTCTTTATCTTCTTTCACCAAAAAACCAACACCCAACAGCCAAACATCTTTACCCAAACCTTCAAAAGGCTCAAAATATTTGTGGCTACTGATTTGGTTCATTGCCTGCTTCAACAAATACGCCATCGTTCCTTTTTCACCATACTTGAACTCAATGACATACACCTTATCACCCATATCCAATACGCAGTCAATCCGCCCCTTATCAGTCGAACCTTCCAAAGTAGAATGTACACCCAAAAGCGACAAAACCAAATAAAACAAGCCGTGATAATAGGCTTCGCTCGCTTGACCTCGATGTTGGTAGGGAAGTGCAGCAAAAAGGGAACGGAGAATGGTTAAGAAACCCTCTTTGTCTTGGGTTTGCAATGCAGTTCTTAGTTTGATGGCTTTGTAGGTGATGTTCGTGTTGGTGTCTTGCGAAAAAGCTCCCAAAATAAACGCATTGAAGGATTGACGGACTTCTGAATTGGGATAATTGAGGGTGTATAAATCCCCAATTTCTGTTTCTAATATATGGGTTATCGTCAAATAACCCGTTTCATACAATAGTTTCAACAAAGGAATCGGCTCTCTCAAATCATAACTACTGTCCAACATCACCGTTTCTGCATTCTCAAACTCCTCCATCGTTGGCACATCCTCCCGCTCTTTGGCATACTTTTCTTTTATCAGCTTCACCAAAATGGCAGGCGTTCCTGTTTCAAACCAATAATTGTTGAACTTTTGGTCTTGAAGCACATTCACAATCGAATAGGGATTAAATAACCTGCTCTTGCCGTCCCACGAATAACCATCGTACCAAGAAGTGATTTTCTCCAATAGCTGCGTTTCACTCTGTTTTTCTTTCTCCGCAAACTGGCGAATATAGCCTCCAAAATTCTGCTGCAATTCCTCCATCGTAAACCCCAGCATGTTCACAAACTGTGGCTTCAAACTCACATCTTTCATCAAATTGACCACCGAAAAAATGGACATCTTCGCAAACTTGGAGATACCCGTCATAAACACAAATTTGAGTTCATTATTGGAGGCTTTGAGGATGCTGTAAAAATCCCGAAGAGAATCCTGAAAATCTTCCGCAACTTTTAAGTCGGTAATATTTCGAGCAATTGGCGCATCGTATTCATCAATCAAAACCACTACTTCTTTACCCGTTTTTTCGTAAAGGCGAAGTATCAAATCATTCATTTGGGCAGCATAATTCTTCGATTTAAGTGGTACTTCATATTGACGTGCATATTTTTCCATCAAACCAGACATTTCACCTTCAAATTCTTCCAAGTTTTTGTAGATAAGTCGCCCAAAGTCAATCCGAATCACAGGATATTCCTTCCATTCTATTTTGTCTTCAATCCACAAACCCTTGAACAATTCCTTTTTTCCTTGATACATCGCCTCCAATGTGCTCAGCAGCAAAGACTTCCCAAACCTACGAGGGCGAGATAGAAAGGCATAAGGGCTGTAATTGATTAAATCGTATATATCCTTGGTTTTATCCACATAGATATATCCCTCTTTAATGATTTTTTCAAAACTCGACTTGGCTAAAGGTAATTTTTTCATTGACTTTCTATTCTTTTGAAGGAAAACAGATGAAAAGATACAAAAGTTTCTTAGTAACCGCTTCAAACGTTCCGACAAATCGCAATGTTTGAAAAACAAGGCGGAATTTGAGTAGGCAATAAATACCTGATTTCAGATATTCACAAATCACCGCCCAAAGAATCTCCGCACGAATCAACCTAAGACTACCGTAGTTTTTGAAACTTCGGTAGTCTGCAAAGGGAAATAAAAATTAGTACAAAAATCCTAATTCCTTTCGTCTATTGAAGAAATGGTTTTATTTTTACCCAAACGAAACAATAAAATTCTTCAAGCATGAACAATAGACTTCCTTTTGAAGACCGTCTTTCTCTCCCGATGGTCGCTGCTCCCATGTTTTTGATTTCTGGCCCTAAGTTGGTGACCGCTTGCTGCAAAAATGGCGTAATTGGCACTTTTCCTGCACTGAATCAACGCAGCAGCGAAGGTTTTGAGCAGTGGCTTATAGACATCAAAGAGGACTTAGATAGGTACGAACAAACGACTGGCAAAAAAGCAGCTCCTTATGGGGTGAATTTGATTGTGCATCACTCCAATCCTCGTGTACAAGCGGATTTGGAGATTTGTGTGAAGCACAAAGTACCGATTATCATCACCTCATTGGGTGCAGTGTCAGAATTAGTCGACACTGTTCACAGCTATGGCGGTTTGGTGTTTCACGATGTAATCAACAAACGCCATGCTCAAAAAGCCATACAAGCAGGAGTTGACGGCTTGATTTTGGTCAGTGCAGGTGCGGGTGGTCATGCAGGCACTTTGAATCCAATGCCTTTTGTTGCAGAAATTCGCAGCTTTTTTGACGGCATTATATTGTTGTCGGGCTGTATGAGTAATGGTCGAGATGTGGCTTCTGCCATGCAAATGGGTGCAGATTTGGCCTACTTGGGCACTCGATTTATCAATACTGCTGAAAGTGAAGCGGATGAAGAGTACCGTCAAATGATTATTGACAGTGGCACGGCTGACATCGTTTATACGGCGGCTGTTTCGGGGGTGAATGCCAACTTTTTGCGTCCGAGTTTGGAAGCCATGGGCATTACCGAAGAGTTTTGGAGCAAAAAGGCAAAAATTGATTTTGGTTCCGAACTCGATGCTGCAAAAGCGGAAGCAAAGGCTTGGAAAACCATCTGGTCGGCTGGTCAAGGGGTGACTACTATTCACGACAATCCAACGGTTGCGGAATTGGTGGAACGGATGAAAGGGGAGTTTCGGGCAGCAATTGAAGCACAGGTGAAGTTATTGGAGCAGTATGGGTAGTGATTGGTTGATTGGTTATTCCTTTTATGACGATATTTCGCTAAAAATTATTCCCATTCGTAGCCCATGAATTAATTCATGGGCTACGAATGAAGCTTATAATCAAGCGATTATTCTGTTTTTAAAAATAGTGTTTTATCACCAAAAAGGGAATAAATTTTAATTGATAGGTAAATTTCGCACGTTCAAATCTCCTGACTTGCAGGTACTGAGGAGTCTGGAGACTCCAAACAAGAATATTGTTCAAGTCAGGAAACTTGAACAGGCAACTCTTCAGTATTAATCACCAATCAACCAATCACTACGAGAATGAGGAAAAAATCTTGGGATTTGTTTTTTTTCTATTAGCTTTACTTCAATAAAACAAACTTCTTTTCCATGCCTACAAACAACGCTCCTCCTACTTACTCCAACCGTTACCGAAATTATGTGCTGCTCGTTTTGACGGGCGTATATACCTTCAATTTTATTGACCGACAGATTTTGGTAATTCTACAAGAACCCATTAAAGCAGATTTGGGCTTGTCTGATACGCAATTGGGCTTATTGACGGGTTTTGCTTTTGCCATTTTTTATGTAACATTGGGTATTCCAATTGCACGATTTGCAGACAGAAGCAATCGTAAAAACATCACTTCAATCGCTTTGGTCGTTTGGAGTGGTATGACGGCTATTTCGGGTTTGGCGCAAAATTTCACCCATTTGTTGCTTGCAAGAATTGGGGTTGGAGTAGGGGAAGCAGGAGGAAGTCCGCCAGCACATTCCATTATTTCCGATTATTTTCCACCTGAGAAAAGGGCTACCGCTTTGTCCATTTATTCGACGGGGGTTTACATCGGCGTGTTCTTGGGCTTTTTGGTTGGTGGTATAGTTGGCCAAAAATATGGTTGGCGCACTGCTTTTTGGGTTTTGGGAATCCCTGGTATTTTGTATGCTTTTGTGGTGTATTTCACTGTAAAAGAGCCGATAAAAGGAATGTCGGACAAATTGAAGGTACAACAAGAAGCCCCTTCTTTTACAGAAGGAATGAAAATATTGCTTTCTCGCAAAACATTCATTTTCATTTCGCTTGGAACGGGTTTTCATACTTTTGTGAATTATGGTATGGGCAATTGGTTTCCACCTTTTTTGGCGAGGATGCACGGATTGGACACCATGACGATTGGAATATGGATGGCATTGAGTGCAGGCATTGGCGGTGGTTTGGGAACTTTTATGGGAGGTATAATTGCTGATAGACTGCGATACAAGGATTTGCGCTGGTATTGTTGGATTTCGGCATTGTCCAATTTGCTGTTGTTTTTCCCGTTGGCGATTTTGTTTTTTCATGCCAACACCAATTTGGTGATTGCAACTACTTTTTTGACCAATTTCTTGGGTGCACTGTATTTAGGCCCTTCTATTGCAGTAGCGCACAGTTTGGTTAGTGCCAAAATGCGGGCTTTTGCTTCTGCCATTTTGTTCTTTGTACTCAATATGATTGGTTTGGGCTTAGGACCTTTGACGATTGGTGTTTTGAGTGATTATTTGACTCCAGTATATGGTGAGGAAGCACTTAGATGGGCTATGATGGTTTCCTTTTTTGCAGCTTTTGCAGCCATGATTTTATTTTACAAAGCATCACAGACTTATCGGACAGATTTGGAGAGAGTTTGATGGTTTTGGAAGTAGGAAGTAGGAAGTAGGAAGTAGGAAGTAGGATGTAGGATGCAGGATGTAGGATGTAGGATGTAGGATGTAGGATGTAGGAAATAAAACATAAAAAAATGATACCCAAAAATTAAATAACAAACATAATTTTTAACCATATGAATTTTGAATACTCACAGAAAGTAAAAGACCTACAAGCGAAACTCAATCGCTTTATGGAAGAAAATATTTATCCCATTGAAGTAGAATATGGTCATTGGACACATGCGTCTGAAAATGCGTGGAAAGTGTGGCCAGGTATGGACGCATTGAAGGAGAAAGCTAGAGAAGAAGGGCTTTGGAATTTGTTTTTACCAGAAGATTATGGTGATTTAAGCCCTGGCTTAACCAATTTGGAATATGCTCCTTTGGCAGAAATCATGGGTAAAATCTTGTGGTCTTCGGAAGTCTTCAATTGTGCCGCACCTGATACGGGCAACATGGAAGTGCTGGCAAAATACGGTAGCCCTGCACATCAAGAGCGTTGGCTCAAGCCTTTGATGGCGGGCAAAATACGTTCGGCTTTTTTGATGACTGAACCTGAGGTGGCTTCTTCTGATGCGACCAATATACAAACTTCTATCATGAAAGAGGGTGATGAGTATGTCATCAATGGTCGAAAATGGTGGTCTTCGGGTGCGATGGATCCTCGGTGTGAAATCATGATTGTGATGGGCAAAACCGATCCAGAGGCTGATCGCTATGGACAACAAAGTATGATTCTCGTGCCTAAAAATACGCCGGGCGTGACTGTGGTTCGACCATTGGCGGTTTTCGGCACGTATGATTCACCAGGAGGTCATGCAGAAGTATTGCTGGAGAATGTGCGGGTTCCAGCGTCCAATTTGTTGTTGGGCGAAGGTCGTGGTTTTGAAATTGCACAGGGACGTTTGGGTCCTGGTCGGATTCACCACTGTATGCGCTTGATTGGCATGGCACAACGTTCTTTGGATTTGATGTGTCGCCGAGTTTCGGAGCGAGTAGCTTTCGGTCGTGCTATCAAAGATTTTAGCAGCATCCGTCAAGACATTGCTCGTTCTCGTTGTGAAATCGAACAAGCCCGTTTGTTGACGCTTTCGGCTGCCGATAAGATAGACAAGGAAGGGGTGAAAGGTGCGAAAGACCTGATTGCGATGATCAAGATTGTGGCACCAAGTATGACGCAAGGTGTAGTAGATAGAGCGATGCAGGCTTTTGGTGGTATGGGTTTGAGCCAAGATACGCCTTTGGCTGGTTACTTTGCATCGGCAAGGGTAATCCGATTGGCGGATGGTCCCGATGAAGTTCACATGTATCAATTGGGTAGAAATACGGTGAAACAGGCATTGATTAACGGATAGAAATTCAGACTCTAATATGTGTTTATTGACCAATATATGAGCATATAAGTTTGTTTTTTTGTTGCCACATCTTGCGTCCTACTTCTTTCGTCCAAAGTCCAAAAAAATTAGGAATGTGGTTTGTGATTTTGTTGTTAACTTTGCAGTTGAATTAGATTAATCATCACTTGCAAATTTTAAAAATTATGTTGCAGAAAAAATCCTTATTGTTATTTTTCGTAGCCGCCTTGTTGGTGGGCTGCAATAGTAGTAGTTCAAGCCCTCAAGCAGAATCTTCTGATGCTGTTCAGTTGGTAGATAACGGTGTTCAGCACTTTGGAGAAAAAATTGATGAAAGTGGCGTGATGTCGTTGGACGATATGTTGTCGAAGGTTTCGATGGGAGAAACGGGTTCGATGAAGATCAAGACCAAGGCTGAAGTTGAAGCGGTTTGTCAGGTGAAAGGTTGTTGGATGACTTTGAAGAAACCTGATGGCAATACGATGCGTGTGACTTTCAAAGATTATGGTTTTTTCATGCCCAAGGATATTGTGGGCAAAACGGTTATCATTGAAGGTGAAGCAAAAGTAGATACTACTACTGTAGACGACTTGCGTCACTATGCCGAGGATGAAGGTTTGCCACGAGAAGAAATTGAAAAAATTACGGAACCTGAAGTAGATGTTACCTTCATTGCAGACGGGGTAATTTTGAAGAATCAATAAAATTTCAGACGTTTTTCTGGATTTATTAATAAAATCTTAAAAAAACCTCTTACCTTTGCGGCGCACTAAGCAAAACGGTTGATTCCGTAGCTCAGCTGGTAGAGCAACGGCCTTTTAAGCCGTGGGCCCTGGGTTCGAGCCCCAGCGGGATCACAACCAAACCAATGCCTTGTAAATCTTTGATTTGCAAGGCATTTTTTGTTGGTCATACATAAATAAATTTTCAGCACGACAAATAAAAATGACCTTCTATATTTGCGGCTCGCTAAGCGAAACGGTTGATTCCGTAGCTCAGCTGGTAGAGCAACGGCCTTTTGCCGTGCCTTCGAGCCCCCCCAGCGGATCACAACCAAACCACCCTTGTAAATCTTTGATTTGCAAGGCATTTTTTGTTGGTCATACATAAATAAATTTTCAGCACGACAAATAAAAATGACTGATTATAACGGATTGCTGTGATTTCGATATCCTCCTAACGAAGCCGCGATTAACAAAATTCTGTAACCAGTCATGATGATAGACAAATCCGTTGAGTCTTGCCGCAGGACTGATTAAGACAGCTGATTCATCCCAAGCCTGTAAACAAGAGGGTGAAAAATTATGAAGAAGGGCAAAAGCTCTGAAATTATGAGTAGTGCTAAGTATATCTCCATGAAACATTTGGGAGTTGTTGGCATGTCTATTCATTGCCCTCATGGATCTATCTATCATGTTGGAGGTTTTGTGTGCTTTGGGAAAGTCAAAATGTGCTAACCACTTGTTTTTCTTTTTACAGAGTTTAAGAATATTATCTTTCATGGGGCAGGAAGGCACATTCTTAGCTGTCCATTCCCGAAGCCTTCTTATATGTTGTGCGAATTGTCTTTTTGAAGTAGTTCGATAAGCCTTCCACACCTTATCTGCTGCTGTATTGAAATAGTCTTGAATCTTTTTTGTAGCTCTGTCTCTAATTTTTAGAAAGGCGTGTAAGAAACATTCAATGACTTGAATATTTGGATAGAGTTTTTGCCATGCGTTCTGTGTAGCTGTCCACCCATCTGTATTTACTGTATTAGGTTGGTAGTCAGATGACACATCCTCTGCTTCTTGTTTGAATACACCATAAGCTTCTTCCAAAGAATCCGCATCTGCGCCAGAAGAAACTTCCATACCTAAAAACAGTTTTGTCCCACAGTTGTAGCCACATAAGCTTTTTTACCTTGTATTTTTACATGGTGTTCATCTGCTAAAATATCGGAAGGTAATTTTTCTGGGTCATGGATGGTTGTGCCTACAATGCTATAATCACTAAAACAATTATAGAGGCGGACCACCACATCGCATTGTATCCAAAAGCAAATGCCAATGCCCAGAAAGGAACACCGAACCGCTTTAAGAACAAGCCTTTAGAAGCTATATACGTCTTCGCTCTGCAATAAGGCAGAATGAAACTTGGGCGTATTTGATAATTTTGTCCCGCTACTTTTATTTTTCGCATTTGGATATTCATTTTTTTCGACGGCCGAGTTTTGCCGTTAAGCACATAACCTTTAGTCATTTGTGCAGGAAATAACTCGGGGCTTGTTGCCCATATTTCGCTAATTATTTGGCGAGCTATTTTTGGGTCGTTTAAAAATGAATCGTATTTATTTTCCAAAATCGGTAATACAATCGTACAATTTTTGTTAATTTGAGATGCCATTGAATTTGCACTTGTTTGGTTCGTACTTTAAACATAAGCTTTTTCAGTGGCTTTTTTATTATCACAGCAAAACGTTACAATCAGAAAAATGACAATTTAATTGCGAGGTTAAGAGGATTATTTACTACCTTGAAATGGAAAGGTTTTGGCATATTGTAACCTTATGCCTCTTCATGATTTTCAGTTTATTATTCTAATTTTTAACCAAGCCCTAATGAAAAAACTACCTTTACTCACTCTATTTTTTGCCTTGTTTATCGGCACAATTCTCTGCTCCAATTTGGCTTATACCTCAAGTATTCCCTCCAATATAAACACCTTTTCTACCAATATCTATGGAATAGAATCACCAACTCCCGAAACAGAAGTTTGGGTATGCAGGGGAAAATATGCAACCAAATACCACTTGAATAACAATTGTCAAGGTTTGAATAGATGCAAAAGTATAATTGAAAAAATCAGTAAAGAATCAGCAGCACAAGATGATTATTGTAGTCCATGTGGTTATTGTGCTAAATACAAGTCTTCTTTATGCAAGTAATCATATAACTTGAACTTCGCATTTAAGTAAAAGGGTGAGATGAATAGGCACATTCAACAAATAACTATTTTCAATTCTATCAAAATCCTCCAATCAAAAAGAAAACTCTTCAAAATATTCAAATGGTTTAGAAACCTCCTCTACATTACCGACATATTTTTTACCCCTCAATCGGTTCACTGTATAAGCCTCCAATTCTTCTTCTGGATAAGCAGTTATCAATTCTTGAATAGCCTTCTTGTCCAGCTCATCTACAATAGGTGCTAACCACTTATCCTCTAGTTCCTGTGGCAAAATGAGGGGCATTCGGGGCTCTTCAAGTTTTGGATTGTTGTGAATTTTTGCCATCATTCGGTTTCCTTTCGTTGTCACAATGGAAAACGTATTGAGGATTTGCCCCGTTTCCCTATCTACCCATTCACTCCATAAACCCGCCAATGTCAAAGGCTCATGGGTTCGGTGGTGAATAAAAAATGGATAGGCACTTCCTTTGAAGTGATGGTGTTCATAAAACCCGTTTACTTGTACAATGCACCGACGATTCTGAGCAGATTCCCGAAAGGAAGGTTTGTCAAAAATGGTTTCCCCTCTTGCATTCAGGGTATTGTTCCAACTTTTCTTGAGTTGAGCAGCATCTTTCACCCAATGCGGAACAAGTCCCCAAGTAGAAACGGTTGGATGATTTGGACTTTTGTCTGTATATATCAACATTTTAGGATGGCTAAACCCGGAAGCGTGGTAAATCGGTAAATTCGTTTGGGGAATCAACCTTTGCCGAATTTCTTGAAAAGCTTCGGCCTCTAAATTTCTCTTTGCCCGATTTAACTGGGCTTCCAAGGTTGCTTTTATATCGTAGCACATAAGTGTTGTTGTTGTTTTAATCTTCCACTTCTCAATCCAGATACAATTGTCTGCCAACTACTTTATCAATCGCCTCAAAAAAATGTTGTGGCTTCAGTCCTCGCCAATTCACATTGTTGAGCAAACCACCAAAAGACATATAATATTGTAGATTAATGGCTTGCATTTCCTCCAGAATGTGGTCTCGTATATTCAAAATCGTGATCCAGCCATCGTCATCTTTTACCTCTTCATACCATTCTTCGTAATAACAATCATCATCACTGTGAAAATTTAAGATATTTTCTGCAATCATCACAAACTTATGAATTCCTTTTCGGAGCAGTTTGTCAATGATATTTCGCTTCAAAGACATGATATCATTGTCAATACAATCATTCCATTCCCCAAACATCTCAATAATAGCAAAACCCTTGCTATAATCTATATACAAAATTTTTATATACAATGTATTCGAACCAATATCGTCCCATTGTGGATGGATGTAGTAATTGTAAATGCGATTGGAGTATTCAAATTCACTGTATTCTCGACCGAAAAAGGGAGAATTTTGGTCTTCTTCTGCAATATATGCATTTCGCCATCTATAAAAAGGCTCTATATTCTGCATGTTTTTTGTTATTTTAGTGCAAAAATACACGAAAAATCAAGGAAGGACAAACAACCTTGTCCATCTACTTTTCATTGTCCATTATATATCGTTCTATGAATAAACTATTCATTACTGCTTTCTTCATATCAGTTTTTTGCTGTTTTCAAAGTATCGCTCAACCCAAAAGTGTTTCACTTTCCTTTCAACAAACACCTTTGATAAACGTTCTGGTGGAAGTAAACAATTGTTTCTATCAACCTGACTCAAAAGAAAAATTTGTTTACCTCTATATCAACGCCAAAGCTGCAAAATTTTCTACAAATACCCAAAAACCCCCTCTTAATTTATCGCTGGTATTAGACAGAAGTGGTTCAATGTCAGGAGCAAAATTGAAATATGCACGCCAAGCATCAAAAGTGGTAATTGATCATCTCGATGAAAGCGACATCCTTTCTATCATAGCCTATGACCACGAAATTGAAGTGATGCAGCCCAGTTTAAGCATTACCAATAGCAAGACACGAAAGCAATTGAAGCGAAAAATAGATGCGATTTATGACAATGGTGCCACCAATTTGGGTGGAGGAATGTTGGAGGGGTTCAAACAGGTTTCAGAATATTATAATTCAAACTATGTCAATAGAGTACTGTTGCTATCAGACGGTTTGGCAAACAGAGGAATCATTGATCCTAAAGTATTGAAAGATACAACACAGTACTTCCATGAGCGTCAGAATATGAGTCTTTCTACTTTTGGTTTAGGAGCAGATTTTGACGAAGACCTTATGGAGGGTTTGGCGGAATATGGCGGAGCAAATTACTATTTCATTGATAAAGCCGAGAAAGTGACCGAAACTTTGCTCGATGAATTGAGGATTTTACAGAATGTGGTGTCTCAAAAAGAGCTGTTGAAGGTGGTTTTTCCCAGTGATATATTGCAGTTAGAAGAAGCCTATGGTCTGCCGATTAACGAAAAACAAGGAGTTATTACTGTTTCATTTAGCAATATGTTTGCAGGAGAAGAAAAAGCAGTATTGCTCAAATTTTTGGTGTTAAAAACCTTTCAAAACCCCATAGATATAGCCACTACTTTTAGCTATGCTACTATTCTAAAGCAGGATTTAGACAAAGACATGGTACAATTACAAAAAACATTACACATCACACCGACTCATGATGTAAATCAATGGGAAGCGAATCAAAATAAAATGGTTTACCAACAAATCGCTTTGTATAAAGGCAACGCTACTTTCCGAAAGGCTATTGAAGCGGTTGATGCGTCAAAGATAAATGTTGCCAAAAATCTACTAAAAGAAAATTTAGCTTATCTCCAAAAACAAATTTTTGATTTTGAATCAGATACTGCACTCAATCAACTGCAAAGTTACAATCAGACATACCTCAGCGAACTCGATAAATTCGAAGATTATAGTGACTATGAACAAAAAATATTGCAAAAATCGGCTAAGAATATGTATTACCGATTATTGAAAAAGAAAAAAATTGATTGGCTCTAAATTTCAGATTTTCGAGTTCGTTGTTTCCGGTTCTTTTTTTTCTCTTCTTTTTCTTTTTCCTTCAATTCAATGCGAACCTGTTCGTGTTGTTCTTTGCCTTCTCGCCATTTTTCAGCCGCTATACCCACTACTTCCTCTACTTTTTTCGAGATGTTGTTCGCACTGCTCGCTTTTCTTTTCACTTTTTTAGCCGCTTTTGGAAAACCTATTTCATTGAGTTTTTCTGAGATTTTATTGAATAAATCCAAGGCCTCATCTGCTTGTAAAGTTCTATTGGCTAACAATAAATTTCTATATTTGATTAAATGACTGAGAATAACTGCGTAATCTTTTGTACCAGGTTCTCGCACTTCCCCAGGATAGTGTCTGCGTTTTTTTTCCATCGATATTTTATTTTTCTGTGATGCAAATTTATTGTATTTTTAGCAACTTTTAAAGTCATTGGACTATTACCTAAAAAAATTATATAAACAATATGTTATGGCGGCGATTTACAAAAGATATATTCGAGATTTACACAAAAAATTTGGTTATCAGGCGACCTGGACTCCTGGTACACCTTTGAAGTTAGGTGACATAGGTATCTTCCGCAATAGTGTATTTGAAACAATTGACAATATCTCAAACGCTCATTTTGACTTTGAAATGATGGTAAGAGAAGATGACAATACGGAAGAATTGGAATTTGTGTCTTCAAGCAGTGTAAATATCACCACCAAAATTCAAGGAGAAGTCGCTCCTGTAGGCAGTCCCTTGACGCTCAATGATGCTGGTTTTATGATTCGTTTTGGCAGAAGTGGCGGATTGGTGTTTAAGGCTACGGGGGTTACTACACAAAGAATTATGAATCAGGCGGAATTGGCTCGCTTTGTCAAAACGGCTTTTTCTAATGGTGACTGGGTCGACGGTCATTACATCATCACAGAGCTAAAAGTAGCTGAATCTGCTACTATTCTTTATTCGGTCGAAAAAAATGCAGAGGTGGCCATCAGAGCAAATGGCTCTATCAGTACTGACTCTCTCAACATTGCAGATGCTGGTGCAAGTTTAGAAATTGCAGCTTCTAAAAGCATGGAAGTAAAGATAGTAGCTAGTGATGGTTTAACTCCTTTGTTCAAAGTAAGAGGAATCAGAGTTCGTGGAAACAATGCCAACCTTAGGCACCTTGAAAGCGATGAGGACGATTTGAATGACTTGCTTTTTGAAGAATATGATGAGGTAGAAATGATGGAGGATTAGCAGAAAAATATGCGCCATGAAGTTCAATATTAAACATTACAAACGATGACTACTCACACTCCCAAATATGTTACTTACCTAAAATCTTCAATAGGTGCTATTGCTATTGAAGGAAATGAGGTGGGGGTGACTGCTATTCAATTTTTGGATGCTGCTGCGCCAAATCATAATTCCACTGTCATTCCTACTTTTTTATCCGATGCTGCGATTCAACTACAAGAATATTTTGATAAAAAACGCACCGATTTTGACATCTCCATGGATTTGCAAGGAACTGATTTTCAGTTAAGAGTATGGAAAGAATTGCAGCATATCCCCTATGGCAAAACTGTTTCGTATTTGGATGTAGCATTGGCTTTGGGGGATAGAAAGGCAATTCGTGCGGTAGGTACTGCCAATGGTCGAAATCCTATTGCGATTGTCGTTCCATGTCATCGAGTGATTGGCAGCGACAGAAGTCTGACGGGTTATGCAGGTGGTTTGGAGCGTAAAAAATGGTTGCTGGATTTAGAGCAGCCATTTGTACAAGGAAGTTTATTTTAAATCACAGATTTGAAAGATTCCGCTGATTACACAGATGGGCAGACCAAAGTAATTGGTCTTAAACTTCAAATTACCTTGCTTTTCACAGTACCATTTGCCAACTCTGTTTCTACAACATCCCCTTTCTTCAAAGGATGAATATTTTTCAAAGCCATTCCATTTTTTCGAGTAATGCTAAAACCCCTTTGCAGCAAAGTTTCAACATTGAAAAGTTGAAAAGTGCGCTCCAATAGCTGCAATTGAAGATTTTCTCGCTTCAATCGTTGTTGGGCAGAGCGATTTAAACGTGCTTGGAGTTGTGCTATATTTACTTGCTCATTTTGTAGTAAATGAATAGCTTTTGATTGTAGGCGGCTGTCAATATGATTGAGTAGATATTGCTGTTGGGTGAGTAGTCTTTGGGTATTTTGCTGGATTTGTTCACCTAAAAGATACAATTGCTGTTCAAACTGCATATAGGTATCCAAAATATATTCGGCAACTGCCGTAGGAGTTTTGATGGAAGTATGGGCGACCAAATCAGCAACCGTTTCATCTTGCTGGTGTCCAATACCTGTGAGAATCGGTAGAGGATGTAGCGCAATTGTTTTGGCCAACTCATAACTGTTGAAAGATTCTAAATCCAGCTTACTACCGCCTCCACGAATGATAACAATAGCATCAAATCGGTTCTGATATTCAGCTATTTGTTGCAATTGAAGACGCATTTCGGTTTCCATATTGTCGCCCTGCATAGCAGAAGGAAAAAGATGGTGGTGAATTTGGTAGCCATAGGGATTGTTTTCCAATTGATTGACAAAATCACCATAACCCGCAGCAGTTGGAGAAGAAATAACAGCAATTCGCTGCAAAACTAAAGGGAGTTCTAAACGATTGTTGACATTGGTATAACCTTCTTCCTGCAATTTGCGAATGGTTTCCAAGCGACGCAATTCCAAATCGCCAATCGTTGCAGAAGCATCAAGGTCAATGATATTGAGTTTGAGACCATAAACTGCATGATAGCTGACTTTTGCACTTACCAAGACCCGATTCCCTTTCTTTAAAATTTGAGAAAGACTTCTACCAAATTTCCGCCTTAGTAATAAGCCCGTATTGTACCATATTGTAGCAGAGGATTTTGCAATTATCTTATTTTGCTCTTTCTCTATTAGATCTAAGTAAATATGCCCCGCCCCTGTGCTTTTGAGTTCCGCTATTTCTGCCATTACCCAAGTCGAACGACTACTCAATCCATAGAGTGCCTCGTCAATTTTTTCGTTGAGTTCTGAGAGCGTAAGAGAAGTCATAAATAATTGTTGAATGGTAAAATTGCAGAATTGTTGAGGATTGCGAATAAAATAATTTAACTCATGGATATTTTTGTTCAATTCTCAGCAATTCTGCAATCGGCAATCTATTCTTCTCCTTCTATCATTTTGCGGAGAATTTCTGTCACATCTTCCGCAGCAGGCCCAGGTAGAATACCTGGTTGGGCGGTATCAAATATGAACGCATAATTGCCTTCATTCAACAAATCCAATACAGCCTTGTCAACACTATCTTGAATAGGTTTCAGCAGAGCCTGTTCTTTGTTGGTCACATCTTGGTTTGCCTGAATTTTACCGAGGTCAATTGCATTTTTTTGGGTTTTGAGTTGATCTTCTCTTTCTTTTTGTTTGATAGGAGGCAAAAGTTTGATAGAATCTTGATATGTTTTCACCTGTGCCATAAGCGCATCTTCCTGTTCTTTAAATTTGGCGTTCAGTTGTTCTACATAGGTAGCCAATTCCTTTTCTGCTGCCTTAAAAGTGGAAAGACTGCTAAACAAACTCGCACTATTCATATATGCGAGTTTCTGTGCCTGAACACTAAGTGTAGAAAAAGCAATGAACCCGATAAAGAAAAATATTTTGAAGTATTTCATGTTTTGTTTGATTCAAGTATTAATTGAAAAACCTAACAGTGCCTATGTTGGGCATTGTTAGGTCTTATATTTTATATAAAAATTAAAATCGGTGTGACAGATTTCATTGATTTACTAAACTTATAGTTTAGCCTTGATTTTTGTGGTTACATCTTCGCCTGCTGGGCCAGGAACAATCACTCCTTGAGCTATGTCGAAAATGTAAGCATAATTACCATCAGTCATTACTGCTTTAATAGCATTGTTTACTCGATCTTTGATAGGGCCAAACAATTCCAACTCTTTTTTGGATGCTTTTTGCTGCGCTTCTTGCTGTTTCTTCAACAGGTTTTGTTCACGCTGTTGGAAAACAGGGTACTGTTGTTCGATTTGTGCTTCGGATAAGGCACCTGCTTTCACACTTTCTTGGAATGTTTGTAAATCCTTATAGAAAGCTTCTTCGTCTGTTTTCAGTTGTTTTTGAAGTTGTTGTGCATACGTTTCCAACTGCTTCTCGGCAGATTTCCACTCTGATAAGCTGCTATAAAGTTCGATGCTATTGGTATGACCAAACTTCTGCGCCATCAAATTCGTTACCATCAAAAAGCAACAACTTAACATTAAGAATTTTAATACACGTTTCATATTGACTGTTAAAGTTTAAATAAGAAGAACTGTGCTGTCTCTATTTTCACAAGTTCCCACTAAATTTGCAAATTAAATATTGTTGTTAAGGATTTGAATGAGGGTTGTTTTGATGCTAAAAAAGTGAGTGCAAAAGTAAGTTTAATTGGTAGAAATACCTAATTCTTTCAATACAGCAGAAGTCATATCATACTCTGGAGTGAAAAATAATATAGCTGCTCCTTCAGACTTATCCAACACAATGTCAATTTTTCTCTTCTTTGCAGCTTTTTCAATTGCTTGGAAAACATCATCTTGAATAGGTTGAACCAATTCTTGACGTTTTTGAAACAAGTCACCTTCTGTACCGAATTTGTCTTTCTGAAATTCTCGCATTTCTTTTTCTTTGTTCACAATTGCCTCCTCACGTCGTGTGCGTTCATTTTCAGTCAGTAATACTTGTTCGGCTTGGTAAGCACGATACATTTCATCAATGTTTTTGTGCTTTTGTTCGATTTCTTTTCTCCAACCTTCTACAATTTGGTCCAACTGCTTCTGAGCATCACCATATTCAGGTATTTGTTGGAGAATTTGTTTGGTATCTACAATCCCTACACTTTGAGCATGAACATTAATAGACACGAATAAAATAAGCGATAATAAACAAACTATCTTTTTCATATAAATGGTTTTTAAACTGATAATTTTCAATTGTAAGACTGTTAAGTGAACGCAATAGTTTAAGTAAAAAATGAAAATTAGATTAAGAATTAAAAGAAAAAAAAGTGGTGAATCATTGTTCATTTACTTTTGCAGGAATACTTAAACTAAGAAAAATCGGTTTTTTTGACAATTTTGATGGAGTCTATAAAGACCTCGATGGATTCGCAAGAATTTAACCTTCAGCAAAATACCTATGTAATTTTTAAAAGGATAAACTACCGTACCGGAGTCTTGTTTTGCCAATTGTGTCAAATAAACGAAAAATCCAAATACAGTTAGATTCTTAAATTAAATAGGTAAGCCCAAATTCACATATTGTATTGAATTTGAGCCTACCTACTTTTTGATTTTTTATTACTCTGGTTCTACTCCCAAAATTACACTAAACTTTCCATATCTAGACAAGAAGCTGTCACCACCAGTTGAAGATGAATTCGGCTGTTTGTCAAAACCAACTCCATAATCAAAACCCAATGTTCCAAACATGGGTAAGAAAATTCGCAGGCCAATTCCAGCAGCTCTTCTAACTTCTAATGGATTAAATTCCTTGATATTTTTCCATGCATTTCCTCCCTCTAAGAAAGAATGTGCATAAATCGTAGAACTTGGATTCAAACTGATTGGATAACGAACCTCCATTGTGTATTTAGCATAAAACGGAAAACCAGCTTGTTCTTCTACGGGTGTGTTAGCCGAATTTCGTACTCCCATAACATCCTCCACTTCATATCCTCTTAAAGCAATGATTTCTTTTCCAAACAATAAGTCAAAGTTCGCAATACCATCCCCTCCTACTTCAAATCGCTCTAATGGAGAATAACCTATATCTTCGTTGTAAAAGCCCATCAAGCCCATTTTAACAGCCGTTTTCAAAACGAACTTTCCGACAATAGGGGTGTACCATTCTGCTTTGAATTTCCATTTGTGGTACTCTGCCCATTTGTATCTTTCATCATTAGACACCGTACTGTAATCTTTGTCATTGAACTCTGAATAGGGTGGAGTAACTTGTAAGGTCAGCGAAATATTAGATCCCATACGTGGGAAAATCGGATTGTCAATTGAATAGCGTCCCAAAGAGGCTGTTAAATTCGCATTGTTCATGAATCCATTTTGGATGATAAATTGTGGAAACGAACGCCAATTGTCCAATTTGAAACGTTGGTAATTGAGAGCTACCTGCAAGCTAAAGTTATCATCAGGCCAGGTCAATCTTCTACCCAAGCCTACGCTTAGGCCCGAAATGTCCAAACTACCAATAATATTTCCTTGATCAGCAAACCCACCATTAAAGCCTCCAAATACAGAACTTTGGGAATCCAGCTGACGGTAGCGAGAATTGAACACACTCACAGTAAGTGCATTTGGGCGTTTTCCACCCAGCCACGGCTCGGTAAACGAAAAATTTAGACTTTGGAAACGGCGACCTGTGGATTGGTAACGTACCGACAATCGCTGTCCATCGCCACTCGGAAGCGGATGCCATGCACTTTTATCGAAGATGTTTTTTAGAGAAAAGTTATTGAAGGCAACTCCCAAACTTCCTACCACACTGTTTCCACTCCAACCTGCTGATAGTTCCAACTGATCGGTAGATTTTTCGACTACACTATATTCTATGTCTACTGTTCCTTTTTGAGGATCTGGAAGGGGAGTAATCCCAATTTGTTCGGGATCAAAATAACCCAAATTCGCAATTTCTCGCTGCGAACGAATTAAATCACTTCTGCTAAATTTAGCCCCAGGTACCGAACGCAATTCTCGGCGAATCACATGCTCATTGGTTTTGGTATTTCCTTTGATGATAATGCGATCTACTGTTGCTTGTGGGCCTTCATATACATTGATTACCAAATCAATAGAATCTCCTTCAACGGATTTTTCTAAAGGTGTTATTTGAAAAAACAAGTAACCATCGTCCATATACAACGAGCCGATGTCCTGTCCATTTGGATCCAATTGAAGGCGTTTGTTCAGCAACTCTAAATTATAAATATCTCCTTTCTCAATCCCTAAGATTGAAGCCAATTGAACATCAGTATATTTGCTATTTCCTCGCCAAGCTATATCTCTGAAATAATATCGTTCGCCTTCTTCAATTTTCAATTCTACCACCACATTATCTTTATCCACCGAATACAAAGTATCCATCACAATACGGGCATCACGATAACCTTTGGAGTTGTAAAATTCAATGATAGCTTTTTTATCATCTTCAAAGTCATCCTCAATGAATTTGGAAGAACTGAATGGTTTGAAGCGAAATACATTGGCATCAATATAATCTGCAGTTTGAGATAAAGAGATATTTCCCAATGCATTTCCTATACTTTTATCGTTGATGTCTTTGAAGATTTTTTTGAAGAAACCCGTTTTGAAGCGGTTGCGTTCTTTGGTACCGCTCATTTTCTTCTTGATTTTTCGGTCACTCACATTTTCGTTACCAGCAATAAAAACATCGTTGATTTTGACTTTATCTCCTCTCTGTATCTTCAATTCCAACATATCACGGTTGGTAAATAGGGTATCTTTTTCTTGGGTAATTTCTACATCTACATTGAGATAGCCCTTTTCGGAGTAGTATTTTACGATTGAATTTTTGGCATTGTTGAGGAGGTTTTGATTGATGATACGCCCACGAATTAGGCCAACCGATTCTTTTAGGTTTTCTTCATCGGATTTTTTCACCCCTTTGAAGCGGTATTTGGAGAGGCGCACCCTTTCTTTGAGGTCAATATTGAGGAAAATCACATCGTTGATAATGCGTGTTGCATATATTTTCACATCCGCAAACAAACCTTGTCGCCATAGCTTCTTGATGGCATTCGGCACATCGTCCCCAGGAATCGTCACTTTGTCACCTACATTCAACCCCGAAAAACTAATCAACACATTTTCATCGAGATACTCCGTCCCTGTGATGGTAATACCACCAATTTCATACGTTTTCGGTGTGCGGTAATCTATCGTTTCTTGTGCTTGAAGGGGCATCGTAATGACCATTGCAGCCAAAAGTAAAAGTAAAGTCAATAATCTGTTCATATTTCAATTTTGAATTTTGAATTTTGAATGGAACTGAATATTCAAAATTCATTCACTCAATCATTCATCCTTGTGAAACCTTGCCATAGCGTCTTTCCCGTTGCTGAAAATCGTAAATGGCTTTGTAAAATTCTTCTTTGTCAAATTCAGGCCAATATTTTGACGTGAAATACAATTCGGTATAAGCGACTTGCCAAAGTAAATAATTGCTAATGCGTTGTTCGCCACTTGTGCGAATCAACAAATCAGGATCAGGAATATTCCAAGTGCTTAGATAGCTGCTAATCAATGGTTCGTCAATCGCTTCAATGTCCAATTTACCTGCTTTCACATCTTGTGCAATACGCTTAGTAGCTTCTGTGATTTCCCACCTTGCGCTGTAACTCAATGCCAAAGTCAGAGTCATGTGTGCATTGTCTTTTGTAACCTCCATTGCTTCCATCAATCCATCGTAGCATCTTTTGGGCAAAGATGAGATATTGCCTATGGCATTAAGACGGATATTGTTCTCGTAAAGTTGCTTTGTTTCAACCTGAATGGTTTTAATCAGCAAATCCATCAGCGCACCGACTTCTTCAACAGGTCGCCCCCAGTTTTCAGTCGAAAATGCATACAAAGTGAGATAAGGTATTCCCAACTCCGCACAGGCTTCGGTTGTTTCTCTCACCGCTTTGACCCCTTTCGCATGACCAAACACTCGGTTTCGACCAAATCGCTCTTTTGCCCACCGTCCATTGCCGTCCATGATTACGGCAATGTGTTTGGGCAATCTATCCATGTCTATTTTGTCTTTGAAAGAAGTCATTGGAGTAAATTGAAATAATCGTATAATTGAAATGGTAGGATTGTCAAAGGTATCAATAGATTTTATGGCCCTTTTCCAATCCTACCATCTTCTTTCTACCTCGGTGTGATACATTTTCGATTAAAAATAACAAAAGTCAGTCCCGCATTGACCATCAAATAACCATCATTGCCGACACTATCTCCCCGCTGTCTTCCTTCTTCTCCAATTCGCACACTGCCCACTTCTAGCGAACGGTCTGCCAAGGCTGCTGCAATCGTGCCATCTCCCAGCAAAAAAGGATCAACATAAGTCGTACTTACATCGTCTATATAATCAGTCAAAGCATTTCGATAACTCACTTCAAAAAAGAAAGTCCAATTGCCGTTCATCCACTGTTTGATGCCCACACCTATCGGAATGGCCATTTGCACTTTTCTATAGGGTTTTCTGCCCGAAAAATCGCTGTTTTGCTGTCCTTCAGTTCCCAATGCCTGCAAATTGTAGGTTTCGCCCTGAAATTCTGCTTTTGGATTGAAGTAGAATGCTGATAAACCAATGGTCAAATAGGGCGTAAAAGCATGTCTTTCATCGCCAGGTCTGAACCGTTTGAAGTGCAAATCAATTTGTCCAGAACCTTCAATGATGGAGGTTTTGAAGCTGAGATTTCTTGCCTTTTGGAAAGGATTGTCAGAAAGAGAATCGGCATGAGCCAACCAAGTCATGCCCAGTCCTGCCTTCAATGAGACATACTCATTGTAGTGAAAACGATACAATACGCCAATAGCAGGCTTTGTTTTTTTGAAACTAAAGTCGCGATTCAAATCGCCAAAATACGTTCCTGTACCCAACCAAAGTCCTATTTCGGAGTGTTGAGCACCCGAATACTGTGCAAAAGAAGGGCATGACAGCAAAAGTGTCACCATCAATACTCCTATCCATTTCATTTTTTTAATAAACATATTGCTAATTTATGGTTCACTCCTACTAACGAGTGCCATGCTCAAATGTTGCAAATAAGCGGGCACAAAGGTACGAAAAAGATGGGGGAATTAGGATTTTTCGACTACCTTCTATAATTATTTGCTTTCAGCATTTTGAAGAATTACCGCACAAACACCTTCTGACTTTCAATATCCCTTCTCTCTCCATCCACTATCCGAAAGATATAGACATTCGATTCTAAATGAGGAAAGATAGTACGGAACCAATCTACTTCAAAATCGAATAAGTGTTGCCCAACAGTGTTGAAGACTTGAATCGTATAATTTTCTTCCTTTTCTCCCAGCCATTCTATCAAAATCTGTTTTCTATTGGAACTCCAAACTTGGTATTTTGCGGGTTTGCTGTCCAACAAAACCATTTTGATGTAAGTGCGCTCGTAATTGCCTGTCACCTCTACTGCCTTGATTCGATAATACAACACGTTTTCTGTGCCAGTGTATTCATCTTCAATTTGGTAAATATGAGCTTCTTCGTCTCCTTTTTGTGTTTCGACTTTGTGTACGGTTTCAAAAATGTAGGGATTGGAGCTGCGTTCTACTTCAAAATGACTGATGTTTTCTGAGTTGATGTATATCCATTTAATTTCCACGCTGTTGTTTTCCAAAGCTTCTGCTTCAAAGTCAATAAAAGTAACCTTCAAACTCAAAGGAGTACCAAAATCCACCTCCAAATCATCCGTCACCGTATTGAACACCTGATTCGTAGCCACAGGCGCATTGAAGTCGAAGTAAATATCCGCCTTGTTTTCAATCTTCGTTCCCATCTCCAAACCCGCTTTGGGCGAAATGCTAAATTGCACAAAACCATGACTTTCAGCTTCATTGGTTGTACTGTCGGGCAGCAAAATATCGTTGAATGTCCAGACCAATAAATTGCCGAACAGAATGTCAAAGGTATAATCGTGGCTGCTGCTGCCGAGGTTCAAAGTTGCGCCTTCCAATTCTCTCGGCAAAGTGTCCACCACCATCACCCGAAAAGCCGTGTCGTTGCCTGTGTTTTGAAAGCGAATTTTGTAGGTCAGTTTCGTGCTTTCTTCAATGAAGTGTTTTTCAGTCACTCCCGTAGGCGATACTTGAATGTCGTTGGGGTCAAAAGAGCCAATAATCGTTTGGCAGTCAATATCAATGCTTGGTGGTCGGTCGTTTTGTTCTACGCTGTTGATATAGCCATACGAAAAATTCCCCGTTCCGCAAGCCTCCACAAAAGCCTGTGGTTCGTCATTGGAGTTCGGAAAATAGGGACTTTGTTCGACCTTCAATTGCAGACTGCGCCCATTGGGGTTCAAATACAATTGCCGCCTTTCACCGTTTTTCAACTGGATTTTGCCCGTTTCGGTCAACACATTGTTTTCATACACCACATATTGCCGTTCTTCATTCATTTGTCCACTGCCAATGTTCTCCATCGTAAACCGCACATTTTCACCTACACAATCGCCACTCACTTCCACATTGCTGCCATCCCAAAGCGGACTTAGTGCTTCGCAAGGGTCGTTGGGCAAAATGCGTGACTTCAAACACAAAGTGCTGCCCAATTCGGCTTCGCATGAAATGGAATCCGTAACCATAAAAAAGCCACATTCGCCAATATCGACTCTTCCCAAGTCAAATGTCCACTGCTGTCCTTCCTGCAATGCGGGAATACTGCTCTGCAACGGAACCATCGCATCGGGAAATTCTAAACTGATTTTGGCATCTTCAGCAGCCAATGTGCCTTTGTTGCAGTACGAAACTTTGTAGGTGTTTTTGAAGCATCGACGCAAAAGCGGTGTGCCGATTTCGACTTCAAGTTTGGGACATTCTACAACGGGGCGCAGGGCGAAATTGAGGTTGGTGAGGGTGTCGTAGTTTTCGGTGAAATTGACGGTGTATTCATTTTGTCCGCAGCCGAGTTCGACCAAATCGTTGTCGAGGGTGTAGGAAATGGTGTAATCGCCGATGGGGATTTCTGCGGAAAAATTGCCATTGAGGTCGGTGTAAGCGTATCGAGTAAATTCTGGCGAATCAATAGTCACCACGATACCTGCATACAACCCCTTGTCTGTTTCTTCTTTTTCACAATTCTCATTGGAGTCTAAAAATATTTCTCCACTTACTAAATTTTCATACCTAAGCCCATTTTCATTGATGCTAAAAATATACAAAAACTCTTTTTGGGGATGTAAATCTATTACACTTGAAGCAGTGTAACAAATTTGAGAATCGTAGCACAGAGTAGTTTTAGGCTCAAAAAATAGGTCTTCGCCTTTTCCCAAATCATAAAACTCTCCCCATTTTAGTTTTCCAGAATCATCTATTTTAGCAGCAAAAGGAATTTTACTAACAGTAGATGGATGGTTTACATAGTTTTCGCCAAATCCAAACAAAAGATAATTACCACTTTTCAAAGGTTCTAAGTATGTCGATTTTGAATGATAAACCCAATCGTTATAAATTAAATCATAATACGCACTTTCCCACAAAAAATAACCTTCAGATGAAACCCTGCCTACATTTGGAAGTATTTCAAGGTCAGTAATAAAATCTCCATATAGCACATAATCCCCTTGCTTATCTTGCCTCACACGAAAACCAGACGATTCCCAAGCATTGTAATTGTCTTCGATATCATCTCCATAGGTTTTACTCCATTCAACATTACCGAATTTATCAAATTTTTCTAATGTCAAATAAGGGTAGTAAAAGAATTCATTAGGGATTTTAAAAGTCCTCAATGTAATCAAACCTTCATCACTTGTTATTTCTATATCGAATAAGAAATGCTCATCCCCATTTTCGGGTATATCTAAATTTTCTCCTTCAAAATCATAAGTATATCCTCCAATATGTTCACCTTCATCGGAAAATAACATGGTAAAAATATGGTGGCGGTCGCTTTTCCCTGCAATCATATAATTCCCATCCGAAGTCCATTTTCGTTTCCAAATTTGTTCGTCCACCTCTGTTGCATACACCTCTTTCCACAAAACACTTCCATCTTCTCGACTGAAGGCTGTTGCGACTATATCTCTTTCATCTTCTACCGAAATATCTTCAATTTCTACGGATGTGACTTGCAAATAATTACCTGATTTTAGCTCAATTATCTCTCCATAAAAATCCGCATCATTTACCCATATTGGTTCTCCATAAGCCCCCATTCTTGCCAAACGTTTGTTGGTTTCTAAACTATCCGTGCTGTAAAACAATAAATGTTCGCCATTTTGAAGCAATTGAATATTGGGATTGATAAATTCATCATCGGGCAAATTCAATTCGTGGAAAGAACGATTCCAAATTAATTTTCCCAAAATATTTATCTTCAATAATCTGAAATCATTATCTACTTTGGTAATCAATAGCAAACCACCATCTTCTGTAACTTTCATGTCTTGGTATAGCCAATCCTTCCCTTCCTCTCCCAACAACAATTCCCACTGCCCTCTAACATTTTGATTCACAATCAAAAACAAAAAAGCACCGAACAAAATAGAAAAAATAGTTTGTGTAAAAGTTTTCATAGCAATTGCATTTTGAAGAATAGAGAAATAGCTCTCTGTAAGATAAACGGAAAACTCGAAAAAGGTAAATCGGCAAAAACAGAAAAACAGGAACATGGCATTTTTACCAAAGTTTCTTTTACTTTTGTAGGATTCCTTTACCAAACAAAACAAGCAAACATACATGAAAGTACAAGCCTATGCAGCGCACGAAGCCAAAGGTGAATTGAAGCCTTTTGAATACGAATTGACCGAATTGAAGCACGATGAAGTCGCCATTGAAGTGAAGTATTGTGGCTTGTGTCACAGTGATTTGAGTATGCTCGACAACGATTGGCGTTTCACCTCCTACCCTTTTGTACCTGGTCATGAAATAGTGGGTAAAATCATCGAAATGGGTTCATCTGTTCGTCATTTAAAAGTAGGGCAAAGTGTGGGAGTAGGTTGGAATGTTGCCTCCTGTTTGACCTGTGATGAATGTATGAGCGGCAACCACAATTTGTGCAACTATGTAAAACCAACGATTATTGGGCGTTATGGCGGTTTTGGCGACAAGGTGAAAGCACAATCTTCTTGGGTATTTCCTTTGCCTGAAGGTATGGACGAAAGCAAAGCGGGACCGCTTTTTTGTGGCGGCATCACTGTATTCAATCCCCTTTTGCAGCACAACATCAGCCCTTTACACAGTGTTGGAGTGATTGGCATTGGAGGTTTGGGGCATTTGGCTTTGGCGTTTTTGAAGGCTTGGGGTTGTGAAGTGACGGCTTTTTCAACGAGTCCAGACAAGGAGGAAGAAGCCCGAAGTTTGGGCGCGCATCATTTTGTGAGTACACACGATGCGGATGCGTTGAAGAAATTGCAGGGACGTTTTGACATGGTGTTGGATACGGTCAGTGCGGATTTGGATTGGAATGCTTACCTCAAAACTTTGAAGGCAAAAGGTGTTTTTCACATTGTGGGTGTTGCGGGTTCAGTCAATGTGCGTGCAGGCAATCTCATGCCCAAACAACGCTCTATTTCTGCTTCTCCAACGGGCAGCCCAACTGCAATTCGCCAGATGGTGGAATTTGCGGCTCGTCACAAAGTAGAACCTATTGTGGAGGCATTTAAGATGTCGGAGGTGAATGAAGCAATGGAAAAACTGAGGAATGGCAAACCGAGGTATCGGATTGTTTTGGAGGTGGATTAAACAGAAAATATTTCCCAAAAACAACAATGCCCCTTTTCTTCATCCAGAAAAAAGGGGCATTGTATTAGCTTTCTAAAAGAATTAAGGTAAAGTAACCGTCTGCGGTACGCCATTCACCGTCACGGTCACTTTCTTATCGCACATTCCAGCACCATAATTGACAATATAAGTATCACCACCTCCCGTAGTCATTGTACGAATTCCGCTGACCGCATACACTGAACCCGTACTCAAACAAGCCAATTTGTAGCGCAAAGGTATAGTAGTAGTTGTCTGAAAAGTAGTGCCATCAAAAAGTTTCCCAGAAGTAGTACCAGTCGTTTCAAATACATCATCCAGCGGGTTTTCGGTATTCTCACCATTCACCCAAGCCTTTGTAAGTTGGGCTACAAAGGTAGCCGTTTTGCCATCAGGTTGGGTAATCGTGCCGCTGTTGACTGTCACTGCAAAATTGAGATGACCTTCGCTGTCTCGCCCAATAGACTTGTATTGAATACTGCCATCCACGCCATATCCATTGGAGAAATAATCATCGAAGGTGACATTTATTAGTTGATTGGATTCTCGCTCACTACCAATGTATTGAATTGACAAACTACCACTTCTTGTTCTACCATCTGACCCCACACAAGGCGTTGAGCCAAAGTCAATCAAAACCGTTTTGGTGGATTCACTGTGGGTTACATCCGCACAATTGTTGGCCACATAATCGGCTGCTTTGGCGTGTAAATTGGCACTCACTTCTTCGACCATTGCCAAGATTTCTTCAAATTTGGCTTCAACTTGTGCCTCTACTTCGGCTGGGTCAATGGAACTAACTTGGGTTTGAATGTCATTTTTCCGCTCCGCCAATTTTTCTGCAATGGCTTTGGCTTTCTCACCTTTGTTGAATTTAGGTTGTGCTTGTATAGAAGGGCTGCTGATTCCCAACAACAAAATAAGAGCTACGAATAATGACTTGATTTTTACATTACGCATAATTAAAAAGGTTTAAGGTTTAAAAAAATGTTGTCCACAACGTTCATTGTTGTGTTCGGTAGCAAATATATTGGTCAATTGCAGCTCCTGCTAATCTTTTCGACCAAGAACAGGATACCTTCAACCAACTGCAAAAATCAAGTAAAAGTCCGAACATTGAAGAAAAGCAACCGTTGGTCACTACCAATGGGTTTGTTGTTGAATTAATTAGCCCATTTCTTTAAAAACCTTTAGATTGCACAACAAAAATGGATGTCGATAAACATGACGAATAACAAATACACGCTAATTGGATTGAACATCTTGGTATGGATTATCATTACCGTATGGCTGACCTTCGCTTACATGGGGATTGCAGATATACAAACACTTTTGGTGAGGAATATTATCACTGCTATTTGCATGGCAAGTTTGGTATATCTCAATTTTTACTACCTGTTGCCTAAGTATTTATTTCGAGGGAAATATGTGCTTTACTTTACCATTTTGTCTGCATTGGTATTCACTATGAGCATCATCAGAACTTATATTGATGGGTATTTTTTGGTTCGCTTAGTACCTACTATGCCCGAAGACATTGCCTTATTTTCCAATATGCACTATGCTATAACAGTAATTTCGTTTGTAGTTGTATTGCTCATCAGTAGTCTGTTTAAATTCACCAGCGTTTATTATAAGAATATACAACTTCGACAACAATTGGAAAACCAGCAATTGGAGGCAGAATTGAAGTTTTTGAAGGCACAAATCAACCCTCATTTTTTGTTCAATACACTGAACAATATTTACACACTTTCTTATATGCAATCGGCCAAAGCAACGCCCATGATCATGAAGTTATCAGAATTGATGCGGTATATGCTCTACGATAGCAACCAATCTAAAGTTATGATTACAAAAGAAATACAATATCTCGAAAACTATATTGATTTACAACGCCTTAAAATGCCTAATGAGCAGAATATTTCTTTTGAAGTAATCGGCAATACCCAAGGCATTTTAATAGAACCGATGTTGTTGGTACCTTTGTTGGAAAATAGTTTCAAACACGGTGATATTGGCGACAATGAGGCCGCATGGGTCAATAGTATGCTTGAAATCAACAAGATAGCCCTTCAATTGACGGTTAGAAACAGCCTACCTACCGCTCCCAAAAAGAAGGACAAACAAGGCGGTATTGGTTTGGAGAACATCGAAAAACGATTGCAGTTATTGTACCCCAATAAGCATGAATTTGTTGCAGAGAAAAGAGTCGAGCAAAACGAATTTTATGCTTGTATCAAAATTTTATTTTAATCCATATTTTCATAAAACTATGCAGTGCCTTATCGTAGATGATGAATATTTAGCCCTTCAATTGTTGGAAAGTTATATTTCCAAGATTCCTTCCCTTCAATTGATAGACAAGTGCAGCAATGCCCTTCAAGCATTGGAAGTCCTTCGCAACCAAACCATTGATTTGCTTTTTTTGGACATCCAAATGCCCGATTTAACAGGCCTTGAACTTCTCAAAACCCTGCCTCATCCGCCGATGGTGATTTTCACCACAGCCTATTCTGACTATGCCATTGAAGGATACGAACTCAATGTCTTGGATTACTTATTGAAACCTATTGCTTTTGAGCGTTTTGTGAAGGCAGTAAACAAAGCGAAAACATTATTTACTTTGCAAAACAAAGATATTTCAATTCAAAATAATTCTATTACTTCAAATGAACCCATCAAAAACTACATGATGGTGAAAGCGGACTACAAAAATCTGAAAGTCCGCTTTGAAGACATACTGTATATTGAAGGTTTGAAGGAATATGTGAGTATTTACACGTCCACAGGAAAACGAATTATCACCCATTCGACCATGAAAAACATGGAAAGCAATTTGCCCCCTCATCAATTCATGCGAATCCACAAATCCTATATCATTTCGCTACCCAAAGTGGAAGCAATTGTGGGCAATATGATAGAAATCAACAAACAAGAGATTCCAATAGGAAGGAGTTACCGGTCAGTGGTGTTTGATTATTTTGGGTGAATGGTGAAATGTTCAAAGAACCCTTTTTTTATCAAAAACTTCAACGCATCAACGTTCCTTAACATAGGCTGCGAACCCTATAAACAAACCAAAACACCCCATCAATCCCCACACATTCGCCCAAAGCAATTCGGCATATCGCCCCTCCGAAAACACCAAAGCATCAGGAAACGCCCCCATCGCCAAAACAATCCCGACCAACACACCAAAACCAATCGAGAAGTGAAACGAGAGCTTAGAAGCCCGCATATTCCACAGCAAAAACACAGGCGCAAGCCCCATCACCATTGTACCACTGACTGTTGTAGCCGATAAAATTTCGGGATTCATAAACACGGGTAAAGTTCCCAAAATCACCAAAACCACCATCATCAAACGCCCTCTCGAAACCGTTCTCAGTTTTTTCTGCCCCAAATCCATCACCATTAATTTAGAAAAAGAACTAAAAGTCGAATCCAAAGTTGAAGCAGCCGAAGTAATCATGATAAAATTCATCGCCAACATTGCAGCCGTTCCCAATAATTTCCCCACTTCAACAGCCGCCTGACCTTTCAACCCTTGCATCTGAGCAAAAATCCCCACAAAACTAAACAGCACAATGCAGAAAAAACCAATCACTGCTGCCAACAAATAACTCTTCAAAGTCATCTTGGGCGTACTAATGAAACCCCTATCCGTCAATACAGGATCGTGAAAAGGGTAACTAAACGTTTGCAGCAAAGCAGCCAAAAACAGATTCACCCCCATACCCATCGACCATGTTCCCGAAGCCAGAAAATCTCCCACCCCACTCGACTCATGCGGCAAAATAAAGCCCAGCAATAGCAGCAACAAGACTCCAAAAAACACCATCTGAATCGCATCCGTCAGCAAAGAACTCCGTAAGCCGCCCTTCATCGTATAAGCAAGCGTCAAAGCAGTCACCACAAGGATTGCCGCATAATAGCCACCACTTCCAGCCACCCCAAAATAAGTTCCGACCACCATTGTATTCGACCAGACCTCATTGAACAAACGGAATCCAATCAACAAAGAAAAAACCATCACCGCCTCTCGTCCAAAGCGACTCTCCAAAAAATGGTGGATGCTCTTAAAACCACCCTTCGTCCGAAGTTGGTAAATCACCAAACCGCCCACCACAAACGAAAAATAATACACTGCATACGCCACTCCTCCAACAATGCCAAATTCCAGTCCCAAATTGGCGGCATTGGTAATCGACTTCGCAAAAATCCACGAAATCACCAAACTACTCGTCAACATAAATATCCCAGGCTGTTTCCCCTCATCCGAGCGAGCCGCAAAAAATTCCTCCACCGTTTTGGAGTAAGGCGCAATCCAGAAAAAAAGCGCACCGAATCCAATAAGTGTTGCCCATTGAAGGGTTATTGGTTCTATGGTCATTGTTTGATTTTTTGGTGGTTACAGTAAAACTGATGCTATTATTGAATTTGCGTTTGAACTTTGATTTTGAATTTTTCAATCCACATCCCACCAAACCCCAATATTTACACTATTCTGATTATCAGAAGTAGCCGCATTGTAATTTACCTGATTCAAAGCCGCTTCATCCGTTGGGTAAGGCATCCGAACAGGAATCAAATCATTGTTAAGACTCGCTGCAATCGGCTTCAAAACAGGAAACCCAGTTCGTCGGTATTCAATCCAGCCTTCATAGCCATTGATAATATTCGCCATCCATTTTTGAGTGATGATTTGCTCCAATTTGTTCGCACCATTGCCGCCGTAAGCCGCTGCGTCTGTGAGATAATCAGCAGGCATTGTAGTTTGCCAATAGTCAAAAGCCAAGTTCACACCCATTTCGTAATGCGCCTGTGCATCGGCTACAATCAAGCCCATTTCGGCAGCTTCCGCCCACAAAAAATGCGTCTCCCAAGCAGTCATAAAATTGGCATCCAAATCACCCGTATGCTCTCGAAATATCGTTCCCGTCAAGGAATAATCCGAAATCGAAATGGAGGTAGAAGAAGCGTCAAAGCCATTCAAAAAACCATCGTATTGCGTACCCGTATCATCGTTGCCGATGGGTCTAAAAAACACTTCGATTCGAGGGTCATTTAGGCTCTTCAAAATCTGCTCCATCGTTTCGGAGAGGATATACAGATTAAAGTCGCCATCCCTTAGCTGCTGCATTCTGAAACTGTTGGGGCGACCATCTGTAAAATCGAAGGTCGCATTTTGTTCATTCGTGGTAATGTAATTGCGTGAATCATAAACGCTTTGCAGGGTTGTCGAAACGTCCGCTTTACCAGAAATTCGCATCAAATATTTTACCTTCAAAGAATTCGCAAACCGAACCCAAGCCGCCAAATCACCTCCCAACAAAATATCACCTTCCAAAGGCAGTGAACCTTGATAGCCTGCAATCGCTGCAATTCCCTTGTCCAAATTCTCCAAAATTCCGTTCGTGCCTGTGTAAATCGTCTCCTGTGAATCATAAGTTGGAGTCACAATTCCGTCCAAACCTTTTAGGGCTTCGGAATAAGGCACATCGCCATAAATATCGGTCAAAGCAGCGGTCATATAGGCCTTCAATATCAAAGCGGGTCCTTCAAAAACGGCTTGACTTGGATTGTTCCTTGCTTGTTGCAAAATCAGTTCATTGTCCTGCAAATTGCTGTAAATGATGGGCCACGGATTACCGCCCAATTGTGGGGAAGAAAGGTTATGGCGGTCGAATAGATTGAAGTCGACCATTGTGAAATACTGCCCCAGTAGATTACCTGCTACAAAGCCTTCATAGGACATTTCTTCTCCATAATTGTAAATCACTTGCCGCAACAATAGCCCAGATTGCACCTCGTTTGGGGCATTAGGATTGGTGTTAATTTCTTCAAAATCCTTGTTGCAGGAAAGGAGAGAAAGTAGGATGATGATGTATATTAAATATTTCATTTTTTTGTTGTTTTTATTTTTTGACTTCAATGAATTAATCCCTTAGGAGTATAATTATTTGTAGAAATGAAGTTCAAGAGTAATGACCAACTCCATCGGAGTTGAACCTCAGAAGTATTTGCTTATTCAACTTGGGTTGAACTCCGCTGGAGTTCTCTAACCATCTCTTGGTTTTCTCTACAGATATTCAAGTCCTAGTGGACTTCAAAACCCTATACAAACCAGCAAAGTAAATTTGGCGGTTACATTGACTCAAAATTCCAGCCCCAATTTTATCCCCAAACTACGGCTCGAAGGATAAGACATATCTTCCACACCATTTACAAACTGATTCCCTTGAACCGCCAATTGTTCGGGGTCAAAATGCGGAATTTCACTCCAAGCATACAAGTTTCTACCAATCAGTGCGATATTCAAGGTTCGGTTTTGAGGTAAATTGAAGTGATAGCCGATGGACAATTGACGCAACTTCAAATAAGACGCATCATAAGTATTGTTTTCTTCGTGGTTGCGGTCGTAAAATTGACGGTAATAAGTTTCGGCTGAAACGGCGGTTGTATTTGGACTCCAGACCACGTTATCGCCTTCACCTACATTTACCACGCCACCTGCAACGATTCCCGCCTCTGGTCGGTCAGCAGTTCCAATCAGTTGACCGCCCACCGCTGCAAGCGATAAGGTTCTGGAAACCAATATTCCACCCTGTCGCCAGTCCAATAAAAAGCCCAAATCCCAATTTTTGTAGCTTAGATTATTGCTGAATCCCAGCGAGAAGTCGGGGTTGTAATTGCCCAACTTTTGAAGGGAATTGTCTGCAATATACCGACCATTGGCATCAATGATGAAGTCACCATTTTCGTTTCGTTGATAGCCCGTTCCGTACATATCACCTATCTTGCCGCCTTCTTCGACCTGAAACCAAACTGTTTGATTTACATTGTCATAAACGCTCGAAAAAGCCAAGGTGATTTTTTCTGCACCTTCTGGTAAGGATTCAACTGTGGAAACATTTTGGCTAAAATTGAAGAAAGCATCCCATTTGAAGTCTGCTTCTCTCACCAAACTCAAACCTGCCAATATTTCCACACCTTTGGAGCGAACCGCACCGCCATTGACAACTTGCTCATTGTAGCCAGATGAAATGGGTACGGGAAAGGAAATGATTTGGTTTTCGGTGAGGGCATTGTAGTAGGTGAAATCGAATCGAAGTCTATCGTCTAAGAATCGGAGGTCTGCACCCACTTCAATGGCAGTTGTTTGTTCGGGCTGCAAATTGGCATTGGCGATTACGTCTTGAGTCGTGAAGGTCGGTTGTGAGTTGTAAGTAGTTCCTGCCACAAATGCGCTGCCTGTTTGATAAGGTGCGGTGTCATTGCCGACTTGCGCCCAGCTTGCCCGAAGTTTGGCGAAGGAAAGTACATTTGGCAAATTCATTGTATTAGAGAGTACATAACTTGCAGATATTGAAGGGTAAAAGAAAGAAGTGTTGGCTATTGAAGTACGCGTAGCCAAGGCACTTGACCAGTCGTTTCGTCCTGTGATGTCGAGGTAGAGGAAGTCTTTGAAGGCAAATTTTGCCAAACCATACAAACTGTTGATGCGTTTTTGGGCTTCAAATTGGAAGACATTGAGGGGTGATGCGGCATTGGAGAAATTGAAGATACCTGGTTGGGCAAGGGACAGAGCTTCAGTTTGATTGGATGAAGCGGTTTGATCCATGCGGTTGCCGCCGAGTGAAATGTCTGCTTTGAAGTTGCCTAGGTCTTTTTGGTAGTTCAAGAGAAAATTGCTGTTGATTTCCCTGAAAAATACAGATTGTTCGGCATATGCTCCTTGCTTGAAGCGGTTGGTGCTGAAGTGGCGTATGTATTTTCGCAATTCGTTGGAGTAGTCCATACCACTTGCTAGGTTGAGGCTGAGCTCTTCGGTGAATTGATAACTTGCCGCAATGCTGCCAAAGAGTCGGTCTCGATTGAAGGAGTTTTTGTTTTCTAATAGGATGAAATAGGGATTGTCGAAGAAGGTATAATTGAAGGAAAATTGTTGGACATTTTCCAAATTGGGTTGCCAATAGTCTTTGAGGCTTTCGATGTTGAGGGAGCGAGGCCCCCATGCGACTAAGGAGTAGTTGGTGTTTTCGGAGCCGTAACCATTGGCGGGGCGGTTGTCGCTTTGGGAGTTGATGTAATTAAAGGAGGTCGAGATTTTTAGCTGTTGATTGGCTGTGAATGTGAATCTGCCTGCGGCGGTTTTTCTGTCTAAGTTTACGCCAGGAATATAAGAATCACTTCTTAAATCGGTGAAAGAGAGACGGTAATTTCCTTTTTCGGATGCAGAAGAAAGGGCGATGTTGTTGATTTTAGTTGTACCTGTTTCGTAGAAATTTTTGAGGTTGTCGGGGTGCGAATTGAAGGCTGTAGGAGTGATTTCTGCTCCACCATGTACTGCCACATCGCCCCCTCTGACAACTCTCCCATCGGGCAAAGTGACAGGGCTATCGAACTGAGGGATCAACAATCCTTGGTTAAGTGCGGGCCCCCAGCTGTAGGTGATGTTGTCGTTAATCCCTGCTCCTAAACCATCTACAAATTCAAATTGCCCTGAATTGCCCTGACCGTATTGATTTTGAAATTCGGGCAATTGGAAGGGACGGTCTATAAAGGTGGTGGAATTGAAGCTGATGCCTAAGCCTTTGGTTTTTGAGCCGTCTTTGGTGGTGACGATGACCACACCATTTGCAGCCCTTGTGCCGTAGAGTGCGGCTGCGCTTGGACCTTTGAGGACATTGACAGATGCGATGTCGTCTTGACTGATTTCCATGCCGCCATTTCCGAAGTCGACTTCTTGGAATCCTGCGGCTGCGGCATTGGTGAAATTGAGGTTGGTGCTGTTGTTAATGAGTACGCCGTCCACGACAAAGAGCGGGTTGTTGTTGGTGAAAGAGGCTTCTCCTCGAATAGTGATTTTGGAGGTTGAGCCTACGCCTGTTGCGCCTTGTGTGACCGAAATTCCTGCAACTCGCCCTGCAAGGTTGTCTACAAAGTTGGGGGATTTGACTTCCGAAACTTCCTTTGAATCAAGCTGCTGTACCGTATAGCCTAAAGATCTGGAGCTTCGGTTGAGATTGAGGGCTGTTACCATAACTTCGCCTAATAGGGCTTCATCGGCAGCCAATGAAATATTGATTTCGCTGCGTCCATTGATTTTTTGTTCTTGTGTGGTATAACCGACAAAGCTGAAAACCAGGGTTGCTCCTTCTGATACCTGCAATGTGTATTGTCCATTGGAGTCGGCAGTGGTGCCGTTGGTTGTACCTTTTTCTACGATGCTTGCGCCTGTTAGGACTTCACTGTTTTTGATGTCTTTGACGCTGCCGCTTATACTGGTGGTTTGTGCGGTTATTGAGCTTGTGTAGAGCAAGCAGAGGATGACTATGTAGGTTTTTTTCATGTGTGTATTTTTTGAACCATTCTACCCTCCCCAGACCTCCCAAAGGGAAGGCACTATGTATGGTAGGGCGAAATTTTTGAAAAAATTGAATAAAGCGACTTACGAGATTGTGAACTGTTTCGATTTTTTATCGGAGAACTTTTGAGCTTTTTTTGATGTATCTGACCAAAAACTGTATGGGTTGACGTTGCCAACAGAATTCTCACAGAACGACAAAAAAAGAGGATTCATCGAAGGTTTTAGAGGGATGAAACTTTTGAAGTTTATTCTGAAAGATATGGGATGTTTGAAAATCAGAACACTCTCAAAAGGAAACTTCAAAAGTATTTAACCGCTCCACTAAAAATATCCATGAGCGAAAAAGAGAAATATGTGCTGTGTGGTAATGGATTAAGGTGCTCGGAGGGAGAGACTGGAGGTATGTACGGTTTTGTGGGATGTATTTGCTTCAAAAGCCACTGGATTTGAAACAGATGCAAGGATGCTAGTGAATCGCTTTCGCAGGGGGCTGTGAAAGGGCAGTGCATCCATTAGTTTTTGGAAGTCAGCAGCTTGGTCAATGTCAAAATATCTTTCGAGCCAATTGATGCTGATGGATACGGAATTGGCGTAATTTTGCCAATCGCTTTGTAGCTTGTTTTCTTGCCAAGATAGGTCTGTGAATTTTTGGCGGTTGTAGGCGCATTTGGCAATGCCTATCAAATATACGCCTCCATCCGTAGCTGGCCCCAAAACCAGTTTTTCGTTTTCAAGTTTTTGACTGACCTTCAATAGTAAATCGGAACTGATAAAGGGACAATCGTTGCCAATCACAATTACTTTATTATAGCCTTTGGCATAGACGGATTCTATGGCATTGGCGAGGCGTTCACCAAAGGAATCACCGATTTGCTCTGAACTGTAGGAACTTAGGAGAGGTAGATTGGTTTTTTGAAGGGTGTCAATGCTCTGTCGAATAAGGCATTGGGATATGACCATATTCCCTTTTCTCCCAACATGGTTGTTGAAAGTTTTGACCGTCACTTCGTCTATGGCGGTTCGAGAAAAAAAGAGTAGGGCTGTGTTGGCCTTTGGGGTCATATAAAAATTTTATATTTGATTTTGTGTTGTTGTGTCAAAGGTATTTCTCTTTCTGGTTTGGAACCGTCTTTGGAGAGACATTTGAGAGAAACGAGGAATACCAATTTAGAAAACTCTTTTTCCTACTAATTTGATTTTTAAATAAATAGATACTAAAAAAGGAACAAAATTTCTTATCATATTTATTCTCTTTTTGGTGACAAAACACTATTTTTAAAAGCACAATAACCGCTTGATTAGAAACCACATTCGTAGCCCATGAATTAATTCATGGGCTACGAATAGAAATAATTTTTAGCGAAATATCATCATAAAAGGAATAGCTTAAAATTATACTTGAGTCATAAATTGATTTACGGCAAAAGTACAAAAATGGATTTTTGAAGGAGGGAGTTTTCTTTATTGACCACAATTTCTGGAACTTAATAAAAAAGGTTCTTTGACAAAATCTGTGATTTGAGACTTCGGAAGTTTGCCGCTTACAAAATCAAAAAACTATTTCGCTAAAAATTAACTTCTTATAAAATGAAACTTCCGAAGTCTTTATTGCTTCCACAAAAATTGTCACAGAACCATAAAAAATAAGATATGGTATTGATGGATGGATTGTTGGTATTGCCGAAGGAATTGGAGTAGGTGTCACTCAAATGTCGCCGTGTTTTTAAAACGACAGTGAATTTTCGTTTATTTAAATTGGATAGTGAAAACTTGACGACATCCAACGGGTTCGCAAACATTTGAAACAGAGAGGCTCATCTTTTGTCAAGGTCTCCGACCGTTTACAAAGTTTTGCTTAATTGGAAGGAAGGAACTACTCTACTTTGGCGCATCAAACCACTTCTTAAAATCAAAAGCCGCTTCCGTAGGCCCATTTTCTGCCAAATGCTTCAATGCCTTTTTACCATTCTTAACACTCGGAACAGTTCCCTCAGGAATCCACCAAAGCACATAAGGAGGCTCGTCCATTTTTTTGAACCACTCCCTACGGTTTCTCAAAAACTCAACATGTGCGGATTGAAAGGTGAACGCTTTCAAACTATCCAAATCTTCCCAAAGCGATAGATTTACTATAATCAGCGGATTGTCAAAAGCCTGTATGTCCGTTGCATCGCCCGAATCATCCTTCAACCGCCAAACAAATCCCTCGCTTGTTTCTGCCAAAGAGTTAATGCGGTCCAAACCATTCACAAAACCCGACATCACTTCGCTATCTAAAGGGCCAAGTGCTTCTGCAATGTTGATTTGGGCTAAGTAGTATTTTGTTTCCGACATTTTTGAACAAGTTGGGTTAAAAAATGCCAGAACTACCCAACTGTTTCCAAAAACAGTTAGGTAATTCTAAGCATTGTTAGTTGAATTATTTACACCATTTTATCAGCACAAACAGAGCTGGCAAAAGCATCTGGTTTGGCCTTGAAGGCAAAACCCATCCCTAAGATATAACCCATAGCTTCTTTCAAAGCTACGTTGGATTCAAAGTGAGGATTGGTATTGATGTCGGCGTGAACCTCCAAATCAACATCATAGGCATCTAAAAGGTCACAAAGGCTGTAAGCAATTTCAATAGACATGGCAACCTCAAGCAACATTCTTTCCTTCAAGGACATATCTTGGGTTTTATTTTCGTTGTGAATGAACATAAAACCTCCTCTTTTTTCTCGCAAGAACACAATAACAGTGGCAAACTCAACAGTTCCACCTCGTACTTGCGAGTCGGAACCAATGCAGACTTTCAGCTTGTTACCAGCCTTTTTTTCTCTAATAATTGTTTGTTCAACGGTTTTTTTCAGTTCCAAGATTGGTTCGCCGTTGAATCTTCTCCATTTTTTCATGGTAAAAATTTATTTTGATGATGACACTAAACTATTTTATCATTGAACTTTAAACTTTAAAGGATTATATTATTGCCTTAAATAATTACCTTTATCCCTCTGTTAATTTAAACTCTCTGACTCAATAAGGTATTTTTTCTCAAAATAATTCCCCAGATGCTACAAAAACCATTTTTTTTTGTAAATTTGCGGCTCGAAAAATAAAAGCAATAAAACAATGAATAAAGAGATACATCCTAAAAACTATCGATTTGTTGTCTTCAAAGACTTCTCTTGCGACTTTTCTTTCTTGTCACGTTCCACAACCGAAACTAAAGATACGATTGTTTGGGAAGATGGCAAAGAATACCCATTGGTGAAACTGGAAATATCCAGTGCTTCACATCCGTTTTTCACTGGTCAAATGAAATTTATTGATACGGCTGGTAGAATTGAGAAATTCCAAAAGAAATATGCCAAATTCAACAAGAAAAAGGCAGAATAGACTATTATTATTACTTTTTTGTATGATAGAATAATAGTTTATCAAAAAAGCCTCGATTCGATATCGGGGCTTTTTTGCTTGTATATGGCTTCAACTTTTTCCTGCAAAGATTTAGTTGTTAGATAATCAAGTATTAATAATAAGATAACATTCTCTAACTTTTTTTTTCTGCAAGATACTGCTCATGAGTAATTACATTTTATTTGACGATACTACTCGCAGAGACTTACTTCCCCTCACATATACTCGACCCATTGCGGACCTGCGAATTGGAATATTGACGATTCGCCAAAAATGGGAACAAGCATTGAATCAACCAACTTCAATATTAACAGCACCTTATTTGCAGACCCTGTTTCCGATGAATTGGGACAAAGACAACTCCAATGTCTATATCAATTCTTCGGTATTGCCCAACAAACAATTGTTGGAACAAATTAATAATCTCCCTGAAAATGAAATTATTATAGATGAAGAAATAATCATTGCAGCAAAAAGCATTCGATCTCATCCACATATTTTACACAGAAGTACGAATGAACAAGTTCCGTTGGTCAGTTCTTTTCCCAGTCAAGCTCCGAAAGCCCCATACAGAAAAATAAATAACCTATGGGATATTTTCATCTACAATGCAGAAGCTATTCAGCATGATTTTGAAGTACTTACTTACAATAGAACGAGCGAGAATTTGAGTGCTACCAATACGATTATCAATCGCAACAATATATTTGTTGAAGAAGGAGCAAGCATACAAGGTGCTTTTTTGAATGCTGAAGGTGGGCCTATTTACATTGGCAAAGAGGCTACGGTGATGGAAGGAAGTTTGATTCGAGGACCATTTGCACTTTGTGAACATGGACAGGTGAAAATGGGAGCAAAAATATATGGTGCTACAACGATTGGTCCTTACTCAAAAATAGGAGGAGAAGTCAGTAATTCTGTGATTTGGGGATACTCCAATAAGGGTCATGATGGGTTTTTAGGCAATTCGGTTCTAGGTGCTTGGTGCAATTTGGGAGCTGATACGAATACGTCTAACTTGAAGAACAATTACAGTGAGGTGCAAATATGGAACTATCCACAAGGTGATTTTATGCCAACAGGCCAGCAGTTTTGTGGCTTAATGATGGGAGATCACTCCAAAAGTGGCATCAATACAATGTTCAATACAGGTACAGTAGTCGGAGTTGCATCCAATATATTTGGAAGTGGTTTTCCTTCAAAGTTCATTCCCTCTTTTGCGTGGGGAGGAAGTGAAGGATTTACTACCCATAAAATTGACAAAGCAATAGAAACAGCAAAAAGGGTTTATGAACGAAGAGGTTTGTTGTTTTCAAAATTGGAGGAAGAGGTATTGAAAACCATTTTTGAAGAAACTACCTTGCATAGGAAAGAATTGTAAACTTCAAACTCAAATTTCAAAAAAATAATACTCAAGCAAAACATAACTTACAAAGATGAGAGCAAAAATAGTAGCAGGTAATTGGAAAATGAATAAAACCGCTCAGGAAGCGGTGGAATTGACTCAAGCCATTGCAGAAGGTTTACAAAATGTGGAACTGAATGACTACAAACAAGTGATTGTTTGTCCACCTTCCTTGTTTTTGAGCGTTGTGCAAAATGGCACGAAAAATTCAAAATTACAAGTGGGGGCTCAGAATTGTCACCAAAATGATGCAGGAGCTTATACAGGTGAAATTTCTGCACTTATGCTGCAATCCTTAGATATTCAATATGTTATATTGGGTCATTCCGAAAGAAGAAGTTATTTTGGAGAAACAGACGAATTGATCAAAGAAAAAACGGACAAAGCATTGGCATACGATTTGAAGGTAATTTATTGTTGTGGAGAACAATTGGCTGTTCGAGAAACTGGGGCTTACTTCGATTTGGTCAAAGAGCAAATTTCTACCGCACTTTTTCACCTTTCTCCCACTCAACTGCAAAATGTGGTAATTGCCTATGAACCTGTATGGGCTATTGGCACGGGCGTAACGGCGAGTCCTGAACAAGCGGAAGAAATGCACGCTTTTATCCGTCAATTACTAGCAAAACAATACAATCAAGAGACAGCTGATGCCATGACGATATTGTATGGAGGCAGCTGCAAACCGAGTAATGCCGCAGCCTTGTTTTCTAAGCCAAATGTAGATGGTGGATTGATTGGAGGGGCAGCACTTGAAGCAGATAGTTTTTTAGGTATTATTGAAGCTATGTAAGGCGATTTGTTTCGATTCGTCAGCAAACATTCAATATTTGTGTGTTTGATAAGCCATTTTTGAGATAATTGTCTATATTACGCTCCAACTGCTAAACATTTTATTAGTATGGAAGTCAAAGATGAAAGCCAAGCAGATATAACAAGATTATTGAACTGAACTAAAGAGTAAAATCATGAAATACCAAATAAATGTTGTTGAACAAGCTTTGATTATTTATTTTGAAGGAAACTTAATCAGCAAAGACCGATTGGTTGATTTAATCAATGAATTAGAGGTGTATGTTGAAGAAGGGATTAATCTTTTTGTTGTTGATGTGACCAAACTTAAACATATCAACAGCACTGGTCTTTCTGTCTTGCTTACTTTGCTCACAAAGGCTCGCAATTCGGGAGGAGAACTTATCTTAGCAGGTATTCCTGAACATCTTAACAAGCTCTTGATTATCACAAAGTTGAATTCTATTTTTACGATAGTTGCTAGCGTAGAGGAAGGTTTGGCTGCTTTGATGGTTTAGTTGGATTCATTGCAATAGACAAATGGTGTCTTGGACCAAATGTGGTTATTGATTCAGAAAAAAATTATTCGTGAATCAATAACCACATTTTTTTTGCCCCAAAAGCTCATTTGTTTTCTATAAAAATAGAAGGAAATGAGAAAAATATTAACCCAAAATTAACCTCCCTTCATTTTAAAATCCCCCACAATTTCCCTAATTTCACCATTTACCAAAAACACTATAATAATTATGTCAGTAGATGTATTGTTAGGACTCCAATGGGGAGATGAAGGTAAGGGAAAGATAGTAGATTACCTTGCCAACAATTACGATTTGATTGCACGATTTCAAGGAGGTGCAAATGCAGGACATACGCTATATATAAATGGAAAGAAAATAGTTTTACACAATATTCCTTCTGGTGTATTTCACGAACGCCCTCTTAATTTGATAGGAAATGGCATGGTCATAGACCCAGTTGCCTTCAAAAAAGAGGTCGAACAGATTACTGCTTTTGGCACTGATATTCGCCAAAAACTCGTTTTAGCGAAAAAAGCGCACCTCACCATACCTACCCACAAAATTCTCGATGCTGCTTCAGAAGCCGCCAAAGGAAAAGCAAAAATTGGTTCTACTTTGCGGGGAATTTCACCGACTTATATGGACAAAATCGGTCGAAATGGTTTGCGAATAGGCGATATTACCTTACCCGATTTTGAAGAACGCTACCAAAAATTGAAGGCAAAACACGAAGAACTTTTGTCGAGATTATATGATTTCAACTACGATTTGAAGGAAATGGAAGAAGAGTGGCGAGAGGGAATTGAGGTGATGCGTTCTTTTGAACTCGTTGAAGGAGAATATTTTGTCAATCAATTTTTGAAGGAAGGAAAAGAAGTATTGGCAGAAGGTGCGCAAGGTAGCATGTTGGACATAGATTTTGGAACGTATCCTTATGTCACCTCGTCCAATACCATTACCGCAGGTGTCTGCAATGGCTTGGGAGTAGCACCACAACATATCAAAGAGGTCATAGGAATTACCAAAGCTTATTGTACACGAGTGGGAGCGGGTCCATTTCCTTCGGAGTTGGAAGATGAAGTAGGAGAAGAGATTCGACGCATTGGAGGTGAATTTGGAGCTACAACAGGTCGCCCTCGCCGTTGTGGATGGATTGATTTACCAGCCCTTCGATATGCCATCATGCTCAATGGTGTAACCAAATTGGTGATGACCAAAGTAGATATTTTGTCGGAGTTTGAAAGCATTGAAGTGTGTGAGCAATATTTGGTGGATGGAACACTACAAAATCACCTGCCTTTTGACCTTACCAAACACAAAATAGAGCCTGTCTATCACGCTTTTGAAGGTTGGCAGTCAAGTTTGGATGATTTGGAAACGTTTGAACAATTGCCTGCTAAACTGCAAACATATATCGATTATATTGAAGAACAACTGCAAGTTCCAGTTGCCATACTTTCGACAGGCCCAGGAAGAGACCAGTTGATTTTCAAAGCAATGGAAGAAGTAGTAGCTTAAATTGGTGAAATTGTGTGACTGTGAAAGTAAAATGTGTGATGGAAAAGTTGTAAAATGAAGAGTTGATGTAATTTTCACAGTCACCCATTTTAGTCCTTTTATGAAGATATTTGGCTACGAATAGAGCTTATAATCAAGCAGTTATTCTGCTTTTAAAAATAGTGTTTTATTACCAAAAGGCAATAGTGCTTTTAGACTTTGGACGAGGGAGCAGAGATGCGAGAAGTTAGACATTAATCAATTGATAATGAATAATTTACGACTAAACAACAAAAGCAAGCAAATCTTTGATTACCAAATCTTTACATCTTACTTCCTGCTTCTTACTTCTTTCGTCCAAAGTCCAAAGTGCTTCAAAATATAAATACCTCAACACCCAAACACAGCGTCTAAAAATGGCAAATTTTCAACTTTACAATAACAATGGGCAAACCTTAACAGAGCGAAGCTTACAATTGCCTCCTTATGTGAAAATAAAGGGCATTGACTCGCCAAAGGGATACATTGCTTCTCAACCTTTGACAGATGCGGTGAATGTGGCATTGGCATTAGGGCAGCCGCTATTATTGACGGGTGAGCCAGGAACGGGAAAAACGCAATTGGCAAGCAGTATTGCTTATCAATTGGGAGTTCCTTTGTTGAAGTTTTATACGAAAACGACTTCAACGGCAAAGGATCTTTTTTACCGCTACGATTCTCTTCGGCATTTTCACGATGCACAATTGAAGGAAAAAAACAATGTGGACACCAACGATTATATCGAACTCAACGCATTGGGTCAGGCGATTATCAATTCTGCGGATATGCGTTCTGTAGTGTTGATAGATGAAATAGACAAGGCTCCTCGTGATTTTCCCAACGATGTATTGAATGAGTTGGAAAACATGGCATTTAGAATTAGGGAAACAGGTAAGGAATATCAGACAAAAGAGGCGAACCGTCCGATTGTATTGATTACCAGCAATTCAGAAAAAAATCTACCCGATGCTTTTCTTCGGCGTTGTATATTTTACCACATTCCTTTTCCCAATACGGCTTTGTTGAAGCAGATTGTGAATAGCAGAGTCGCATTGAATGAAACTTTTAGAAACGAAATGTTGGATGCTGCAATTGAACATTTTGAAGACTTACGTGCCAAAAAACTTCGGAAAAAACCTGCAACGGCAGAGTTGCTTTCTTGGATTCATGTTCTGAATACGCTGAATATTCGTCCTGATGCCAATGTTGCTGCTGAGGTGAAACAGCTTAAAATGACTTATACGATACTGGCAAAAAACCAAGATGATTTGGAGATAATGAGAGGATAAATGTGAAATTGTACGATGGAAAAATGACCCCATCGTACAATTTCGCAATAGAAACATGTTACTGTTTAGCATTGATGCTCAAAGTAGTATGAGGCACCAACTTCAATCGTCGTTTGTCAATCAGTTCACCTGTTACCTTACAAACTCCATACGTCTTGTTGGCAATTCGTAGCAGTGCATGGTCTAAACTTTGAATAAATTTCTGTTGTCTTTCCATAATCTGGCTCAAGTATTCTCGCTCACTATGGGTAGAACCACTTTCAAAATCACCCAATTTAGAAGGATCATTTTCTTCGTTCAATTCGATTAGTTGCTCTTTGGCATACTTCAATTCTTCCCTTGCCTTCTCAATTTTGGCTTCAATGATTTGTTTGAACTCCGCTAAGTCGGCATCGCTGTATCGGACAAATTTTTTATTAACTTCCATCTTTACTTAGGATTATAAGTTTGTTTAATGAATTAAGAGAATTACCTCTTGCTAAAAATACTATTATAGACTATTTATTGTGTTTTGGTCACAATTTTTAACTCCAAAAAAAAATGAACAACTTTTTTTAGAAAAAATAGTGACCAATTTTAAAATCGGTGTCTATTATTCAACTTTCAAAAACATTGCTCATTTTTTTAAGCTCAAATACTATCATTATGCAATTCAACGAAGAAAACTATTACGACCAAGAGGAGTTGGAACAATACAATATTCATGCTCCCGCAACCAATGTAAGTCAGAAATACAAAGATGATGAATACGACTACATGGATGACGACAGCACTGATACTACTACCGACTCAGAAGTGCTTATACCTGCTCAGGATACGGTAGAAGACGTTTTCGTTAGTACCAACGATGACTTTTTTGAAGTACACATTGCAGTGAAAGGTATTGCTCAGAAGAATATTCGAATCAATACTGACAAATATTACTTGAATGTCAGTATTTCACCAAAAGTAGGTGCTAAAGGGACTTCTTCTTTTAGCCATGCCTTCAGACTTCCTCCAAATGCCAATACACGAGGAGGCGTTGCCACTAAATATGTAAAAGGAAATTTAGTGTTGAGCGTCAAATTGAACAAGCCGTCGTAATACAATCGTTTTATAATCAAATAAATATAGAACTCGGTTTCACGCATGATAGTAGTGAAACCGAGTTTTTGTTTATACATGTCCTTCATGTTATAATTGGGCAAGGACAATAGTATAGTTCAGGCGAAATAGGAGTGACAAGTTGAGAAAAGTTAAGGCTGAATTGAGTGCTGAAACTTTTACTTTTAATTTTTCCTGTTCCAGTTTTTACTTGTACTCTTTGAAAAATTCCATCTTTGTCTCTAACTACAAACATATCATCTCCAACATCAACTTCTGGCACTGCCACATTCCATCCTCTTGCCAAAAATTCGGACATGGCAAACAATTGTCCTGCTTGACCCAAATATAAATTAAACTTGTTCGAATTCATTTTGTGGTTGTTGTATTGCTTTTAAATACACTTTTTCTGTTGAAGGTTGAATGAACAGCAAAGTGTGAATCTGTTTGAGTTTTTCATAGGATAAGCCCGTTAAGAGAGGAACTATATGTTGAACTACCATTTCTTTGTAAGGCTCCAAACTATCCTTTATTTCTTCTCCAAAAGGTACTTGTAGCGTAGTACTTAAAAATGTTGCCTCTGGAAAGTGTTGTAGCAACTTCTCTTTTGAAAGATAATCTAATGCGAAATTCACTCCTTTTCCTTGTTTGGAAACACTGATGATTAAAGTATCCATACTATTGTTTTTTAAATGCTTCAATTGGGATTTTAACAAAAACTGCAAAGGGAAAGTTGCATTGCAGACTTTCATTTATTCCCAATCGACCCTCCATTGCATTCCCGTTTCATCCACAAAACTGACAATTCCAAATTCTTTGTTGTAGTAAATTTTGGTATAGAATCCCTTCAAATCTTCTTCATGCGTATAGACTTCAAAAAAAGTTTTTCCGAGGATTTCGATTTCGGGGAGGTATTGGAAATCGTAAGGGAAAGACTGAGTATTTATCGTACCGAAGGGCAAAGAAAATGAACTATTAGGCTGAATTGGTTTATCTATAACGTTAGTAATTCTCAGTATTTCTCCTAAACTTGAAAAATTCAGATTCCATGGAATTGAAGGAGTCAGAGAATCGCTTACATTTGAAAAATTAGGCCAAATACTTACAGAAAGTCTCTGTTCCGATAAGAGAGTTGTTATAGAAATACCTATCAGTTTCAAAATTAACACAACGCAATTTCATTTTGCTGGAATCCTGTTCACACTTTGTTGTTGGCTGTACAAATAACTTACCACGACCTTTATGAAAAATAGAAAGATTGGTCGTTTCTCCTTGTGCATTTACAAAGAGAATTGTATCTCCTTGTTCACAACAATAATAAGGAAGTAAATCCCCTGCTTCTTCACTCAATGGGAAATAAGAAGTAGAAGTAATTAGTTCACAATATTGGAGAGTATCTAATTCTCTTAAATTGCAACTGGTCAAAGTAAAATCAATAGGTTCTTCATCCTTCAAACAATTCCCAAACTCATGATTCCGAATTGGAGAATTTCCCTCCTTTTTACAAGAAATAAAAACCAACAAGAAAGCCACAAAAAGTAATAGATATTTCATAAGTGCATGATTACGAATTTGAAAATCACATGTCCAGCCTCCACTGAACGCCCGTTTCATCCACAAAACTGACAATTCCAAACTCCTTGTTGTAGTAAATCTTGGTGTAAAAACCCTTCAAATCTTCTTCGTGTGTATAGACTTCAAAATAGGTTTTTCCGAGGATTTCGATTTCGGGGAGGTATTGAAAGTTATAAGATAGAGAACTGTTTAAATTGTTCAAATCTGCTGGAATAATGAAAAGGTCTCTTTGAATTCCTCTTACAAAGCGGTTAAATATTATCAAATGTTCTCCTAATTCTTGAAACTTTAGAAACTCGTTTACATAAGTTGGTAGTAAGTACAACACAATTCCACTATCGGTCAAATCTGAATCAATTTGAAACCACACCGATTCATAATTAACACAATTGATTTTTTTAAGAGTAGGGTCTAATTCACAGTCTTCTAACTGATTTACTGATAATGGTCTACGCAATTTTGCTGAAATTGAAAAATCCACAGATTCATTCATTTGATTTATGAATGGAATTTTGTCTCCAATCTCACAACAATAATAGGGAAGCAAATCGCTCGCAACATTACTCAATGGTAAAATAGCATTTGGATAAATTATTTCACAATATTCAATAGAGTCTGATTCAGGTAGAATACATTCTTCAAAATAAAGTGGTTCTTCATCCTTCAAACAGTTCCCAAACTCGTGATTGCGAATTGGAGCATTCTCTTCCTTTTTACAAGAAACCAAAACCAACAAAAAAACTGCAAAAAGTAATAAATATTTCATAAGTGTATGATTACAAGTTTAAAAATCACATATCAACCCTCCACTGAACACCCGTTTCATCCACAAAACTGACAATTCCATACTCCTTGTTGTAGTAAATTTTGGTGTAAAAGCCCTTCAAATCTTCTTCGTGTGTATAGACTTCAAAAAAAGTTTTTCCGAGGATTTCGATTTCGGGGAGGTATTGGTACTCGTAGAGGAAAGGTCTGCTAATATTTGATTGGTCTATGGGTATAATAAGTTGGATGAATTCTCCTCCTCCAAGATTACCGCCTCTTCTACCACCACCATTATTTTGAATTGTGTCAATAGTAAAAGCACTGGAGGAAATTTGATTAACCCGCATATGTGCCCCTAATTTTGGATTTTCAGACAAAATATCTTCATAATCGGGCCAAATCTCTAACGAAAGAATTTTGTCTGACAAAGAGGACTGTAACCATACATCAGCCATTTCAAAGTAATGATAGTAAGTCATCTTTTTATCTGGTTGATTTTCAAACGAAGTATCAGTTGGAACTCTCATCAATACTGGTTTTCTCTCATCTACAAAAAGAGATGCTTTTTCACCCAGTTCATTTATGTATGAAAACTCCTTATTATCTTCGCAGCAATAGTTAGAAAGCCATTCACAAGCTTCATCTGACAATGGAAAGTGCGTATTTGAGAAAATATTACCACAATATAGACTGTCATCAAAATTGGAATCATCATGTTCCATTGTAAAATTACCAGGAACAGTTCCATTAAAACATTTTCCTAACTCAAAAACAACCCTTGGAGGACTTTCCTCCTTTTTACAAGAAACCAAAGCCAACAAAAAAGTTACAAAAAGCAAAAGTCGTTTCATAAGTATAAAATTTAAAGAATCCCCACAAACTTCAAAAATACTTCAATTAATCCATAACACAAAATAAAATACACAATCCGTATTTAAAATTTTCCTTCAAAACCAAACACTTAACCTTTGCAGCTTCAATTCCAAAAACAAACTCCTATCTTTGCGGCTTCAAAACCAAAACATTGATTTACCGCTTATGAGCTATCAATTTATACAGCTTACCCTTCAATCCCACATTCGAGACACCAAAGGCGAACACGTCCAAAAAAATTCCGAAGACTTTTTGGGTATCAACACAGGCACGGTCAAGAGCAGCAAAGTTTTTGCAGTCGATTACCCAATGGACCCAGAGGCACTGCAAGATTTTGCAGGAAAGTGCTTGACGGATGAAATCATGAATGAAACCTACATCCAAGAATTGTGGAAAGGAGATGGTTTTCAGTCTTTTATTGCAGTCGCCAAACTGCCAGGTGTCACCGATGATGAAGGCACTTCTGCTCAGAAAGCATTGGTCGACTTCCGCAATTTAGATTTGGATGTGAATACCCAACACATTTACAGTCAAGACATTTACTACATCGAAAAAGCCCTTTCTATCGAAGAACTGCAAACCATTGCAGCCGATTTGTTGGGCAATAAACTAATCAATCATTTCCAATACGGCAGCCTTGCAGCGGGGAAAAATTTCCCACAGCCCAAAGATTTGTACGTTCCCAAAGTACAGATTGCAGTCGATTCAACCACGAATACCATTGACTTGGATTTGTCGGATGAAGATTTGATAGACTTGTCGAAGCGCATGGTTTTGGCTTTGAATTTGGAGGAAATGAAAGCCATTCAAGACCACTACAATGCACCTGAAACACAAGCAATTCGCAAAGAAAAGGGCTTGCCATTGAAGCCAACCGATTGTGAGTTGGAGGTATTGGCGCAGACTTGGAGCGAACACTGCAAACACAAGGAATTCAACGCCATAATCGAATATACCAACCACGAAACAGGCGAAACCAAAACCATCAAATCCCTCTTCAAAACCTTCATCAAAGGTGCGACCGACAAGGTAGCCGAAAGTTTGGCGGCAAAAAAGAACGATTGGTTGGTCAAAGTTTTTACGGACAATGCAGGAGTCGTGAAGGTGAATGAAAACACCCACTTTGTCTTCAAAGTCGAAACCCACAATTCCCCTTCTGCACTCGACCCTTACGGTGGAGCGATTACAGGAATTTTGGGCAACAACCGAGACCCTTTGGGTACAGGTGTTGGCGGCGCAAAATTGTTGTTTAATACGAATGTTCTCTGCTTCGGTTCGCCCAATTTTGACGGCAAATTATTGACTGGACAATTGCATCCCAAGCGCATTTTTGCAGGCGTGCGAAATGGAATTGAAGATGGCGGCAACAAATCGGGCGTTCCTACGGTGAATGGTTCGATTGTTTTTGACGACCGTTATAGAGGCAAACCTTTGGTTTATTGCGGTACAGGCGCATTGATGCCACCTCAATACAAGGGCAAAAACAGTTGGGAAAAACCGATTGACAAAGGAGATAGAATTTTGGTGATTGGAGGTCGAGTCGGCAAAGATGGGATTCATGGAGCGACTTTTTCTTCCGTAGAGATTGACGAACATTCGCCCATGTCTGCCGTGCAAATTGGCAGTCCGATTACCCAAAAACTGGCTTCCGACTTTTTGGAAAGAGCCTGTCGTGCGGGTTTGGTGAAATGCTCAACCGACAATGGCGCAGGTGGTTTGTCTTCTTCAATTGGTGAAATGGCAGACCTTTGTGGAGGCGCAGTTGTCGACTTGGACAAAGTTCCTTTAAAGTATTCTGGATTGAAGCCCTGGGAGATTTTTGTGTCTGAATCTCAGGAGCGTATGAGTTTGGTGGTTGAGCCAAAAGATTTAGAAGCGATACACCAGATGGCGCAGGAAATGGAAGTCGAAATGACCGACATTGGCTATTTTACCAAAGATGGCTACCTCGAAGTGCGCTACAATGGGGAAAAAGTAGCTTACCTCAACATGGAATTTTTGCATGATGGTGTGCCTATCAAACATTTGGAGGCAGAATGGAAAAAGCCCGATTTGTACGAGCCTTCCATTGCGATGAACATGATGGTTTCGAGTCCTTCAATGCCTCTCTACAACGATGTTTTGTTGGCTTTGATGGGCAGCCTCAATATTTGCTCCCGTGAAAATGTGATTCGCCAATACGACCACGAAGTAAAAGGCAAAACAATTATCAAACCTTTGATGGGACGAAAGGGGAAAGCTCCGCAAGATGCGGCGGTGATGCGAATTGGTTTTGAGACTTTTGAAGGGGTGGCAGTTTCCAATGGGATTTTGCCGAGGTATGGCGACATTGATGCCTACGAAATGTCGGCAGGTGCTTTTGACGAGGCGGTGCGACAAATCATTTCGGTGGGGGGACAACTGCCAAATATGGGCGAAAACGATGGCGTTTTTTGGTCCATCAACGATAATTTCTGTGTACCTGATTCGGTCTATCACCCCGAAACGAACCCCGATGGCAAGGAAAAACTCGCCAAATTGGTGCAAATGTGTGAGGCACTCTACGACATGGCGACTTACTTCGATATTCCTCTGACTTCGGGCAAGGATAGCATGAAAAACGACTACAAAGGCGATGGCGTGAAAATTTCGATTCCTCCAACCATCTTGTACTCCATGTCTGCAAAGGTGAACGACATCCGCAAAATGGTGACTTCTGACTTCAAAAAAGCGGGTGATTTGGTCTATCAACTCGGCAAAACCTACAATGAATTGGGGGCTTCGGAGTTCTACAATTTGTTTGAAGAATTGGGCGCAAACGTGCCAAAAGTCCGAAAAGAGGATGCCAAGCTTTTGTATATGAAGGTGATGGAAGCGAACAGCAAAGGCTTGATTGCGAGTAGCCATGATTTGTCGGACGGTGGTTTGGCGGTGGCTGTGGTGGAATCTGCTTTTGGCGGTGATTTGGGAGTTGATTTAGATTTAGATGCTTTGAAAGACAATGATTTGGACTTGAATGCCATTTTGTTTTCGGAGTCTCATTCTCGTTTTGTGGTGTCGGTTGCGCCTGAACATCGGGCTGATTTTGAAGGGATTTTGGGTAGTGATGCGACTTTCTTGGGAGAGGTGAAAGCGGATAAGCAGGTAGTGTTTGATTTTGAGGGAGAAAAGGTGGTGGATTTACCTGTGGAGGATTTGCAGGAGGCTTGGAGTGGGGGATTGGTGGAGGTGTAGTGTCGCTTCAAACGTTTGCGAATCCTTCGGATGTCGCCAAGTTTTTTGCTATCTATTAATTGAATCAAACGAATGATTTTGAAGGGAACGAGTGGTGAATTTGCCTGTGGAGGCTTTGTAAGAAGCTTGGAGTGGGGGATTGGTGGAGGTTTAGTTACTTTTCCCTCTTTAATCTCCTTAGGTCTTTTCTAATTTCAGAGAAATAGTGACTATCTATTCTAAAACCTAAGGCAGTATTAAATATGCCTACTTCATTATCTATCATAGTATTTACAAATTGTTCTAAATTAGTCAAGACAATTGGAGTACTGTGACTTTTAGTATAACTCAATGCGTCTTTTGTAAATCTTGATGTTGTAAAAAATATTCCTCTTGCATTGGGATATTCTTTATTATCGGAAACTGCCCCTGCAAATGAACGAACATCCTTTAAAGGAATGCTTTTGTTGCTATAATGTTTAACTTGAATGAGTATTATGTAACCAAAAAAACCATTATTAATCTTAATAACTCCGTCAATTCCTCCATCTTTGGAATATCTTGTTATTTGAGCTTCTCCACCTGTAATATCGGAAATAATTTTAGCGATTACATATTCTAACTCTCTCTCATTAAACGAACATATCTTTTTCATTAAAATGTCATTTACATCAGTATCAATGTATTTATCTAAATCGTTTACAAATACATCAATACTTATATTTTCTAATACCATTTGAAGCGCATCATATTTATTCTCATGCAACTTACTCCAGTTTTTTGATTGGTGAAACCGCTTAACTAAAGAGGATACACCAAGTCTTTTTTTCAAAAAAGATAACCCCGTAGGAGTGATTGCCCAATTGTTCTTGTAATCTTTCAAAAGAAAACCACATTGATGTAAATATTCTTCTGCAATTGAGGCTATTTTTTTACAAACATTCCTTTTACCATTAATTATTCTAAAACCCCTTTTCGTTGTGTTATCAGGTATAGTATATTTGAATTTTTTGGCTACTAAATATATCGACTTCTCTACTGTATAGCCAAAGTTTTCTTTCAAGTTGGAATTAATATCTTTAAGTAAAATATGAGTAAATTCTTCTATTGTAAGCATGAAATGAATTAACTTTGATTATAGGAAATTTTCGCTAAATTAATATTTTTTTCATCATGTTTAAATAAAATCTATTGAGATTGTTTTAATATGCCCAAAAACATCGACAAACACATAGACCACGATACCCGTTGGAAAGAAATCATTGAACAGCTTTTTGAGTATTTTGTGGGATTCTTCATGCCCGACTTATATCCATTGGTAGATTTTGAGCAGAAGCCTGAATTTTTGCAGCAAGAACTCCACCAAATTATAGCTGTTCCCAAAAAGAAAGGTAAGAAAATCAATGATGCTTTTGTGAAGGTGTATTTGAAAGATGGTACGAATCAGTGGTTTTTGATTCACATTGAAGTACAAGACAAACACGAGACAGACTTCGCAGAAAGGATGTTTACCTACTACTATCGAATTTACGATAAGTTCAAAATCAAGAAGATAACAGCTATTGCCATATTTATTGGTGAAAGCGTTCCCAAAAACTACAATCGGTTTTCCAACGAATATTTTGGAACGGAAGTGACCTACAAGTACAATACCTACATTGTCAAAAAGCAAGACGAAAAATCCTTACTTGCTTCTAAAAACCCCTTTGCAATTGCAGTATTGGCAGCCTTGCATATTTTGAACACGAAGGAAAATTTGGATAATAGGCTGAAATTGAAGGTCGCTCTCATCAAATTCATCAAAAAGCGAGCAGAAGAAAGAAACTTTCCTGAATATGTGATTGTTCCATTGGTACAATTTGTGATGAATTTGATGGTATTGGACTGCAAGCGAGAATCCAAATTTCAAGAGATTTTTTACAAACCTTTTCAAAAGAAAGACAAGATGACAATGACCGAATACGATAAACAGATTATAGATGGAATGAATTTGGCTTATTATGGAGAAACTATTGAACAGAGAGAAGAGAGAAAAGCCAAAGAATTACTTGAAAAACAAAACCGTCAAATGGTTTTGAAGCTCTTTTATGAACACAAATGGGAGGTTATTAACATTGCTTTGCTGTTAGGTGTGGAGAAAGAATTCGTAGAGAAAGTTATTGAAGAGTATAAAAATTAAAAATTTCACCAATGGAATTTAAAGTAAATAAAAAAGTAATAAACATCACAAAAATGGGTGAAGAACCCAATGATAGAGCGTTTTGGATGAATCAATCTTGGATTTATCGCTTATCTGCTTTGGAATCTTTGCGTGAACAATTTTACAATTATAACTATGAGACTGCACCCCGACTTCAAAGAGTTCTTACAATTACTCAACAAGCATGAGGTATCTATATGGTTTTGGCATGATGAAAGATAAACCTGATTTGTATAAAGGCTAAACGAAAATTCGCCATCGTTTGAAAAACAGGGCGACATTTGAGTGGCTCATTATCGAAGGGTTTCGAAGCCCTCTGATAATGAGCCTGTTTATACTCCCTCCCGAAGTTGCCTCAAAATTTCTTCATAAATTCCTTTTTCAACCCCTCGTTCCTCCATCTTCAAATCCACATAATCCCCTTCCATTCCCTTGAAAAATATATCTACATCCTTCCATAATGGAATACTTTTCCGATACCAATCTATGGCAATTTTTATTTCTTCTTTCAACAAATAAACATGCCCTATATTCATAGCGGCGTGGCTCATATTTTGATTAGAAACTTCCCAAGCCTTTAAAAAGTAAGACAAAGCTTTTTCTAAGTTGAAATACTTTTCTAATTGAATCCAGCCTATGCTATGGTAGGCGTCGGCATATTGGGGATTGAGTTCGATGGCTTTCAAATAGTGAGCAATCGCTTTTTCCAATTCCCCTTGGTCAGAATAAGCACTTCCCAAATTATTATAGGCGGCGAGATTTTGTGGATTGAGTTCGATAGTTTTTTCAAATTGTACTATTGCTTTTGTCAATTCCCCTTGCTCTTTATAAGCACTTCCCAAACCATTGTAAGAAGTGGCATCTTTGGGGTCGATTTCGATGGCTTTTTTAAAATACTCGATAGCACTACTCAAATCTCCCAATTCCTTATATATGTATCCAAATTTATTGTAAGTATTGGCATCTTGTGGATTGAGTAGTTCTATGGCTTTCCTAAGAAGTTTCATGGCTTTTTTAAGCTCGGATTGTGCGGAGTAAGCAAGAATAAGAGCTAAATAAGCAAATAGGTGGGAATTAGAATTGAGTTCTATGGATTTTTGATAGATTTTGATATATTTTATAGCCTTGTTGAGTTCCTCCTGTTCAATATAAGCAAAACCAAGAAATAAGTAAAAGTTAGCATCTTGTGGGTTCAGTTCTATGGCTTTTTTATAAAGTTCTATGGATTTTTTTATGTCATAAGTATAACACGCTTCTTGAAAGTAGAAGAAACTTGCAGCTACAGGTTCTTTTATCCATTTTTGTCGATTGATTGTTTCAAAAAAAATGAAAGCGACTTCTTTTTCATCAGCAATAGAAGCTGCAATTCCCTTTTGAATAAACCTACTCCATTTTTCTTCATTAACCAATTCTCCCGTTTTGGCAATTGTATCTGTCCAAAGAAGCATATCATATTCCTTTATAATATTCTTCCAATGAATCGCCATTTTTTCTACGACATTGGGCAGTTCTTTTTCAAAGTTTGCACATAAACGGTGGTAACTTGCTTCAATGGTGAATTGAAGCCATGTATCGTTGGTGTATTGACTTTGGAAGGTATTCAAACCGAGATTGGCAGCCCTATTTTCAAAATAGGTAGCCAAAGCGTAATGCTGTTTCGACCAAGTACGTGGAGAGCGTTGGTATTGGTAGCGAAGCATTTGGTCTTTGACCACAGGGTGGTAGGTTTTGATGTCACCTCGCTGTTGGACAAAGGGCTGACTGTTGAGGAGTTGGTAGTAGTGGTGGCATTGTTTTTTGTCCATTTCCAATACACCCATTAATTCTTCAACGATGTCTTGATTGATGGCACGAGGAAGGGCAGTCGCCAAAATGATTTCTCGTTCTTGAGTATTGGGAATCCACTTTAGGAATCGCTCTACGGCACTTTCTGAGGCATGGGCGACTTGATCGGGCGTTTCGGGGGCTTTGTCCGCAAGCAGCACCATCAACATGGGCAATCTGTCAGATATTTCAACAATCGTTTGAATGACAGATTCGTTTGTGATATTTTGGTTTTTTAGGAACGCAATAGCTTCTACTTCAGTAAAGCGTTCGAGTGGTATTTTGTGAAGGATGGATTTGAAATCGCTCCATTTCTCCGAAAGTTCGTCACGCCCACTGATGACCATCAGCACATTTTCGGGGAATTCTCCATATTGGGAATTAAAAATATGACGCAACCAATCGTCCAATTTTGGAAAGGCAACTTCATAGGTATCAAAAATCAAGCAAATATCCTTGTCTTCTGCACATTCACTTACTTCTTCAATGAAGAGGGGAGTAAGTACTTTGACAGGTTCTAAAAGCAATTCCAACTCGTCTTTGTTGGTGATTTTCTTGCGGATAAAACTTATCACGTCTCCCACATGTTCTGCAATGGCATCGGTTGGCAGCATTTCTACCAAATGTCCCCCTGGCAGTTTTTTGAGTTCTTCCATCCCGACTTTAGTCAGGGTTCTCCCAATAGTTCCTTCTATTCCCTTTGGAGCTTCGGGGTCTCTTTCGAGCTGTTCTTTTTCTTGTCGGTAGCTTTTGTATTTTTTGTCAAAAGCTGAGAATTTGACATTTTGTGTTTGCAGTTGGCGCACGATTTCTGCCATTAGTGCAGGAATGTCTTTGATGTCGCTTTCCAAGTCAAAGAAGGCGACCAATGCGTTGTTTTCTTTTGCCACACGTTCGTATTGGCGAGAAAGGGCAGATTTGCCTACTCCCCCTTGCCCGTAGATGTTGAAGATATTATAGAGTGCATCATCGGAGGCATTTCCACTGAAGTTGACCCGAAAAATTGCCAACTGCTCTTCTCGTCCGATGAAAGCTTTTTGCTTTTGGGTGGCTAATTTGTCTTTGAGGCTTCTGCGCTTTTTTCTGGGCATGGTGTCTGTATTTGTAATTGAAGTGTGTTACAAATATATAAATGATTTATCAAAAAGCGAGCAGAAGAAAGAAACCTTCCTGAATATGTGATTGTTCCATTGGTACAGTTCGTGATGAATTTGATGGTGTTGGACCCCAAAAGAGAATCCAAATTTCAAGAGATTTTTTACAAACCTTTTCAAAAGAAAGACAAGATGACAATGACCGAATACGATAAACAAATATTGGATGGGATATAGACCATTTTCGCTTCAAACATCGGCAAAACCATATTGCTATTCTCTTTTTCTTCAATCACTGCGTCATTATCAAAATATATTTTTGGAGATTGTGTTATTTTATGGAACTGATTGCGTAGCTATAAACGTTATAGCCCCTAACGAAAAAATAAAAAAACAACCGCCACCTGTTTGACTATGGGACAAGCAAACTAAACAGGGTATTGCGGAGCTTTGTCCCAAGAGGTTCGACTCCTCATTGCATCGGATTTGCAAAGGTCGTAAGACCAACAGCCTGTTAAGCTGACAAAGAAAGGGTAAAAGACAGGGCAGCAATGTCCAAACCTAAAGAGAGTTTGCAGGACGAGGGATACCGTTTGAACAATAGTTCTTACTCAACTTGTCTTCCCTCAATTTTGGTGTCTTTTATCTTTTTATTTTACAAATGTCAAAACATCAAAACGATGAGAATATTTAAAAAGGAATACCAAGTAAAACCAAACACAACGGGCTTTCTTTACCGAAACAACCAATTTGAACAAAAGCTAAATTCTGGTTATTATAAAGTTTGGGACTGGAAAAACAGGACAGAATTATTTACACTTCCTGAAACTTCTAAACTGATTACCGTGACCAATCAAGAAGTATTGACGAAGGACAATATCGCTCTAAGGTTTTCATTCAATGTTCTTTACAAAATAGTAGATGGACACAAGTTTTTAAGTAAGTTTGCACTGGATCGACCTATTCCATTCATTATACAAGAAGCAGAGCAAAGGCTTTACAATATCGTTCAAATTTTTATACGCAAACGGATTGCAGAAATGGACAGTGAGACCTTGAATGAAAAACGCAATGAACTAACTGACTTCAAAACCGAAGAAATGGTTATTCAAGTTGATGAGTTTGGAATCGAAATAGAAGAAGCACAATTGCGGGATTTGACCTTTCCAAAATCCATTCAAGACTTGTTTTCCAAACACTTAGAAGCAAAGATTAGATCAAAATCAGAACTTGAAAATGCAAGAACAACAGTTGCGACTGCAAGGGCTTTGAAGAATGCTTCTGAGTTGATGAAAGACGATGACAACATTAAGTTCTTTCAAATCATTGAGACCATTTCAAAAATTGCAGACAAAGGAAAGCATACTTTTATGATTGGAGATTTACAGCAACTAACAAAAAAGTAAACTTATTTTTAAACAGCTAATCGTATCAAAATACAATTCAGCACCTTAAACAACCATACTATGAACTTAGGAGGATTTTCTACCAGCCTTACAGTCAAAGATTTAAAAACGTCAAAAGAATTTTACGAAGCATTGGGTTTCAGTGTTTTTCATGGTGATGAAAGCCAAGGCTGGCTCATTATGAAAAGTCCAAGCTGCAATATTGGACTCTTTCAAGGAATGTTTGAAAAAAATATTTTGACCTTCAATCCTGGATGGGACGAAAATGCAAGTCCTGTTGAGTCTTATACGGATGTGAGAAAAATCCAAAAAAATCTGAAAGAGAAAGGGATCAAAATTGTCAATGAAGTGGACGAAACGGGTTCAGGGCCAGGTAGTTTTAGTGTGATTGATCCAGATGGAAATCCGATTTTGATTGACCAGCATGTTTGAGTATTTTTAGAAAACCGAAGTCTTTGAGACTTCGGTTTTCTTTTACACCATAGCTTACATACTCCTCCGATACTGCCCACCAACCTCATACAAAGCCTTGGTAATCTGCCCCAAAGAACAGTACTTCACAGTCTCCATCAACTCCTCAAAAATATTGTCGTTGCGAACAGCCTTTTGTTGTAGGCGTTTCAAAGCAGCAGCAGCTTTGTCGGCATGAGCTTTTTGAAGGGTTTGCAGATTGGCGATTTGAAGTTCCTTTTCTTCGGTCGTTGCACGAATCACCTCACGAGGCAAAATTGTAGGTGAACCATCTTTGCTCAAGAAAGTATTGACCCCAACAATCGGCAATTCACCACTATGTTTCAGGTGTTCGTAGTACATACTTTCCTCTTGAATTTTGCTGCGTTGGTACATTTTTTCCATCGCGCCCAAAACGCCACCACGCTCGGTAAGTCGGTCAAATTCCATCAAAACGGCTTCCTCCACCAAGTCGGTCAATTCTTCGATGATGAACGAACCCTGCAATGGATTTTCGTTGGTTGCCAAACCCAATTCCTTGTTGATAATCAACTGAATCGCCATTGCTCGGCGCACCGATTCTTCCGTTGGAGTGGTAATCGCCTCATCGTAGGCATTGGTATGCAAGCTATTGCAGTTGTCATAAATCGCATAGAGAGCTTGCAGCGTAGTGCGAATGTCGTTGAAGTCAATTTCTTGGGCGTGAAGTGAGCGACCCGAAGTTTGGATGTGGTATTTTAGTTTTTGAGAACGGTCATTTGCGCCATATTTGTGCTTCAATGCCTTTGCCCAAATCCTTCGTGCCACTCTACCAATCACCGCATATTCTGGGTCGGTTCCGTTAGAGAAAAAGAAGGACAAATTGGGGGCAAAATCGTCAATGTTCATGCCTCTGCTCAAATAATATTCGATGAAAGTGAAGCCATTGGAGAGCGTGAACGCCAATTGACTAATCGGATTTGCGCCTGCTTCTGCAATGTGGTAGCCGCTGATGGACACAGAATAGAAATTGCGAACCTTGTGGTCAATGAAATATTGCTGCACATCACCCATCAATCGGAGCGAAAATTCGGTGCTGAAAATGCAAGTGTTTTGTGCTTGGTCTTCCTTCAATATGTCCGCTTGAACCGTTCCCCGAACCGAAGACAAGGCTTTGGCTTTAAGGTTTTGATAGACATCGGCATCCAAAATTTGGTCGCCCGATAAGCCCAACAATTGCAGCCCCAAACCATCATTGCCTTTCGGCAAGTCACCATTGTATTGCGGTCTTGGCAAACCTTTGTCGTCATACACTTCCTTCAATTTGGCTTCAACCAAGTGCTGCAAACCATTTTCTGCAATGTATTTTTCACACGCTTGGTCAATCGCTGCGTTCATAAAAAAGGCGCAAATCGTGGCAGCAGGGCCGTTAATCGTCATCGAAACGGAAGTGTTTTTGGCTGCCAAATCAAAACCTGAATACAGTTTTTTGGCATCGTCCAAGCTGCAAACCGATACGCCCGAATTACCAACTTTTCCGTAAATATCAGGGCGGTGGTCGGGGTCTTCACCGTATAAAGTCACCGAATCAAAAGCGGTCGACAATCGCTTGGCGGGCAAACCCAAGGATACATAGTGAAAGCGTTTGTTGGTGCGCTCTGGACCGCCTTCTCCTGCAAACATTCGAGTTGGGTCTTCGCCTGCTCGTTTGAAGGGAAAAACACCTGCGGTAAAGGGAAATTCGCCTGGTACATTTTCCTGCAAATTCCATGTCAAAATATCGCCCCATGCCTTGTAGCGGGGCAGCGAAATCTTGGGAATCATGTTGTGTGACAAACTTTTGGTGTGGGTTTTTACCCGAATGTCTCGCCCTCGAACCTGATAGACAAACTCTTCGTTTTTATAGTTTTGCACTTTTTGTTGCCATTGGTCGAGCAAATCTTGGTTTTCGGGAGAAAGTTGTCTTTGAAGGTTTTGGTAAGCAGCCTGCAAAGCCTTTGAAGTGTTTTCATCTTCCTTCAATTGGTCGGTCGCCAATTGCAGTCCATACAGTTTTTGTGCAATTTCTGATTGTTCTTTCACCCACTGATCATAGCTGCGGTTGTTGTCCGAAATTTCGGAAAGATAGCGCACCCGTTTTGGAGGAATGATGTATTGTTTTTGACTGTCGCCAATAGGAAGGTCAATCGTTGAAGTGAAATCGGTGTTGGTTTTGACGCTGACCGTTGCCATCAATGCTTTGTAGAGGCGGTTGGTGCCTGGGTCGTTGAATTGCGAAGCGATTGTGCCAAAAACGGGTAAATCATTGAAGTCCGTAGTCCACAATTGATGGTTGCGTTGGTATTGTTTTTTGACATCTCGCACCGCATCCAAAGCCCCACGTTTGTCAAATTTATTAACCGTTATCAAGTCTGCAAAGTCCAGCATGTCAATCTTTTCCAACTGCGAAGCGGCACCATATTCGGGGGTCATCACATACAATGACACATCGGCATAATCCACAATTTCGGAACCCGACTGACCAATGCCCGAAGACTCCAAAAGGATGAAATCGTAGCCCGCTGCCTTGACGATTTGGACGGCATCGGTGATGTGTTTGGAGAGCGAAAGGTTGGCTTGTCGAGTCGCCAAAGAACGCATATAAACATTGGGATGGTGTATGGAATTCATGCGGATTCGGTCGCCCAACAATGCGCCTCCTGTTTTGCGTTTGGAGGGGTCGACGGACAATATGGCGATTTTTTTGTCGGGAAAATCCATCAAAAAACGACGCACCAATTCATCGACCAATGAAGATTTTCCTGCGCCTCCTGTTCCTGTCATTCCTACGATGGGCGCATTGGATTTTGCAGCCAATTGATTGATTTCGGATTGTTTGTATGCGTCAATTGTGTTGTTTTCGGCTGCGGTGATGAGGCGGGCGATGGCTAATATTTTATCGTTTTCTAAATTTGTAGACGACTTTTGTTTGCCGTTCGAAGTGTCGCCGAATCCGTTGGATGTCGGCGAACTTTCCACTGTTTTGGCAGACGTTTCGGCGACACCTGAAAGGTTCACCGACAACTTGCCTACTTCTCCATTCAATGTTTCTCCCAAAGGATAATCTGCTCTTTGCAGCACATCGTTGATCATTCCCTGTAAGCCCAATGAACGCCCATCATCGGGTGAATAAATGCGGGCAATGCCGTATTGATGCAGTTCTTCAATTTCGGAAGGCAAAATGGTTCCTCCGCCTCCGCCAACGATTTTGATGTGTCCTGCGCCTTTTTGTTGTAGCAAATCGTACATGTACTTCAAAAACTCGGTGTGACCGCCTTGATAGGAAGTGATGGCGATGGCTTGTGCGTCTTCTTGTATGGCAGTGTCCACAATTTCGGCTACACTTCGATTGTGTCCTAAGTGAATGACCTCTGCGCCAGATGCTTGCATGATGCGGCGCATGATGTTGATGGCGGCATCGTGTCCGTCAAAGAGTGAACCTGCAGTGACGATTCTAACGTTGTGTTTGGTTTTGTAGGGAGTTGGAGGGGTATTCATCTATGTTTGTTTTTTGTTGGCTAACGTATGCTAGTGAGCAATTACAAAGATACGGCATTTCTTGCAAAGTGACTTGTCTAAAATGGTAAATCCTTTTATTGGTAGTTGGCAAAAGTAGCGGCAAAAAGCTCTAATCCTATTTCGCTCTTGTTTGTAGTGAAGGCAACCGCTGTGTATAATCCGCAAAGTGCAAAAATCTACATCATTTCTGAAGATTGGTCGAAGTATGTTGAGAGGCAAATTATTGGATAAACAAAAAAAAGAGCAAACATCCAATGCTTGCTCTCCTTCTGTTCAGTATGGTTTCATATTGAATATCAAGTCTACATTGAACTAAGGTCGACTGCCCCAGGTTTGCCACTACGCCCTATCTCGATCTCATATGACACTTTTTGACCTTCTCGTAAGCCATCCATACCCGCTTTCTGTACTGATGTTACATGAACAAATAGATCCGCGCTTCCATCATCAGGTTCAATGAAGCCATATCCTTTTGATTCATTATACCATTTTACTGTGCCTGTAGCCATTACTATATTTTATTTAAAAAGTTAATTAATTGGACAAAGATAAAAAATAAAGGTATGGTTCATAGTTTATCTAACATTTAGGATCGAAAAATATTTACGAATTAGCAAATCAAAAAGGGAGAATTGTTTTTTATAGATACAGACATTAAAACAAAAAATAGTACCTATGTTCAAAAACAACGTAACTCCCCTCGAAAGACTTCAATTGGGCAGTACCCTTTATGAAGGTTTACCTCACGTTGAGGTGACCGCTTTAGTATCAGATTACCAAGTAAGTCGTTGGTTTTTATACGACTGCAAAAATTTGGTCAAAGATATTCTTTCTACACAATTTTCCCCAAAAAAAGGTTCTTCAACTTGTGAGTCCTCCCTTTATTTATTAAAGTTGTTACAATATAATTTTAGTTAATTTGATTGAATTTTCAGATGTAGATTCCATTTGGCGAATTTAGAGTATAGGTAATCGTGCGTTTTTCTGAACTTTCTATCTCTCAAATTAAATTTTCAGAACGGCTGCTCGAAGAGCTTCATTCGTGAAAATATGCTGTAATCCTGCTAATAGTTGAGGTAGCTCATGACGGCTTCGCATATCTATTTCTACCTCTCCAAATTGTGCTTCAAATTCTTTACGCATCAGATAGTATAGGTCTTCGCATTAAAAAGGAATAAATCGCAACCCACCCCTGCCCCTCCAAGGAGGGGAATACTTGTACCAAGTGGGAAATTCCCCTCTTGGGAGGGGTAAGGGGTGGGTTTAAGTAATATAAACAATCAATGCGGAAACCAATAATACTTTTTTACACGAATCTCATTTGATTCGTAATTAACATTATACAAATATTGCAATTGCTAAGATAATAATTTCTACTATAAAATTCAAGCAAAAAAAGCTCTTTATTTTAATCAATATCAAATATTTGTGCCTTATCGTTCAAGCACTATCTAGCTCAATCTCAATGGATGCTTGAAACGGAAAGAAAGAATTATCCCGATATTGAGTTTCATTCTACTTCGGAGTTTAAAACGCAGGCATAATAGCTCTTTTCCTAATGGGTCAATTTGGAATACACCCTTGACTTCGAGATTGAAAAATTTGTTAAGAAACGTTAAGAATTACAAATTAGTGCAACGTTTAAGAAATCTACCACATCTACCCTATCATACAAAGCGAGCAATAGTTCCTTTACTCCATCAATTATAAGTTTCCCATCATACTATCGAGTGTTTCATTTTGCACATCAACAAAACCAAAAACACTTGATTGGCAGCGTTTTTCTAATACCATCAATACCTTATTTAGCGGTTCGGTTCGGATTGACAAATAGTGAGGTTCATTTTTGAATTTTCACTTATTTTAATTTGCTGACAAATATTAATGCGTAAATCTAATTTTTCATTGAAGGATAGGTTAGTGGAAGAGGTATGTTTTGAAGAAAACGTAATCCACCCTTGCCCCTCCCAAAAGGAGAATTTTTAATTCGATTCCAATAATTTCTCCTTCATTCTCCCTTTGAAGGGAGTTAGGGAAATGTTCTTCCATAGACTACAAACTTATGTTCCGCACCTCTTTAAAAATCTTTGGATAATTCATTTTTTTTACAGTTCACCCTTAACAAATAATACAATTCAATTTTAAAAATCTAAAAATCAATTGTTTGTAGAATAAAAGTCAAAAAACAGTTTGACTCTCTTAGTTAAAGAATGTTTATTATACATAGAGTGTTTGCTTAAAATTGGAGGTCGATGCCAAATAATGAATTTATAAAAAATAAGTTAAAAATTATTGATACTTATAATTCAATATTATTAAATGAATTGCAAAAATGAGTTAATTGCTTTTTTGAAAAAAAGGGTGCGAAGTGTGAGTACAAAAGTTTCAAAACTTTTGTAGTCTCATTTATAAAAAACTTATTTCTTAACTCCATAAAATCAAAGTATGAAACACTTATGGTTTATTTTACTCTTATTTTCAATCGTTTCGGTAGATGCGTTAGCGCAAAGCCGCACACTTACAGGAACGGTGACAGACTCGGCAGACGAGCCCATCATTGGGGCAAATGTCGTAGTAGCAGGCACAACGATTGGAACTGTCACCGATATTGACGGAAAATATTCGCTGGTTGTTCCCGAAGATGCCAAACAATTGGTGATCAGTTTTATTGGGTTTCAATCCATTACCTTCCCCATTGAAGCCTCCAATGTCATTGACGCAAGCCTCAAAGCAGGTGTGGATTTGACCGAAGTATTGGTGGTCGGATATGGCACACAGCAAAAACGGGATATCACAGGCTCAGTCGCCAATTTGTCCATTGAAGACCTCCAAACCGTACCCGTCACGAGCATCGAACAGGGATTGCAGGGGCGCATTGCAGGAGTCGACATTCTCCAAAATTCAGGCACACCTGGTTCGGCAATCAATGTACGCATCAGAGGCGGAACGTCTATTTTAGGAGACAACCAACCGCTCTACATCGTTGATGGAGTACCGATTACCACGGGAAACCCGTCTGGATTGGACGATATTTTGAGCGGACAAGAAATTGACGCAACGGCTGACATCAACGCCAACGAAATCGAATCCATCACCGTATTGAAAGATGCAGCAGCAGCAGCCTTGTATGGTTCAAGAGCTGCAAATGGCGTGGTGATTATCAACACCAAACGAGGACAACAAGGCAAAACAAAATTCAATTTCAATGCCTATCGTGGCTTTCAACAAGACATGAACCGCCTCGAATTTTTATCAGGCCCAGAACATTTGCGAATTTCCGACATTGCCTTAGAGCCTTATGGTTTGGTTGTTGCGGATTTGTTGGGAAGCGATGCCGTTGAATCCTATGGCGGTGTATTCAATGAAAACACAGGCACTTGGGACTACTCCAATGTCGGCACAACCGATTGGCAAGAAGAAGTTTTGCGGACGGCTCCAATTAGCAACTACGAATTGTCGGCAAAAGGGGGAAGCGAAAACACCCGTTTTTACACAGGTTTTTCTCTTTTCGACCAAGAGGGAATCGTCATTGGGTCGAGCTACAAACGCTTCAATGGTCGCTTCAATCTTGACCACCAAGCAAGTGAAGACCTTTCCTTGAGTTTGAGTTTGGGCTTGTCACGTTCTGAAAACGAGCGAATTGTGTCCGACAATACCATTTATTCGCCTTTCGCCAACTCTATCGCATTGCCTACTTTCGTACCTGCTTACGACGAAAATGGTGATTTTGGCCCTACGATTGGTGCGTATGACAATCCACTTGCGATTGCAGAATACGACCAACAGTTGAGTTTGCAGCACCGCATTTTGGGCAACATTGCAGGAACGTACCAAATCGCTCCTTCGCTTTCTTTCACCACCCGATGGTCGGCGGATATGCTGTTCCTCAAAGAAGATTTTTTCTGGAATCCATTGGTCGGTCAAGCAGTCGGCAGGGGCGGTGAAGCCAATACTGCAACTGCACTCGTCACCAAATATGTGAACGAAAACACCTTGAACTTCAATACTGAAATAGGTGAAAACCAAAAATTTGACGCCTTGTTGGGTTTTAGCTGGGAGAAAAACCACACCGAACGTTCTTCGCTTCAAGCCACTGGTTTTCCGAATGTTGAATTTACAACTATCAATGCCGCCACCAATTATACAGACGGCTTTTCGTCCTATACCGACTATGGAATCGTGTCTTATTTTTCCCGCTTCAATTACAGCATCAACAACAAATACCGAGCGTCTTTCAGTTTGCGTTTAGACGGTTCTTCCCGATTTGGCGAAAACAACCGATATGCGCTATTTCCCGCAGGTTCATTGGGATGGACAGTTTCGGATGAGCCTTTTTTGTCCAATTCCAACACGGTTAGCAACATGAATTTGCGATTGAGTTATGGACTAACAGGAAACCAATCTATTGACAATTTTGCCTCTCGTGGCTTATATGCCGCAGGGCGAAACTATGCAGGTAGTTCTGGTACTGCTCCCGAACAATTGGGCAACCCCGATTTGACATGGGAAGAAACTTCGCAGTTCAATATGGGCTTAGATCTTGCCTTCTTCAAAGGCAGAGTAGCATTGACGGCTGATTATTACATCAAAAACACCACTGAATTACTGCTTCCCCGTCCAATTTCTGGTACAACTGGATTCACACAAATACAACAAAACGTGGGTGAAATCGAAAACAAAGGCATAGAATTTCTTTTGACCACCTACAATATCACCAACGGTGGTGATGGCTTCAATTGGAATACCAACTTCAATTTAGGCTATAACAAACCTATGGTCAAAGCCTTAAACAACGATGAACCTTTGTTTTACGGTTTAGGAGGTGATTCCAATGCTTTTATCGTAGGTGAAGTTCCTGCAGCATTGTACGGTTTTGAGTCGACAGGTATTTTCCAAAGTGAGGAAGAAATTGCAGTCAGTCCACAAGCGGATACGGCTGTTCCCGGAGATTTGATTTATACGGATGTGGATGGCGATGGAGCAATTACAGGCAATGACAAAAAAGTAATCGGTTCGCCCTGGCCCAATGTTTTTGGAGGAATCACCAATACCTTTTCCTTCAAAGGTTTTGAATTGAGTGCTTTCTTTTCTTATTCTTTCGGCAACGATTTGTATTGGCTTCAATCTATTTATGCCACCGATTTTGGTCCTTTTGATGCTCAATTGGCAAAAATGGCGAATTATTGGACTCCCGAAAACCCGAATACCGATGTACCTCAGCCTTTTGCATTTGGTGACCATACCCGACAAGGTAGTCACATGGTTTTTGATGCGTCTTACATTCGATTGAAAAACTTGACTTTAGCCTACAATTTTTCGTCCAGTTTGACTCAAAAATTGGGTTTGGAGAAAATCCGTTTGTATGCTCAGGGACAAAACCTGATGACAAGTACGGATTATCCTGGATTGGACCCAGAGGCTAATTCTGGTGGAGCAGACGGTACGAATCGAGGCTACGATTTTTATGCCTATCCACAGGCTCGAACAATTACGTTTGGGGTGAATTTGGGATTTTAGATGTGTTTATGGTTTTAAAGGTGACATCTTTGTAGAGAAACGAAAAAGGTGTAATCTTTAAAACCAAGTCCGACAGCAAGATGTCACCTTCTCCATTCTTCCGAAGATTACACCTTGCTGTCTCAACAGTATAACAATTCAACCATAAAACAAAAATATCAAATGAAACATATAAAACAGCTTTTCTTTTTCCTCATGTTCTTCACACTAATAGGTTGTGAAGACATCTTAGAACCCGAACCAATTGGCATTGCCCGATTCGATGCAGCGACTGCGATTACCAACCTTGATGATGCAGAATTGGCTCTCATTGGAGCGTATGACGGACTGCAAACGCAAATCATCTCCAACGCAGTAGAATATGATTATTATGGAGTGAGTTTTGCAGTGGCGGGTGACTTGATTGCAGACAACTTATTGGCAACTACGACTTTTACCTCCTATACCAACATTGACAATTTGGATGCAACTTCCGATAACATCACCACAGAACGCATCTGGAATGCGATGTATCAGGTCATCAATCGAGCCAATAACATCATCGAAAGAGCCGCTTCAATTGATGGTGCAAATAGTATCATTGCAGAAGCCAAGTTTTTGCGGGCATTGGCGTATTTTGATTTGGTGCGAACTTACGCTTTGCCGCCAACTAGTTCGGTGGGCAGTCCGACTAAGGATTTGGGTGTACCGATTGTATTGCAGCCCATTGAAGGACCAGGAGATTTGCAGACGATTGGTAGAAACACGGTTTCGGAAGTGTATGCTCAGGTAGTGGCGGATTTGCAGTCAGCAGCAGCAGATTTACCTGATGCAAATGCTGATGGACGAGCGAACAAATGGGCGGCAACGGCTCTATTAGCAAGAGCTTACCTCTATATGGGGCAGTATGCTCAGGCTACTTCAACGGCGGAATCAGTTATCAATAGCGGTAATTTTGCTTTGAATGGTAATTTCTCCAACAACTTTGTGACCGAATTTAGCGGCGAATCCATTTTTGAGATTGACTTTGGGCCTGCTTTGGCGGACGACAATGTCTTGGCGAGGGACTTATTCGACTCGAATCAAGGGGCTTTGCAGCGTTTCACTCCTACCCAAAGTATTTACAATGCTTTTGAAGCGGGTGACAGCCGATTGACTGCGACTTTGGGTAATACAGACATTCCTTATACGGTGGCGGACGCTTTTGTGAAAAAGTATTTTCGATTGAGTAGCAATGACGATAATTTTATTGTTTCGAGGTTGGCGGAAATGTATTTGATTGTGGCGGAAGCGGATGCACAAGCCAATAGTGCATTGACAGACAAGGCTTTGACGGCTTTGAATACGCTTAGAGAACGGGCGTTTGGTGACAGCAATCACAACTATGGCAGTGGCATGGATTTGACGACTTTTTTGGCGGCAGTGGCGAATGAGCGTCGCGTGGAATTGGCATTTGAAAACCATCGTTCTTTTGATTTGTTGCGTACCAATCAAGTAGCAGCTACTACGGGCGACAATCCTTTGCGCTATATTTTCCCGATTCCGATTCGAGAATTGCAGATCAATGGGGATGTGATGGTGCAGAATGAGGGGTATTGATTTTTTTAGAGGCATGACCCAAGATGAAAGAGGTAAGACTTCTGATTCTTGTATTTGGCTAAAAATAGTATGATAAGGACTTTTTTTAAGCTGCCTTTTGGTTTCTTCTTTCTTGGGGAGGAAATTGAAGGGTGGCTTTATTTATTTGGGTGACATAGAATTGGGTTCAAACGAAACGATTAACTATGCGCTTTGGCTGCAATCGAAATGGCAGAAACGGGATTATTATGAACTGGTATTGGAGTCGGTGAAAGGATAAATCATTACTCGATTTTCAAAATTCTCTGGCTGCTTACTTCGGTTGGTGTGACAACCTGCAAAAAGTACAATCCTGTTTGCCAAGATTCAGTTTGAAGCGTTATTTTCTTGTTTGGATTATCATGGAAATAAATCATTTTTCCACTCGCATCCAAAATTGTGATTTGCAGGAGATTTGTATTTTGAGGAAACTCTAAATGTAAGGTTTGATTGAAGGGGTTCGGGAAAGTTGAATAGAATAAAGAAGTGTTTTGACGACTTTCAATGCTGGTATAGGATTTCATTTGGACACAATAATCACTGCAATCTACTCTACCATCCAAACTCAAGCAAATTTCCAAATCATTGATATTATACTTACCTGAGTAATTGTCTATTTCAATGTACTTTTTATCTTCATCATTCTCATTGAAGTAATCTCCATTGACTCTCCAATTTCGGGAATAGATGTCTCCGTGATGCAAGCTGTTATCTGTTATATAAATTCTTGAGCTATATACACTGACGGATATGTCTGATGTACACCCCGCTGAAATATCATCGCAAAATTGGCTCTCACATCCATTTTCGTTCTTTAATGTCAAACATACCTCATAGGTGTCATGGTGTTCGTATTGATGTATCGGAGTGATTTCGGTAGAAATGTTTCCGTCCCCAAAATCCCAATGATAAGTATTCGCAGTATTTTCCTTGTCGTAGGATAAATTGTAGAATTGAACATGTCCATAGTCAAACTGATAGTATCTAAGCGGCAAAAATCGAGCTGCACAGGTGTCTATATTGCCAATATTTAGCCATTCACAAAAACTTTGAGAGACAACTTCGGTAAAACCTCCTCCCTTATAAGCAGTCAAACAAACTTGATAAAAGCCTTCTGATTCGTAATGGTGAGTAACATTTTTACTGGTATCTGTAAGTCCATCTCCAAAATCCCAAAGATAAGAATGTGCAAAAGGAGTGAGGTTTTCAAATTGATAAGCGTTTGGAGTAGTTTCGGTTACAATAAAACAAGGAGCAGGTCTGAAAATGCGGTCTATGTCTTTGGCGTAATACACCTTATCACCTGTATATTCTGAATAACAGCCATCTTCCATAGTGAGTTTCAATACTGGATTTGTTGAATTGAAGTTGTGGTAATTTCCATGAATAATGTGTTCTGTACTATCTTTATCACTGTAATAGCCATAAGGTGCAGGATTCCAGTTGAATGACGGGTTTTCGCCTTCATATTCAGAGGTGTTTTCAAAGAAATAATAAAATCCCTCTCTAAGAGGACGTACCTTAAATTTGGCTTCACATCGTGTTCGGGTAGAAAATTGTATGGCATGACAGTAGTATTCTGGACAGCCCTCCAAAGGACTTTTGGCACATACCGAAATGTCTTTGTAGGTGTCGGGAAATATGTGTGTAAAAGAAGTTTTGGTAGGTTGAACTACATCGCCATTGCTGAAGGTAAAAACTGGCAACACACCCAGACCTGTATTCTCGAAATTAAAATGTACGACATTGGCATAAGCCGTATCCAATTCAAAAGTGAAATCTCCAATGCAATTTATTGTCACTTTTTGGCAAAGATTGGCAGTTTGCACCAAAGTAGTATCCTCTACATACAAGCAAACTTCGTAAGTTCCAACATCGGTAAAGCTATGACTTGGGTTGAGGTAATTAGAAACAATACCATCTCCAAAACTCCAAGTTGATAGGTATTCTTCACCCCAACTCTTATTGTAAAAGTGCATGAGGGGATGGTTATATGAATTAAGACGATAAGTAAAATCTGAATGAAAATCAACTTCAAAATCCAAAAGTAATTTGTCTTTACACATAAAGTAGCCACTTTTGTCCCAAGAAGATACAATCAAATCTCGTTTGCTTGGATAATAAATGGTTTCGTTAAGGCTATCTCCCAAAAACAATTTTTCGCCATCCAATAACCACGCTGTATGGTTATAGAGTTGGTATTTCAAATTCAAATTCAATTCATTATGTTTGGGCAATACTTCAATATTGTATTCAAACCGTTCTTCACAAGAAGGAATGTAATAATTTCCTTCTGCTACAATCGTAACATCGTCTTTTGCTCCTTCACAGGTAGTAACCACTACATGGTAAATGCCTGGAAATTGGTAGCGGTGGATTTCCATTCGGTCTTTTCCCACTCCGCTATAATCAAAAGTTCTCACAACGCCGTCCCCGAAAGCCCAAGTAGAGTGAGAAGAATTTGCATAGTCTCTTACTTTGAAAATATAGGTCAGTCCTGTATCATCCTTATAATCAGGGTAGTAATCCTGTATTCTGATAGAACACTTGCTCCACAAAGTAGTACAAAAAAACAGGGAAATAGTGAGTAAAAGTAGGTTCTTCATAGTCTATACAATTGAAGGGAGAGTAGAATGTCTAAAACTACTAAAAAAGACCCACAACTGCAATAAAAAAACGGATTTCAATTGTTAATACAATTCGTTTCTGTGAAAAATACACTTATTGAAGGATTCACTACGTATAATAGTAGATTTTCCACACTTACTAAAAATCAAAAAATATTACCCCACAAATGCTTAATTTAGAAGGACTTTTTCAAAATTAAAAGCCTAAATTAAGATGATGAAATACTTATTTTTTGCACTTCTATTATTTCCCTTCAATGAAGCATTTGCTCAAAAGACGAAGTTCAAACGAGTCACTTTTGGCAAAACCAAAAACGTGAAAGAAGAATACCATGTCTTGAAGAAAGACAAAAAAATCAAGCAGGGCGAGTACACTTCTTACCACTTCAATGGAAATGTCAAAGAAACAGGTCAATACCTAAACGACCAGAAAGATGGAAAATGGCTGGTGTATCACAAAGATGGTTCTTTGAGTGAGGTTCAACATTATCAATTAGGTCAAAAGTTAGAAATTGAGGAACAGCCATTAAAGGAAAATTTCATTCCCAAACGATTTAGCAAATGCTATAACCGAAAAATAAAACCACTCGTTTATGTAGCAATCAAGTATCCTCCAATGGCAAGAGAGGAAGGAGTAGAAGGCATTGTGGAACTAAGCTATAGCTTTGGAAAAAACTGCAACTTAGAAGAAATCAAAGTAGTGAAATCCGTAGGTTATGGGTGCGACGAAGAAGCAATAGAAGTAATAAAAAGGCTTGTTTATCTAACTAAAAGCAAATTTCCCGAAAAATGTGAAGATATATCCAACTATATTCCTACGGCTATTTGTTTTCGTTTAAATTGAATGTCATTACTTCTATAAGCCAACACTAATACCTAAACACCTAAACACGCAAACACAATTTACCAACCCAAACACCCAAAAATAAATCATTCATACCTCAACGCCCGAACAGGATTCCCAACAGCAGCCTTGACCGCTTGAAAACTCACTGTCACAACCGCAATCACCAAACCCAAAATACTCGCCAAACCAAATGTCCAAATCGTAATATCAGCAGGATAAGCAAAGGTTTCTGTCCATTTTTGCATCATAAAGTAGGCAATCGGCCACGCGATGATGTTGGATATTAAGACCAAGACAATGAACTCTTTGGTGAGTAGAACGGTAATGTTGCCAATCGAAGCACCCAACACTTTGCGAATACCGATTTCTTTGGTGCGCTGTTCGGCAGTGTAAGAAGCCAAACCAAACAAACCCAAGCAAGCAATGAAAATCGCCAACAAAGTGAAGTACAAAAACACCTTGCCCAGTCGCTCTTCGGCACTGTAAAGCGAGGCAAATTTTTGGTCAAGGAAATCATAGTGAAAAGGATATTCAGGTTCAAAACCCGTCCATACTTCTTCAATGTGTGACAAACTTTCTGCAATATTGTTGGAACTGATTCGAATGGCTACATTGTAGTTGTATCGAGAATTGATGTTCAAAATCATTGGCTTGATTTGTTTGGTAAAACCTTCTGTATGAAAGTCTTTTACAACTCCAATAATTCTACCAGGAACTATTTCGGATTGGTGAGTATTCATTTCGGTAATTTCTTTTCCAATAGGATTTTCCCACCCAAAACCTTTCACTGCCGATTCATTGAGGATATAAGTCGTAATGCTATCCGTTGAAAGATTGCGGTCAAAAGCCCGCCCTTCAATTATTTCCAAGCCCAAAGTTTCGATAAAATCAAAAGTAGATGAGTTTTGTAAACTGCTTTTGGGTAGGGATTTTTATATGCTTGACTAACAACTCCAATAACTTTATAGTTCGATAAACTCCCCACCAAGCAACAACAATCAAACCTTCTCCAACCTCACCCTCACCCGCATATTCTTATGGTAAGGCGTTTTTGCCAAAGGGCCGCAATAAGTAGGAGAAGTCAAGATATTGGGCATCGATTGCACCCTTTTTTTGATGCTGCCTGGTGGACTCGTCAGTTGGACGGCATCCCCTTCTTCGATGTCGTGTTTTCCAACAATTTAAAAGGGCTTCAACACCAACTCATGCACCGTATGTTCTTCAATTTTCGCCTCATCGAACCACCAATACAGCCATTCACCACTCAGCCAAGCATCCAATTGTGACTCAAAATAAGGATGGAATTGCCGAGCCACATTGCCGCCCGAAACAACAGCTCGAATTTTTTCAGCGTCACTCAAATCCGCCACCATCCGCATCGAACTAAACCACTGACTTTCGTATTTTTCGCCCTTCAAATCGTATTGACCCCGATTCAGTGTTTCGCCCGAGCCATTGGCGGGATGAACACCTCCACCGACCCAGTCCCTACCAAAACCTTTTTGCCGCAAAGGGCTAACAAAGGTGATAGGGTGCATTTTGCCCCAAGTCCAATCGTTCCTATTTTCGCCGAATAATTGGGTCAATCTTTCTTTGCTTGCTTTTGCAGCCATCACCAAAAGTTTGTCCAAATCTTCCGCCGTTTCGGTTGTTTGAATATCCAACCATTCCTCCTCTCCTTTTTCGATGATTTCATCTGAGCGTTGCAGCCAATAGTAGCGCATATTCAAGTATTTATCCAACAATTCAGGCGACATATCATCTCCAAAAACGAATCTTGCTAACTCCTCATGCAATACATGAAAAACCGTTGCAGCCGTTGAAGAAATTTCGTCTTTATAGTCCCAATTTTGCAGCAAAAGCCCCATTTCCTTTGTTTCATTTTCCTTCAATAAAATTTTCGCAAACAAGGGCGCAAAACGTTTGGCATGTAAGTTGGTGACATCCAAAATGAAGCTCCAATGGTCTTCAGGACTTAGTTGAGGTTTTGACTCCATGAGTTCTTTTTGGCGCAGGTAGCGGTAGTTGGGTGAAAAATGGGCGGAATAGTAGTAGGGGTAATCGTCTGGCACAACATCGTGGTTGGAAGTGCCGAGCCAACCTTTTGCAGGATTGATTTGTCCAGGCATTTCGGTTTTGGGAATAAATCCTTTCCAGTTGTGCAGTGAATCAGCAGTTTGAGCAGTTGCTCCATTGTAGTTGGCTCGAATCGGAATTTGTCCTGTGCTTCGGTGTCCGATGTTGCCTTTGGTGTCTGCAAAAACCAGATTGAAGTACATCACATCTATCTTTGCTGCAACGAGGGAATCCATTTCATACACATTTTTTGCAGTTAATAAATGGTTGATTCCTATTGCAGGAGAGGTAATATTTGCCAAAGACCATTGAAGGGAAATTGGCTGCTCAGTGGTGATACCAAATTCTTTGAAATCAGAGATAATCGGACCTCTTTTGGTATATCGTACCTGCAATTTGATTTGGCTACTTGCATTTTTTCCCTTCGTAGTAATGGCAATTTCTCTTACTTCAAAGGGTATGCTTTCGCCATTGTCCATGTAGTTTGCAGAGTTGTTGGGGTCGACTTCTTCAATGAACAAATCTTGGCTGTCGCCATAAGCATTGGTGATTCCAAAGGCTAAATGCTCGGTTCTACCTGTTAAAATGCCTGGTATGCCTGGAATTGCCCCCCCTATAGCCTTGCCTTGTGGACAAAACAATCCAACGGGGTGCCAAGTGCCTGGCAAAATTCGTGCATCTAAATGTGGATCGTTGGAAACGATGGGTGCACCGTTTTGAGAATGTTCGGCGTTGGTTGTCCAGTTGTTGGAGCCTGTGTAGGGGAGGCTTGTGGGGGCACCGAAACCTCCCCTAACCCCTCCAAGGAGGGGGATTTTTATATTGGAGGCTTTTACATTGGGGATTTTCACATTGGACATTCCCAAAAGTGAATCCATTACTTGATTGATTGGATTTTTGCGGTCGGGGTTGATGTTTAGTGGGCGCAATTTTGTGGCTTTTGCTGCACCCAATTCTGCTGCCAAATTCAAGCCCATGATTTCGTCTCGGTAGTTTTGACCATGTGTAAATCCTACAAAATGTAAGATGGACAATATGCTTTTGACGGTGAAAGGTTCTGGCTCTAATTCCAACAATTGTAACTCAAAAGGAAATTCGTCTTCACAGTTCTTCAAATAGGCATTGAAGCCATCGGCATACCATTGCAGGTAATTTCGGCTTTCTTCATCCAAATACGGCGCATGGCGTTTGGCGTTACCAGCTATATCTAAGATTTTCATTTCTATGTCCGACTCATAACCTGCTTCTCCAATCACAGACGATAGTCTTCCTGCAATCACTTTTTGGTACAAAGTTATCTGAAACAATCTATCTTGTGCGGCTACAAACCCTTGACCTCGTATCACATCTGCCAAACTATTGGCAAAGACATAGGGTATTCCGTTTTCGTCTCGTTTGATGATGACATCTTCTTCGAAGACGTCTATGATAAGCGTTCCATCTTCTTGAAATTCATTGAGGCTTGGGAGGTAGTCCCTTATTAAAAAGCCTATCGTAATAAGCAAAAGAGAAAGAATGAGTAGTATATTTTTGATCATATTAGAGGTGGTTTTAGTTTGGTTTTCTTTGAACCAGAGGCAAAATCTCTTATTTCATTCCAAGTAAAGATAACCGTTTTTCAGGAAAAATCCATGTCAAGAAATCGGGCAATACTTTAGCCCAAGTTTTGGGATGGTGCTTCCCTCCTTCTACCTCTACGTAGCGAATGTCCACGTCTTTTCTATAGCCCTTTTCTTCGAGTGCGGTAATCAAATCTAAGGTGTCGTCAATCGCATCAATGATGCCGTTGTTGTTGCGGTCTGATTTTTCGTCCTCAGTTGCTGCTTGAAACCACATTTTGAGTGCCCCCGTTTTTTCGGTACGATGTATCAAACGGTGCATGATTCGGTCTTGATCGATTTCAGCGTCTGGAAGGTCGTGTTCATGCCACCAAAACGAACCAGAAAAAACACCTATTTTGCTGAATTGATCGGGATGATGCCAAGCGATATCCATTGCAGACAAACCACCCAATGAAAAACCTGCAATGGCTTTTTCCATTGCATGAGCCGAACATTTTCCCCGCATTTCGATAAAAGGTAACAGTTCTTTGAGCATAAAATCGGTATAGGCAGCAGCCTTGTTTCCACGATTTTTGTAATCTGCAATGGCAGCGGTTCCGTATTCTTTCATTCGATTCTGTGCATGAATAGCCACTACAACTATCTTTTGCATAGCTTCCCATACATATAAATCTTCTAATACATGCACCAAATTGACCGCCTCCATATCTTGACCATCATTGAAGTACAAGGTTGGGTAGGTCACATCATCGTCTAAAAAATAATGTGGGGGTAAATAGACATCTATCAAGACATTTCGCTTCAAATATTGCGAATGTAGATGGAGTTGATATACTTTGATTCCTATTTTTGAAGTGAATATAAGTTCTGACTTGGGACCAAAGAGTTTGTCTATTATTTTTTTGAAGGTCAGCATTCCTATAGTTTTGGTGAACTTGTAGAAACGGCAAGATAAAAAGGATTGTTTAAAAGGGCAAAATAAGATTTATGCTTGTAGCAAAATGAAAAATGGTAGAATTGTAAATCATACATTTACAATTCTACCATTTTCTCGTTCTACAATTAATTCAATGAGAATATCATCTTTCTACGTCCTTCAATTGTCTGCCTGCCAAATCATCTAAGAATATCTCTTGATTGTTTAGATACTCTTCTAACCAAACCGCACAGGCTTGAAAATCTTCAAAACAATATTTTTCATCTACTAAGCCAGGTACTAAGTTGATTGCCCTGAACATATCATAAGGCTGTGAGCCTTTTTCCAAGCCTGTAAATACAACAGCCACATTCTTTTGAAATAGCTCCATTATAGCTTCTTCCATAGCATACAAACCCGATTGATCCACGTAAGGAACCTTTCCCATACGAATAACTACAACGGTGATATTGGGCAGATTTTTCACCATTTCTTGAAACCTTGCAATGAAGCCAAAAAATAATGGTCCTTCTAAGTGCTTGATATACACTTTATCTCCAAGACGGTCAATGATATCGCCCTCATCATTCCACGCTGCTTCTCGGGAAAACTCTTTCAAAGGAGCAGAATAGGTTTGATTTTCAACCACCTCGGATACTTTTTTCATAAACAAAATCGAAGATAACACCATTCCAATCGCTACTGCCACTAACAAGTCGACAAAAACGGTCAAAAATAAAACCACAAGCATCACAAAAGCATCAGATTTTGGAACACTTCTAATGTGTTTGATTCCCTTGTAATCAATGATTCCGATGCCTACCGTTATCAAAATCCCAGCCAATACGGCATTTGGAATATAACCCACCAAAGTTCCCAAGCCCAACAAAATTGCCAACAAAAACAAACCTGCCATTATACCTGACAACCTTGTTTTACCACCAGAATTGATATTGATGACTGTCCGCATTGTAGCTCCTGCACCAGGGAGTCCTCCAATGAGTGCTGCACCTATATTGCCAATCCCCTGCCCTATCAACTCCTGATCGCTATTGTGTTTGGTTTTGGTCATATTATCCGCTACTACCGAAGTCAAAAGAGAGTCAATCGCTCCCAGTGCTGCCAAAGTAAAAGCATACTCAAATACAATCATCATGTGCTGAAAGTCTCCGAATACCTTCAAAAAGCCAAACTGTAAATCGGGTAAACCTGTTGGTATCGCACCTGCTGAATTGATTCGGAAAATATCTCCCGCAGGCACAATAAAGAACGCTGCCAACGAAACCACCACCAATGCCATCAACGCTGAGGGAATTTTTTTGGTAACTTTTGGAAAGAAATAGATAATCAATATCGTCACAGTAGCTACTATGACAGAGGTGTAATTGACAATTTCGGGAATCTTGTGAATGGATTGAATCGTTCCCAGTGACCCACCTACAGGAGCAGATACACCGAAAAGTGGAAAAATTTGGGTGATGATGATGATGACTCCAATACCACTCATAAAACCCGATACAACGGGATAAGGAAAAAATCGAATGTATCGCCCCAACCTGAATACGCCAAACAAAGCTTCTATTAGCCCTGCAATGACAAAAGTAGCAATGATAATGGGAAAAGCAAGACTCAAATCACCTCCCATATACTGCACTGCATCTGCAATAATCAAAGCCGAAACAACGGTCATAGGAGCAGTTGGCCCACTTACTTGTGTGGGTGTGCCTCCAAAAAAGGCTGCTAAAACGCCAATAGCAATTGCTCCATACAATCCTGCAATGGCTCCCAATTCTGTCTGCTCACCAAATGCGAGTGCCAATGGAAGGGCTACAATACCTGCGGTCAAACCGCCAAATAAATCTCCTTTGAAGTTGGAAAGGTCTAAACGCAAGAGGTTTTTCATTGATGATTTTTGTAGGGTAAGAATGATTGTTTGAGGGAAGATTGGGGTAAAATTAACAAAATAATTCTAACCCATAATATAAACAAAATTAAAAAGAAATGGTTTACTTAAATTTTTAATTATACATTCTCTCCATTTCACTCTCCACCAAATACATCCCCAATTCCAGTGCCTTTTGAACATGCTCACAAGCTGACTTGTACTGAAGTGCTTTTTTGATAGCTGCCCTCAAATAATAATTTTCTGTACCTCTTTTATTCACTTACAAAACTTCTACTTCTTGCATACCACCCCAATTAATCAACCGATACAACACCCTCGCCCCCACATTCGCATCCCATTCATTCCCTTCATTCCCTTCATTTTCCGAATCAAGCGACACCTCACACAAGTCAAAACCAATAATCTGCCGTCCCGAAAGCACCAATTTTTTCAGCAAATAAAACACCTCATACAATTCAAAACCACCTGCAACAGGCGTTCCCGTATTTGGACATAGATTGGCTTCAAACCGTCACTTCCCACGGCACAGGCAATAAGACCACCTTTGCATCTTCATAATCGAAGGGCAAACCAAACAAACACCCATTCGCACAGGCGTAGGCGTTTGGATCGAAAGCATTGATTTTTTGTTGTTTATTCAAAGCAAAAAAGTATTTTTAATAGATTACAAAAGTTTTGAAAACTTTTGTAATCTTGCTTTTATGAATTTTACCAATTCAACAACCAAGCAAATATCAAGGGCGCAACAATCGTCGCATCTGATTCAATGATATAACTCGGCGTATCGACCGTCAATTTGCCCCAAGTGATTTTTTCGTTGGGAACAGCACCAGAATACGAGCCATAACTCGTTGTAGAATCCGAAATTTGACAGAAATAACCCCAACATTTGATATAATCTTTCTCCAAATCTTGGGTCAACATCGGCACGACACAAATCGGAAAATCTCCTGCAATGCCTCCTCCAATTTGGAAAAAACCAATCCCTGTATCGCCCATATTCTGCTCATACCAATCTGCCAACCAAATCATGTATTGAATCCCTCCCTTCAAAATGTTTGGCGTAATCTCCTGTGTGATACAATGACTTGCAAACATATTGCCGAGTGTAGAATCTTCCCATCCTGGCACAACGATTGGAATGTTCCTTTCACAAGCCGCCAACATCCACGAATTTTTGGTGTCAATTTGGTAGTATTGCTCCAATTTGCCGCTGCGAATGAGTTGGTAAAAATATTCGTGTGGAAAATAACTTTCACCTGCTTCGTGTGCTTTTAGCCAAATTTCCATCATCGAGTCTTCAATTCGGCGCATTGCCTCCATTTCGGGAATGCAAGTGTCGGTAACACGATTGTAGTGATTTTGAAGTAAATCCCACTCATCTTGTGGACTCAAATCTCGGTAATTGGGTATGCGCTTGTAAAAATCATGCGCCACCAAATTGAAGATGTCTTCCTCCAAGTTTGCCCCCGTACAGGTGATGATGTCAACCTTTCCTTGACGAATGATTTCTGCCAAAGACTTACCCAATTCAGCCGTTGACATCGCCCCTGCAAGCGTAATCATCATTTTGCCGCCCTTGTCCAAATGCGCTTGATAGCCTTTTGCAGCATCAACGAGTGCGGCAGCATTGAAGTGAAGGTAATGGTTTTCAATAAACTGAGAAACAGGTCCTTTTTGTGTATTTTTCATTGAAGTAAGTTGTTTTTGAAGTAAATCTTCGATAAATTAATTAAAACTTGTCGCAAAATGCACAGATTTAAGATACATGATGACATGATGTGTGAATTAAGATTTTCAAGATTAAAAAACCACAAATCCTACATCAAATACCGTCTATCTTAAATCCTCATTTAATATCCAAGTATTCTTAGCATATCCTCCGCTGTTTGCTGTGGCGCATGTTGCCAATGTCGAAGTTGGCCATTTTCATCTAAATCTGCAATGATGTGCTGAGGAGAAGGAATCAAGCAATGCTGAACGCCTCCATAACCACCCAAAGCTTCCTGATATGCTCCAGTATGAAAAAAGCCCAAATAAAGTTGTTCGTCAGTCCCTTTATACCGAGGCATATATACCTGACCTACATGCACTTCTGAATTGTAGTAATCTGCATTGTCGCAGCTCAAACCGCCAATATTGACCCGACCAAATTCATTGTTCCACTTATTGATAGGCAATAAGATGAAGCGTTCGCCAATTCCCCAAGTATCTGGGAGTGTGTTGATTAGCGAGTTGTCAATCATATACCAAAGTTCAGAATCATTTTGTTGTTTCTGTCCTAAAACCGAAAAAATCGCTGCTCCGCTTTCTCCAACGGTATATTTGCCAAATTCGGTAAAAATCTCGGGATGAGGGATATTTTCTTCATCACAAGCATCTTTGATTTGTGACACAATTTCTGAAATCATGTATTCGTAATCGTATTCAAATCCCAAAGAATTTTTGATGGGCATACCACCACCAATATTGATAGCTTTTAGAGTAGGACAAACTTTTCGCAAAGCACAATAAAGCTTCAATGTTCGCTTGAACTCCCCCCAATAGTACATGTTGTCTCGAATACCTTTGTCCACAAAAAAGTGCAACATTCGCAAGCGAAACTTGGGATTGTTGGCGATTTTGTTTTGATAGAAAGGAATCACTTCTGAATGTCGAATCCCCAAGCGAGAGGTGTAAAATTCAAAATTCGGTTCTTCTTCTGTTGCGACTCTCAACCCTACATTGCAGGGAGATTTTTCGACCATCTGCTCATACGCATTCAATTCTTCGGCATTGTCGCAGACAGGCACAACATTATAAAAACCATCGTTTATTAATTCACTGATTTTCCTCAAATAACGCTCATTTTTGAAGCCATTGTTAACGATAATCGTGTTTTTTTGAACCTTCCCTTCTATATAGAGTTTTCGCAGCAAATCTATATCAAAGGCAGAAGAAGTCTCCAATTGTACACCATTTTTCATCACCTCTTCCAAGACATGCTTAAAATGACTACTTTTGGTGCAATAACAATAGCGGTAATTCCCTTGGTAATTGTGCTTTTCGATAGCTTTGTTGAACAAGCCTTTGGCTTTCTGTATCTGACTGGTAATCTTTGGCAAATACGTCAATCGAAAAGGTGTGCCATAGGTATCTATGAGTTCCTTCAATGGCACATCATTGAAGTACAAGTATCCATCTACTACTTTGAATCCATCTTGTGGGAAGTAGAAAGTTTGGTCAATTAAATCGGCATATCTATTTATCATTGCAAATATTCTAAGTTTTACTACATTAAGGGGCGCAAATATCCATAAAACCACTTGAATTGAACACATTTATTATGATTAATTCCACTTCAAATTTCATATTTTGTTTGCTACTAATAGGAATGACTTCCTGCAATCAACCTGTTTCTGAGAGCATTCCACTCGAACAAATAAAAATCGTCAGAGACCAATGGGGCGTGCCGCATATATTTGCCCCAACTGATGCGGAGGTCGCTTATGGTTTGGCATGGGTACAATGTGAGGACGACTTCAAAACGATGCAGGAACAAATGTTGGCCATCAAGGGAATGTTGGGCGAAGTGAAAGGACAAGATGGTATTGTTGCGGATTTTGGCGTGAAATTTATGGGTTTGCGTGAAATCGTGGAAGAACGCTATGAGCAAGACTTGGCGGCAGATTTTCGGAACGTGCTGCAATCTTTTGTGGATGGTGCAAACGCTTATGCCGCTTTGCATCCCGAAGAAATTTTGTTAAGTGATTTGTTTCCGTTGAGGGGACAAGATGTAATTATGGGTTATTTGCTTGGCATGGTGGACATTTCGGGTGCAGGCAACGATTTGCAGCGAATTATGGGCGGCAAAATCAAAAACGATATCAAATCCCTTCCTTTGGAGGGGACAAAAGGGAGGCCTAAAGGCTCAAACGCCATCGCCATCAGCCGCAAAAAAACCACAGACGGCAAAACCTATCTCGCCATCAATTCACATCAACCCCTTGAAGGTTGGTACTCTTGGTATGAAGCGCATTTGGTGAGCAATGAGGGCATGAACATTTTGGGCGGAACTTTCCCTGGTGGTGTGAACATTTTTCACGGCACAAATGAAAACTTGGGCTGGGCGCATACGGTCAATCATGCTGACTTTTCGGATGTCTATCAACTAACTATGAACCCCGACAATGACCTTCAATACCGCTTTGATGGTGAATGGCTCACCTTGGAAACAACACATTATTGGTCGTGGCTCAAACTTTGGAAATTCATCAAAATTCCCATCCGAAAGACCATTTACCAAAGCAAATACGGGCCGACTTTTGAGACCGATGACGGCTTTTTTGCGTGGCGATATACGGTCAATCTCGACATTCGTGCTGCCGAACAATGGTACAGAATGAACAAAGCGAAAAATTTTGCGGACTTCAAAAAGGCTTTGGAGATGCAGGGAATCCCGTGTACCAACATCGTTTATGCCGACCGAGAAGACAATATTTTCTACATCAGCAATGGTCGAATTCCCGTCCGCAACCCCAACTATGCTTGGCAAGAAGTATTACCTGGCGATACTTCTGCTACACTTTGGAAAACAAATTACTATCCTATTGATAGTTTGCCACAAGTTTTGAATCCCGCTTCGGGCTATGTCTTCAACACCAACAATACGCCTTTCTCTTCAAGTGATAGCATCGGCAATCCTGTAGAAACGCCTTTGAATAAACTCATGGGCTTCCAAGCGACTCATGCCGAAAACAACCGTTCGAGCCGATTCATGGAATTGATTACACAATATGACAGCCTTAACTATGAAGATTTCAAACGCATCAAATACGACCAGCAATATCCTTCAAAACTCACTCAACCGACCATTCAAAACCTCGAACTCCTCCTTCAATTGGACGCTGCAAAGTTTCCCAATATTGCAGATGCCATCCGACTTTTGAATCAATGGGACAGAAAAAACAATATCGAAAACACGACTGCTGCGCTTTTTATCTTGTCTTACAACAATTTGAAGGATTCTCTAAAGGCGGCAGATAGGTTTGTCATTGGCAATGTGGTCAGCGAGGAAGAATGTGCGGCTGCGGTTCTAAAGGCTAAAACGGAATTGTTGGCGGACTACCAAAAGCTGCAAATACCTTTGGGTTCGCTGCAAAGGCATATTCGAGATGAGGTGAATATTGCGCTCGGTGGTGCGCCCGATGTGCTGGCGGCGATGTACTCCAAAAAACAGGAGACTGGGCAGTACAAGGGCTATGCGGGGGAATCGTACATCGAGTTGGTGCGATTCAGTGAAAATGGGGTCGAGATTGAGAGTGTCAACGCCTATGGTACTTCGGCTAAACCGAATCGTCCGCATCACACTGACCAGATGGAAATGTTTGCAGAACAGCGATTGAAGGTCATGACTTTGGATAAAAAACGGGTATTTGAGGAGGCAGATACGGTGTATGTGGCGTTGGGAATTCGATAGCTGTCCTTTCGTTCAAATGTCGGCGAACTTTTCAAGTGTCGCCGAATTCGCACTCTATGCAGTGTAAATGTTCTATTGGCAGAACTAATTTCTATATTTTCAAGTTGAATACTAAAAACCTTGTATTATGCTAACTATTGAAAGAACAAATCAAGAAATCATTATCAGATTGCCTTTGGATTTAGAAGTGAGTGATATTCAAAGAATGTTGGATTATTTATCTTACAAACAAGCCATCAAAAACAGTAAGGCTACTCAAAATCAAATTGATGATTTGGCTAAAGAAGTAAAAAAAGGTTGGTGGGAGAAGAATAAACACAGATTTCCAGGTATTGAAGAATCTTAAATTGTGAAACATGAAAATCATTATTTTAGACACCAATATTGTTTTCAGTGCAATACTCAACCCCAAAAGTAATATTGGTGAAATCATCTTCAACAATAACGAGCAGCTTGAGTTTTTTTCTACTGAATATTTGAGGCAAGAAATTGATAGGCATAGAGATAAGATTTTGAAATTGGCTAAAACTTCTGAAGAAGATGTTGATGAAGTAATTTTTCAAATTTACAAGAAAATTGATTTTATCTCTGATATACAAATTCCTATGAGAATTTGGGCTGAATCTGCGTCCCTTGTTCGAGATGTAGATATCGATGACCTACCTTTTGTAGCGGTAACAAAATATTTGGATGGTGTTTTGTGGACAGGAGATTTAAAATTATTGAGGACACTCCTTTCAAAAGGATTTCTAAATTGTATTACAACAGATGAATTAATGGAATGGATTGAAAAAAGAGAGATAGAAAAATGAAGTAGTCCTAAAAAAATCGAGCCTCGCTTCGCTCGGCAGTAAAAGAAAAAAAGCGGAAAAGGGTAAAAGTGAAAAAGAGCCAAAGCTAAAAGTACCAGGATAAACGACATCCGATGTTGTAGCTTCGAATGTAGTGGATGTCCCTGAAGCGGTTAGCCACACGGCAGCTGTGGTCATCGTTGATCCAAGACCCGCCACGAACCAAGCGCTTACTGCCTCTTGAAGTCTCTACCCAAGCCCTTCCATCCTTCGGAGCATGTTCATAATTCTCATGCCAATCGTCTGCACACCACTCCCACACATTTCCGCTCATGTCGTACAAACCCAATTCATTGGCTTTTTTTCTGCCAACAGGATGTGTTTTATCACCCGAATTTTTACCGTACCAGGCCACTTCTTCCATATCATTACTTCCTGCATACACGAAACCTCTACTTTTGTTCCCACCTCTTGCTGCAAATTCCCATTCTGCTTCACTCGGCAGTCGAAAGTTTTTGCCCGTTAGTTCGTTTAATTTCTGAATAAACTCTTGGCAATCGTCCCAACTCACCCTTTCCACAGGACAATCGTCACAGCCTTTGAAGCCCAGTTTAGGTGGGTCGCTGCCCATCACTGCCCGCCATTGCGCTTGGGTGACGGGGTATTTTGCCATTCCAAAACTGGGTACGGTGACAGTATGGACAGGTTTTTCATCTTCATATTCTTTTCCTCCCATTTGAAAGCTACCCCCTTCAATGGCTACCATATCTTGAAGCAGTTTTTGGATTGGAAGCGGGAGTTGGGAGAGTTTTTCTTGTTCCTTCAATCGTTTGGCTTCTTCTACCGCTGCTTTTCGCTTCGCTTCCCTCTCCTTTTGAAGTTTTTCCTCTATTGCAGCCTTTTCTTTTGCCTTCAATTGTTTGGTTCTTTCTTTTTCTTCCTCCGCTTTTCGCTTGGCTTCTCTTTCCTTTTGAAGTTCCTCCTCTGTTGCAGCTTTTTCTTTTGCTTTGAATTCTTTGATAGAGAGGTGTATGCCTCTGACTACATTGTGGTAGGCTTTGTTGGGTTTGTCCCAGTCTTCGATGGGAATACCATCTTTGGGAAGGGCTTGTAGTTGGGCAAGGGGCGTGAAGTCCCACATACAGTGTTCGAGAATAACGGGAATCACAATTACTTCGCCCTTGTTGTGGCGCTCCAATGCCTGTTTCATTTCTTCTTCGTAGAAATATTTGGAATTGAGCGAATTAACGCTGACCAAAAGCAGGATGATTCTCGCTGCTTTTAGGTTGTTTTTGATGTGTTGTTCCCATTTTTGACCAGGAGCGATCACTCCATCGTACCAAACTTCAACTATTCCGTTCAGTTCCAGTGGATAGAGATGCCTTCTTAGTTGCTCCAAATAGGGCGTGTCTAATCGGGCGTAGGCGATGAATATTTTGATGGGAATGGCTTGGCTCATCTTGTATTTTAAACTGAATAATTGATGAATATACAGCAAATATAAGAAGTTTTGGCATTTTTGAGACATCGGAAATCTTGAAGGCTTCCGATGTCTTTATCCGATGTCCGATGACAAATAGAGTGGAGTCTTCTTTTTCTTGCTTTTGTCATGCTGCAAGCATCTTGTTGAAGGAAATGACGGTTGTGAAAAATGCTTACAACGATGTACTTCAAAAAACAAGAGAATGGGTAGTACAAGGGTTATGCAGGGGAATCGTATATCGAGTTGGTGCGGTTCAGTGAAAATGGGGTCGAGATTGAGAGTGTGAACGCCTATGGTACTTCGGCTAAACCGAATCGTCCGCATCACACCGATTAAATTAATCCAAAGCTGATAATGCTCACAAATCATAGCCATCAAGTTTAGTAATTAACATAAGCATTAAGTATTGAACAAGAACAAATAATAGAAAGGGAGTTTTCTTATAGTTCATGTGTATAGTGTGCTTCTTTTTTATTAAAACTTCCTGTTCAATGCTGTATGAGAAACAAGCAAACCTTAGCTTGATGGCTATGGCTCACAAATACAAGTTTCTGTATTGATGATATTCCGTAGTAATAGGAAGAATTGATTCCGTTTTAGCTCATTTTTGAATTTATTTTTTCACCATAGAGGATAGAAGGTGGATAGTAACAAAAAAATTGTATTTTAGAGCAATATAAAAATCTTAAAAAAGAAAATTATGAACAAAATTAGATACATAATAATCAACTCGCTCATAGCTGCAATAGGCTATGTAGTATGGCAAGCATGGAGAAGCAAACAATACGACGAAACGGGAGAAGAGGATATAGATGATTTTATTGGTGAGCCATCTCCTATCTTTGAAGAAGATGACGAAGATTTTTCTGAAGACTTTGAAGACTTTGATGATTTTGATGATTTTGATGACGATTTACTATTTGACGAAATAGAGGATGAGATTTTAGAAAACGAAATATTTGACAGAGGATTAGATGATGATGACGATATAGAGAACGAAGATTTCGACATGTTTGAGGACGATGAAGAACCAGAGGCTGCTGCAATGGAAGATGAAGATTGGGAGGAAGTGCCTCAACCGTCGGAGGATAGGGAGATTTCGGAAGAAGACGAAGAACCTGTTCCTGCTCCTGATATCGCTTTAGAAGAAGGGCTGGCATGGCAGATTGCAGATTACCATATCAACGAAATATGGGCAGACGCCAAAGGCGAAAAGGTGAAAGTAGCGATGTTGGATTCGGGAATATGTTTGACGCATCCTGACCTAAGCTTTGAAGCGACCAAAGATTTTACTGCTGACACTGGAGATGCCAACGACAATGACGGTCATGGAACGCATTGTGCAGGAATCGTTTGTGCAAAAGGGCAAGAAAATGCAGAAGTGCTGGGCATTGCGCCAAAAGTGAAACTCTATGTAGCCAAAATTGCAGAATCGGATTTTGATGTGACCAATGAACGGATTTATGCAGCTTTGAAATGGGCCATCAATGTAGCGAAAGCAGATATCGTGTCCATGAGTTTTAGCGTGCGTGTCGAACACGATGGCATCAAACAGCTTTTGAATAGAGCCAAAGACAGGGTGATTTTTGTAGGGGCTACCAGCAAGTACCCCTATCCTGCTACCTATGACAACTGTATTGGCGTGGCAGATATGGATCAAGAATGTCAAACCAATGAAAATTTTCACAAATACAAAGCAGTGGACATCGTTGCGCCTGGCATCAACATCCAATCCACTTTCACCGACCCACCCTACAAATTGGATTCTGGCTCGAGTATGGCAACTGCTTATGTGACAGGTGTTTTGGCATTGCTGAAAAGTTATGCCATAGCCAACAATTTGGAGGTCAGCCCCGAAAAATATGCTCAAATCATCGAAGAAACAGCTACTGCAAACAATGACTTCAAAATCGTCAATCCTTTGGCTGCTCTTAACCAACTCAAAACCCTAATCGCATGAAATCCTACTTCCTACACTTCAATTTTTTTCTTGTACTTTTTCTCTGCCATGTCCATCCTTCAATGGCTCAAAATGCGTATTACGATGCCATTGAACTCGCCAAATATTTGAAAGAAGATGGCTCAGGTTTTCAGACCAAAGACGTGGCAACCGTTGAAAAGTGGTCATCAATACTGGCTAAATACTTGGATACCAACGAGGATTTGACCACTGAAATGGTGGTGGATTCTTATACAGGATTTGGCGATGCTCCGTATGATGTCAAAAATCCATTTTTAGAACCATTAATGCCCGAAGGACTTTTAATGAGCAATGCCGAATCAGCAGAGGCAGTTTTGAAGGTCAATCGGCAAAAAAAATCTGCTTTTTCGGCCATTGGCGGCATGAAAGTGAGCCGTTTTGCAGACGGGTTGGCGCAGTTTTTAATTGAGCGTTCTAAAGAAGAAATCTATGTGTCCTATTTTGAACGGCTGCAAGAAACCTTCAAAGACTATCCCGAATTTCCGCTTTTGCTGTCCCAATCTTCTGAATTTCTGCAATTGTTTGAGTCCTATCAATACGCTGCAATGGTGCCTGCACTGCGAGAAGCGGTCAAAAAAGACATGGAAAACATTCCGAATAGATTGTTGTCATTGAAGCGTTTGACCGATTTTGACTGCGGCAATGACGAACCGAATTGCAAGGAACGCATGGCAGAATACCAACGTTTTTTTGAGCAAGGAGAAAGCAAGTTGTTCATTGCAACGACTGTTTTGTTGAATCAATTCATTGAAGGAGCAAACCCTGCGGAGATGTTGGAGGTGTTGGCAACGCATGAAGATTTTACAGAAGTATTGGAGAATCCTGCTTCTGAAAATTTTGTCAATGGTATCAAAATGCTGCATTTTTTTTCTGACAATTTGCGGCAAGCAGTGGCAGGTGAAAGTTATGAAGAAGATGCAGAAACAATTGAAGTTGAACGGCTATGGATTACCAAAGCAGATTGGAAAAAACTCGACCGTCCGACCCTTCGAATTTTCTTGGGCTTGATGTATCAAAAATCAGAAGCGGCTACTATTGAGTTTTTTGTGGAGGGCGAAGCCAAAAGTTTGCAGGCCATTTTGGGGGGTTTTGCGGAGGACTTCAATCCCATCGAAAGTTTTTTGACGGGCATGGTGGACAGAGTGGAGATTTTGGACAATCACCTGAAAACGGTGAGGGAGAAAAAAGCACTTTCGGAGGATTTTTCTTACCGTGACTACCACACCTATTATGCGGCTACCGTCAATTTGTTGAAGCACTTGCTGACGATTGACAAGGCGGTAAGCGGCATCAATGTAAGTGGTGAAGTCCACAATTTTGTGGACTTGGCGGACATTGGCGGCGAGGTGTATTACGATTTGCATACCCGCAATTTTAGTACGGCGGTGTTGAATTTGATTGTGATGTTGGACAAAAGCATGAAGGACGATTTTGAGAACTCTCAGTTTAGAAAGCAGTTTTTGAAGTATGGCACTTTCATGGCGGCTTTGGCGGAGGCGGAGGATGCTGTGGGCGTGAAAACGGTAATCGAGGCAACGGTTTTGCCTGTGGGTAGTGCCCGCATCAAAAGAGATACGAAAAGCAATGTGGCCTTGAATGCCTATTTGGGCGGTTTTGTGTCGGGTGAATATTTGACCGAATTGAACCAATGGAACAGCACGATTGGCATTTATGCTCCTGTGGGCATGAGTTTTAGCAAGGGAATTCGCAAGCGCAAGGAGGGCTTGGACTCCAAAAAAGAATACAAATCGGGTGGTTCTTGGTCTGTGTTTTTGTCGGTGATTGACATTGGTGCAGTGACGGCGTTCCGAATGAACGACGATAGCACCGAAGCTTTGCCCGAATTGCGGCTGGAAAATATCTTGGCTCCTGGGCTTCAAATCATCAAAGGTTGCGCCAAATCTCCGATGTCGTGGGGCATTGGTATTCAAGCAGGGCCGATGTTGCGGACGATTCGAGGCGAGGAAGGCATCAAACCGTCTGCTATTTTCAATGACAAACTGAACTACCGTATTCAAGCGTTTTTGGCGGTAGATATTCCGTTGATTAACTTCAAAACTGAGCCGTGGTAAAAGATGAACACGGAGGCACTGAGATACAGAGGTTTTTGTTTTTTGTAGGCAAAACTTTTGAAGTTCTACAAACAGAGTCAGGAGCTAGGCTCCTGATACGCACTTTCTTAGGAGCATAGCTCCGACCCTGTTTGTAGAGCCTATAAGATAAAAAGTTTTGGTTCTTTGACAATTTTTGTGGGAGCGCTAAAGACTTCGGAAGTTTCATTTTATAAGAGATTCATTTTTAGCGAAATAGTTTACTGATTTTTTAAGCGGCAAACTTCCGAAGTCTCAAATCACAGATTTTGTCAAAGAACCAAAGTTTTTAAGGTGCGTAGCACCGTCACCAGTTGCCAAATAATTTTTCAAAGCATGACAATTTAGGATGCACCCGGTAGATTGAACACAGAGTTGTTTGGGAAATTTCATTAACGGATTACATCAAAAGTACCAGATATAGGGAGATACGTTTCACTTCCATAAACTTTATCTCGTACCTGCCCCTTAAAAGTACCTCTAATTCTGCCTCCTAAATTTTCGCTAAAGTGGGTAATTTCCATGCTTGTAGTAGATTCAATAAAAAGGAAATTATAAATTATAGTTGCCGAATTATTGCTAACCACAGACCCCCTGACATTTTGGTAAGTACCTGTACCTGTTACATTATCAATTTCTATCCTTATCCCGTCGTAGTAGTGTTCAGTACCCAATCCTTTAATTAAAATGGAATAACCTCCTATGTCACTGGGAGTAACAACCGCTGTTGCCAAATCAAAGTAAAACTCTAATCCACTACCAATTAAGGCTACAATACTAGGAGGAAGTATTTCTTCGCAAGCTTCCATTTCACCTATATTCGTGGGATTGGAAAATAAGGAAATTGGTTGAAATCCATTAGTCTTATTTGTGGTCAAATCCACCAAACTAATCTCCCCTTCCGTTTCATTACATACATTCACCACAAACTCAAAAGCGCCATCTTCTTTCAATGGATACAACAAAGTAGAATTTCCATTCAGCTTAAATAGCACATAACCATCCGTCACCACATTCCCATCACAACCCACTCCTGAACCTGTAACTGTCACAAAATTATTAGGTTGTGCCAATACCGCCAATGTTCCCAAATCTGTATCTACTGAGAAACCTTCAAATTCTTCTTCAAAAATCACTTCTGCACATCGGTCTAAAACGGTCAAAGTGAAAGGTGTATTTGAAGGGAAATTGTAAAACTCAAATTCACCACTTTTGTCCAAATATCCGCCATATTGCCCCATTCCTTCAATTGTGACCAAGACCTGCAAATAAGGTGTCACCAAATCCACTTCATTTATTTGGGTAAAAACTGTTCCTCTCACTGCGATGCGTTCTGTTTTAACATCCACATTCCAAGAACTGAAATGACTTACTTCACCAACATAAAACCCATCTTGCAGTGTTGCAGACCCTTCTTCGACCCACGTTCCCAATTCTTCGTCGTAGTACCAAAGTGGAATCGTGGGAGGGGCTTGCGCCAAAATTTCGGTGGGAACAGGAAACGAAAGCATGGCAGTTTTTCCTTCCTTCAACTGCAATTCTTCACCATTGTTTGCCAACAATTCTACCGTCAACATCCCAAAAGTCTGCAATGCAACTTGTTTGCCATCTGAATCTATGCCACTCAAATCACCCACCATTTGAGTCGTCAAATCCTGTGAAGTTGGGTCAATCCAAGACATGACCACTTCCACACTTCCAGTATAGGTTGCTCCATTTTGATAGCGAACTCCATTGGCGGGAAGCTCTATTTGTGCGCCACTTTCATGCGTAAGTTTTCCTCCTACAATTGAAGTCACCGAACCCACCGCTTTTTTATCCAACAGTTTGATTTTGGTGTAATTGTAGCTGTTTTCGGTCACATTTATTTTCCGAAAACCTTCAAATTTATCTACCTTGCGAATTTTCACAAAGGCCCCTTTTCGCAATACGAGCGCATTGAAGTAGGTAAAGTTTCCGAATTCATCGGTTGTTGTCGTTTTGAAACCGTTGATTGTTTTCAACAAAACTTCGCAGTCGCCAATTGGATTTTCGTTTTCATCGACCACCAAACCGAAAATATTGGTGTAAATGAGTTGGTCATCATCAGTTGGAGTGATGTAACTGTTGTGTACCGCAGAGCTTTCTTTGATAATGTCTTGCTCTTTCACACAGGCATGAAAAATTGCAGCAGTGCTGAGGAAAACGAGGAGGATTAGTAGCGATTTTGAAGGAGAAAAGTAGGGAGTTTGCATAAGATTTGTTTTTGTGTATTGTAAGGGATAGCAATATACAAAAACATTTTGACTCAACAAACAAAAAGATTGCCACACATCTACTTACAGGGAGATGGCGGCAATCTTTCGTATTCTTTACACATTTTTGTTTGTTGTGGGGCTTTTCTCAGAATTAGCCTTCGGGTAGTTTCGTGTCGTTTCAAACGATAAGCTACCGAAGGTTTTGATCCAAAGTTCGCTTACAACTTATACCTCAATCCCACTCGCAAACCCGCCAAGTTGTATTTTGCAGAAAGTGCGTAATCATCTTGCATCCAACTTTTTGGATAAATACGAACCGTCGGATTGAAGTAGAGTTCTATGCTGTTGCCGATGTTGCGACCGAGGTGTATGCCAGCAAAGGCAGAAGCACCAAGTTTGTTTTTGTAAACGGTTTCGTAGTTGTCTGCATCTAAGGTGACGAAGGCATTGCTGCTGTTGATGATTTTTCCTTCAAACTTGTGGGAAAGGTTGAGGTTTACCCCTCCAAAAAGTCCGATGTTCCAGTTGTTGGCGTGTATGTTGTAGCCCAACATGATAGGCAAGTTGAGGATGGTATGTTCTTTCCCAGATTTGACGCTGCGCTCATAGATGGATTGTGTGGTGACGGAATCGGCTACAAAAACTTGATTGCCTGCACCGTCCAAATAGAAATAGGCTTCTTCGGACCAAACAGTAACCCTTTGAATCACGGTTTGTTGGTACTCCAATTTCTCTACTGTTTTTTGGTATTCCAGCCCCAAACCTGCATACAGTCCATTGTCGAACTCGTAACCCAACAAAACACCCAGTTCATAACTTCCGAGAGGAGTATCGGTATCGTTCCATGCGTTTTGGTAGGCATTGGTTTCGCTGTTTTGCGATTTGATGGTAGTCATGTTCACATCTCCTTCGCCATACAGGTCAATGAACCCATGCCCTTTCATTTGTGTGCGTTTTTTGCCGCCAAACAAGGGGCAATCCAAATCACCATCTCTAAGCATGGTTTCTTTTTGCAGCAAATTAGGGCTTGTCATAGCAGCATTTGCAGCCAAAGTAGGCAACAGACTGATGTGGTTTTGAAGTCTTTCGGCATTTTTTTGCACCGATTTTATTGCAGTCAAATCACCTATTTTTGCATCCGAAGCAAACATTTGACTGGATTTTGGCGAAGGTTTTACTGCTGCAAAAGATGGCTTAGGCTTAGAAATAGGTTTTGAAGCCTCCTCTCCTACTCTTTCATAGGCGGAAATTTCTTCACTGGTCAAAGTTGTGTTTTTCTCCAAAAGGGAATTTTCGGTATTAGATGGAATTGACTTCCCTTCTTTTTTGGATTGAAGTGCATTTGCAGCATTTAGGTCAACTGCATTGCCGTCTGCGATTGCAGTAGCATCTATTTCAGTTGCTTTTTCAATCACCACATCACGCACAAAGTTTGCTTGTGTAGTGTCGTGATTCACCCACAAAGCACCTGCTAAAATGCTGACCACAAAGGCACTTGCCAGCGCAAAGGCCGCTATTTTGGGTTGCGACTTTTGGGGCAAGGTGGCATCAAGACTGTGCCACATGGCAGCTTGGTCAAAATCGTGTTGGTAATCGTCGAATTGACTTTTATACTGCTGTTCTATGTTGTCGGATATTTTTTTCATATACGGTTTCAGTGATATTTAGTAATTGTTTAAGGGTGTTTTTGGCTCTCGTTAGTTGCGAACGAGAGGTGCTTTCGGTGATGTTTAAGGTTTTGCCAATTTCTTTGTGCGAAAATCCTTCGATGACATAAAGGTTAAAAATCACTTGATAACCTTGTGGAAGGGTTTGCAGGGCTGTGAGTAAGTCCTGCGTGTATAATTCGGACAAAATGCTTGGGTTTTTGGAGGTGTAAGCTTCATTGTGTGTGCTTTCTTCGACTTCCAAAAAATGGTTGTTGTATTTTTTGAGCCAGCGAATGGCTTCGTTGATGGTGATGCGTTTGATCCAAGCCATGAAAGCGTTTTCGTTTTGATAGTCAAATTTTTGAATAGAGGTGAAAATACGCAAAAAGGATTCTTGAACAATGTCTTTTGCGCTGTTTTCGTCTTTCACATAGCGAATCGCAATCCCCATGAGGTATTTGGAGTAAGCAAAGAACAATTGCTGCTGTGCTTGCCTTTGTCCTTTTCGACATCCATCTATTATTTTTTTTAGCTTCAAAGGGTTGTTGTTTAATGGTTAGATGCAATAATTCGTTTAAATGCTGCCTGTGTTTCTAAATAAAGAGGAATGAGAGAAGTCAAGCTCCCCCCATTCCTTGCAAACTAAATTTAATATCACTGTAACATTGTATTCCTCACTGGCATAAAGACTTTTGAAGTTTTCTTTTGAGAACATACTGATTTTCAAACTTTCTATCTTTTTGAGAATAAACTTCAAAAGTCTAAATCGGAAAGACAAAAGATATAAATGTTTGACTAACAAAATCTTAAAATCTTACATCTTTAATCTTTTGTCTAAAGTCTAATTGCTTCAAAGTCTGCAATCCTTATTGTCGTATGGCTTTGAAAGTACCCGTTGCAGGCACAAGAACCGTAACTCCATTTTGAATACCAGTTACCTCCGCTTCAAAAGTTCCCCTGATGATGTCGCCAGTGTTCAAGCCAAATTCGGTAATCTCCATTGTTCCCGACTCAAATTGATAGAATTCGTCTTGGGTTTCGATTCCGAAATAGCCACTTACATTGGTGTATGTACCTACTCCTGTCACATTGCCCACATTGATATTCGCAAAGTAGTATTTTTGGCTCGTTGTGTCAGATTGTTCAGAAGATATGGCCAGAAAATCATTGCCGCCTTGAGAGGTGATGTTGGCTCTGACATCAAAGAACAATATGAAATCTGCTCCATCTAGGTCAATGTCAAGGAAGGAAGGAAGTTCTTCACAAGCTTTTAGAATACCTGCATTTATCGGATTATTGGTGAGGTCTAAAGCCATCGGCATACTTGCTTTTTCGTTGGCTATGTCAATCACATTGATGTCGCCAGTAGTTTCGTCGCAGACATTGACCACGATTTCAAATGTGCCATCTGATTCCAATGGATAAATCATGTTGAAGTTGTCCAATTCAAACTGTACATATCCATCTGCAATGGCATTGTCATCGCAGTCCAAGGCGGTGCCTGTGATGGTGATGAAATTGTCGGAAGTAGCTTGTACGATGATGGTTCCCAAGTCGGTATCGCTGGCAAAAGGGCCAAATTCTTGCTCAAATATGATGTTGTCGCATCGGTCTTTGATGGTGAGGGTGAACACCTCGTTGGCGGGGAAATTGTAGAATTCAAACTCACCGCTGTTGTCTAAATAACCGCCTCTTGTCAAAATTCCTTCAACGGTGACATAGATTTGAAGGAAAGGCGTTTCGACATCTTGTCCCATGCTGTTGCGAGAAACAACCTTGCCCGTCAATGAAATGCGCTCGCCTTTGTAGTCGCAGTTCCACGAACTGAAATGCGCTACATCACCCACATAAAATCCTCCCTGCAAAGTCGCACTGCCTTCTTCGAGCCATGTGCCGAGGTCTTCATTGTAAGACCAAAGGGGAATCGTGCTTGGTGCTTGACTGCGAATTGAAGCAGGTACAGGGAAAGAAAGCGTTGCAGGGCTGCCGTCTTTTAGCTGCAATTCGTCGCCATTGTCTGCCAACAATTCTACGTTCAACATGCCGTAAGTGCCTAAATAGACTTCTTCGCCCACATTGTCAACGCCACTCAAATCGCCGACCATTCTTTCGGGTAAATCGCTGGCTGTTGGGTCAATCCATGACATTGCTACATTGACATTGCCTGTATATTCGCCTCCATTTTGGTAGCGAACACTGTTGGCAGATAACTTCAATTGTGCATTGCTCGAATGACTGACTGTTCCGCCTGTCGTTGAAGAAACAGTACCCACGATTGTTTTGTCCAAGAGTTTGATTTTGGTGTAGTTGTAGCTGTTGGGTGTGACATTCATTTTGCGAAAACCTTCAAATTTGCCCGCTTCTCGCACTTTGAGGAATGCGCCTTCTCGCACGACTCGCACATCGAAGTATTTGAAGTTGCCGTTTTCGTCTGTCGTTGTAGCTTCAAAACCATTGTCGGTTTTCAGCAAGACTTCACTGTTGATGACTGGCGCATCGTTTTCGTCAACGACCAATCCAAAGATGCTGGTCGTGATCATTTCTTTTGCACTTGGCAATACAATGGTGTCTTTGGTGATGTAGTCCTCTTCTTTGACACAGCTATGGAAGAAGGTAGTCACCGCTAATAGGAACAATAGGGTGAATGTTTTTTTGGAGTTGGAGAAAAAGTTTATTGTGTTCATAAGTCAATGTGTTTTTGCGTTAGTTGTATATGGGTATAAAAGCCCCAATGGCGAAAACGCTGCATGGAAAGTGGCTTTTTTTTCTTTTTTGTGTATTTTTAGGCTATGAGTACTTCTAAAAACGTCATTATCAGTCCGCTTCAACATCGAGGCGAAAAACGCATCAAGGTCGTATTGCCCTACGAAAAATCGTATATTCAGAAAATCAAGCAGATTGAAGGGCGAAAGTGGAGTCAAACGCACAGTTGTTGGCATCTGCCCTACAATAAAACTGCTTGGCAAGAACTTCAAACGGTTTTTGGCAATTTATTGGAAGTGGAAAAGACTCTGAATAAAAATCCTATTGAGCCTTCAAAATCTCCAATAGTAAATGAATCGCCTGTAAGACAAGAGGATACCCCATTGGAGTTGCCAAAATCCAATCCCCAAAAGCTTCAAATTGCAGAGCAGGCTTCTTTCCCAAGGAGATTGCTTGTTTTGATTCCTCACGAAAGGATAGATTGGGTCAAAGCGATTAAAACAGTTGTAGGAAGAATGTGGCATCCTGAACAAAAATTTTGGACAGTGCCTTACACCAAAGATACGCTGACAAAACTGCAAGGTTTATTTGGGAGCGAATTGGAACTGACCTTTAGACCTAAAACAACTATTCCCGATTCCTATACTGCCCCTCCCAAAAAAGAAAAACCCAAAGCAAAGAAAAAGGCAAAGGAAAAACTTCCTCTCAAACATCCTGAAGCATTGATTGCTTTGGAACAACAACTGATGTTAAAAAGATATAGTTTTGCGACAATCAAATCTTACAAGTCGCACTTCAGTCTTTTTCTCCTACAATACAATGACACGAAACCTGAGGACATTAGCGAGCAACAAATCATCGAATATATCCTCCAACAAATAGAGGAACGCAAAATATCGGAATCTACTCAAAATAGCATTATCAATTCGATTAAGTTTTATTATGAATCTGTATTGAACAATCCTCGAAAAGTATATAAAATCCCAAGACCGAAAAAACCCAAACAATTGCCCAATGTATTGAGTGAGCAGGAGGTAGTGGAATTGATTAGAGTAGTTGATAATCTGAAACATAAGTGTATTTTGTTGTTGATTTATTCAGCGGGATTGAGGCGAAGTGAAGTCATCAATCTAAAGGTAAAGGATATTCAAAAAGCACGAAATTGTGTATTTGTAAAAGGCGCGAAAGGAAAAAAAGACCGATATACTTTGTTATCTGAAAAAGTTTTGGGATATTTGAGAGAATATTATAAACAAGAGAAGCCTGTGGATTGGTTGTTTGAAGGTCAGTATGGTGGACAGTATTCTCCTACTAGCGTTCAGAAAATTTTTACAGCAGCCAAACTAAAATCAAAAGTGAACTCCTATGCTACGGTGCATACACTTCGACATAGTTTTGCGACTCATTTGTTGGAAAGAGGCGTAGATTTGCGGTACATTCAAAAATTATTGGGACATGATTCCATTAAAACGACAGAAATTTATACCCATATTACCAAAAAAGGAATGGAAAAACTCCAAAGCCCTTTGGATAATTTGGACATATAGAAATATCAACTATTTGAGGTTTTTTCCTCATTTCTTTTTATTGATATTGTTGATTGTCAAAAAAGTACCCAACAAATATCAACTAAATTGTCTAAAAATCACTTGCGATATATGTGCACCTAGGTGTACATATTGACGAGTTCTCTGCAAGCAAAAAAGAAAATCCAACCAAAACCAATAGGATTATAAAAAGAAAACTCAGATTAGAAAACTTTTTTTGCATATCTTTGTTAGTGAATACTAACTAACATATTTTAAATATCATAAATTATGAATGGAAAAAATAACATTGCAATCGGCTTCATGACTATGGGGCTATTTATGGCTTACGGTTTCTTGCTTATCTATTTAAGAGACTTTGCTCCCAACGCCAAAGAATGGGCAGAATCTTATAGTATAGGAAAACACTTTGAAGCTCGATTGGCTCACGTGCATGGCAACTTGTTCGCCTTTCTAAACATACTGATAGGCTACTTGCTAATGCACTTTAAAGACAAAATTCAAAATACCAAAACTATCTCTTGGTTGGGACTTACGGGATTGCTTATGCCAATTGGAATCCTTGCGGAGGTATATCTCGGATTGCCGCCTTACTTAGTTTTGTTAGGTGCTGTAGCCATGACTGTATCCGTCGTTTGGATGGGTATTTCTTTTTTAAATTTTAAAACAATAGAAAAATGAAAAGCAACACAAAATTACACTCGCTTATCAAATTACGCCATTTGAAAAAAGCTTCTCAAAATAATTGGGAAATGTTGAATAACACCAAACAAATGGTAAGGGGTATCGTTTCAGATGTAAAAAAAATAATGGAAGAATATGGTCACGATGAGGCAAAAGCTCAATTTTCAAGTGACACGAAATTATTCTTTGGACATATTGATGAGATGCAAAAATCCCTAAATGCGTTTGGACTTTTTTTGCAAAAAGAGAAATCCATAAACATTAGAAAGTCTTTTGAAAAATTCAAAGATACCATAGAAGCTATTAGCAACCTTTTTGACAGAATAGCGTCCTATCCCGATTCTTACTTTGAAAATCTTGAAAAAAATGAATGGCGAGAAATATGGGAAGTGATAAAGTCAAATCTTTTCGTAGTGCAAGGCGTAGGAGAATCTGCATATATAAAATCATTAATGATTGAAAATTTCACAGATTTAGAAACAGACTTGCTTACAAATGAAATTGTAAAGCATATTCCTCAATCATTTAGCCTTTTAGAATCTGATAAATACAAACAAGAATATCTACAAGCTGTGGAGGAAATAGAACAAGAAAGCAATGCAAAAGATAATCTTTGGGACAGATTTCTTAATGTTTTAGCAGGAAATATTCCTTTTCAACAAACCCCAGAGGAACGGGTAATGATGAGAAGGTGGCTTGAAGGTGAAAAAGGAGAATTATAATAATCAAAACTAATAATTATGAACACAAACAGAATAGGTCTTGAAAAGGCACAGGCTAAAAAATTAGCGGAGCAACTCAATGTATTGCTTGCCAATTACTCTGTATTTTATCAAAATACAAGAGGCTATCATTGGAATATCAAAGGTGAAAAATTTTTTGAACTGCATCTGAAATTTGAAGAATTGTATGATGACTTACTTCTAAAAATTGATGAAGTAGCGGAGCGAATCCTTACTTTGGGACAAACTCCTGAACATAGTTATAGTCAATATGCCAACTTATCGACAATAAAAGAAAGTGAAAAAGTATCTGATGGCTTAATAGCGGTTGAGCAGATTTTAGAAGCCTTCAAGACAATTATTTTACTGCAAAGAGAAATTCTTAAATTTTCAGCAGAAGCAGATGACGAAGGGACAAATGCTTTAATGAGTGATTATATCCGAATGCAGGAAAAATTGGTTTGGATGTATTCTGCCTTCCTAAACTAAGACCAAATGACCAATACAGATAGACAACTTGAAATCATTGAGGCAGCAGGCAGAATTATGACCGATGAAGGCGTTAGCGGTTTGACCACGAAAAAGCTATCCAAAGAAATGGGTTTTTCAGAAGCTGCTCTTTATAGGCATTTTAACAGTAAAGAAAATATTATTGTTGCTATGCTCGAATATGTGGCTAAAAGAATGGATGAACAATACACCCTTGCTTTGTCAAAGAATGAGAATATAGAGCAAAAATTCATTTCGATTTTTCAGAATCAATTTACCTTTTTTGCTCAAAATCCACATTTTGTAATTGCTGTCTTTTCAGATGGTTTATTAGAGGCAAGCCAATTGATAAATCAAGCGATACTGAAAATATTGGCGGTAAAAGTCAAACACCTCAAACCGATTATATCGGAAGGTCAAAAGAAAGGAGTTTTTACAAATATCATTGAGATAGATGATATACTTCACATTGTTATGGGAAGTGTTAGACTCCTGATGTACAAGTGGCGTGTAGCTAATTTTCAGTTTGATATTTCCCAAAAGGGTGACGAACTAATCAAATCATTATTAAAACTTATAAAATCAGAATTATGAAAATCTATATTATTTCTATTGCCGTGCTTATTGCACTATTGGCTACAAGTTGTGGGAACTCCCACAAAAGCCATAATCAAGAAGCTGTACAAATAGAGTTAAACAACGGGCAAAAATGGAATGTAAATTCTGAAATGACACCGTATATTTTGGATGCAGAGCAAATACTCATGAATTATAATGGCAGCAACCCCAAAGGACTTGCCGAGCAGTTGAATGCAAAGAATAAAGGTTTAATTAAGAGCTGTACCATGAACGGTAAAAGCCATGAAGAACTTCATAAATGGCTACACCCTCATATGCAATTAATAGAAAATTTGGACGATGCGGAAAACACAGAAGAAGCTGACATAATAATTGATGAACTAAAAACGTCTTTTCAAAACTATCATAAATATTTTCAATGAATATAAAGGCATTACATACTATAAATAAAGAGGTTTCAGCAAAACCTCTTTTCAAAGGTGAAATCGGTTCTGCAACTGTAATTCAACTACAAGAAAATGGCATTTTAAAAGAACATATCACTAAAACCCCTGCACTTTTGTTGTGCATTGTTGGAAAAGTAATTTATCAAGATGAAACTGAAAAAATTATTGAATTAGCAGGAGGAGATTATGTGAATATTCAGCCTAATATCAAACATTGGTTAAAGGGACAATCTAATTCTCACTTAATCCTGTTAAAGTGATATTTAAAATAAAACCATTTGGAGCGAATGAAAGCCTGCAGAGAACAAAGGCTAAAACGGCAATAGCCCCTATGCGGGGCTACTGCGTTTGCACCGACCGTTCTCTGCAAGTAAAAGGAAAAAAATCACCAAAGAATAAATTATCCATGCTAAATATAGAATGGTCTATGTTTTAGAATACTTGATGGAAGTAATTTTGTGAATAAATAATTAAAACAATTCAACATGAAAAATTTAAAAGTTTATTCACTTGTTTTTGGAGTTGCAGTTTTTGGACTCCTTTCACTTTTTTCTTTCACAAATCAAAATTTTAAATCAATGGAAAATTCAGAAAAATTAGGATTATTTGTAATTGTCAATGCTAAACCTGAAAAAGCAAATGATGTCAAACAATTCCTAATGGGAGCCTTACCTCTCGCCAATCAAGAATCGGGCACAAAATCTTGGTATGCTTTCCAAATTGACGAAACCACTTTTGGTATTTTTGACACCTTTGCAGATGAAGATGGACGAAATGCTCACTTAAATGGAGACATCGCAAAAGCTTTGCTGGAAAATGCGGACGACTTATTGGTAGGTTTCAAAGTAAGCGATATTAACAAGCATGAGATTATTGCTGTAAAGTAGGATTTCTCAAAACATTTATTGCATATCTGGAGTAAATTCAATTGCTCCAGATATGATTTTTAATTTTAATACATATGGGATTTCAAAGCATCAATTCTACAATTCTTACTAAGAGTACCAATGAATTAGCGTTTAAATTAACTTCGTTTAAAAATTTAGATGTCTTTGACCATTTGGTCCGTTATAATTATTATTCCATCATATTAATCGAAAAGGGTGGTTTTCAGTTAAAAATAGATTTGGACACTTACGATGTTCTTCCTGAAACAACAATCTGTCTTTCTCCCTATCAACCCTTCATGATGACAAGTAACGAAGAAACTGTTGGGTATATGCTAAATTTCCATCCTGATTTTTTTTGTACTTATCGTCATCAGAATGAGATAGAGACAGAAGGGGTGCTATTCAATAATTTTTCTTCAGAACCATTTTTTTCAGTTAATAACATATCCAAATTCATTGGACATATTCACAATATGAATTCTGAGATTAAAGAAAATGGAATTGGAATCCATGAAGTGCTTATTTCATCTCTAAAAATATTTTTAATCATTCTTGTTCGAGAAAAACGAACTTTTGATAAGACAAATAATTTATCCAAGGTAAATGAAAAACCAGCCTTGATGCAGAGTTTGGTTGATAGTATTGAAAAGAATTATAAAAGTTTGCACACCGCAGGCGACTATGCGAAGATTCTTTTTGCTACACCTCAACAATTAAACAAGGTGGTAAAATCAAATTGTAACATTTCCGTTTCTCAAATGATAGTAAACAGGATTATGATTGAAGCCAAAAGAGAATTATATTTAACTTCAAAAGCCGTAAAGGAAATATCTGGTGACTTAGGATATAAAGATGAATTCTATTTCAGTAGAGTGTTCAAAAAACAAGTTGGTGTCTCACCAAAATTGTATCGTGATACAGTTGGCTTTGCTAAAATGGAATAAAAGTCGAGTAGAGCGGGGAACTGACTAAAACAGTTCCCTACCCTCTCACAGAACCGTACGTGAACCTCTCGATTCATACGGCTCTTCAGGATTAGAAACATATCAGGGAGTATAGCCGTACTGCCAATGCACAAACAAGTTCGGAAAATCTTTGGCGATTTCCTTCAATCTTGTTCGTGCTTCTTTCATACGCCTTCGGTATCGCTTGTACTTATTGGTGAGCCAACGTACCAATCGCTCATTCAATGCCGAAAATACCTCTCGCAATGCAGACGGTCGAAAACGTCCATAGTAGTATATCCATCCTCGTACCATTGGAGCGATAGAGTGGGCAATATCTTGCAACTCCGCCCCTGTCGCTCGGTGGATTTTACGTTTACGAACCTGTGCTTTGAGGTGTTTGGATGCCTTTCTACTGATGGCAGCGGCAAAACCCAACCATCGTTTACCCTTCTACTTCCCCTTTGAATGGTACATTCGTCGGGGTTGAAAAGTGAAGCCCAGAAAGTCGAAGCGGACACTTTTGTTGCCCCCTCTACGGTTATTCTGCATCACCGATACAGCTACCTTTTGGGCTATCCTGTCCGTCACAATTTATTAATTGCTGCATCATCGTCATCCACCATCAAACACATCAAACCTGCCAACAGCATCGAAACACCACCGATAATCAGGGCATAAATTGCCACATTTCCAAAAAAGCTTTTGAGAATAAACCCCAAAATACCCGCTGCTACAATTTGCGGAATAACAATAAAAAAGTTGAAAACCCCCATGAAATAACCCATTTTTTCGGCAGGTAAACGGCTCGAAAGCATGGCATAAGGCATAGATAAAATACTCGCCCAAGCAATTCCAACGCCTACCATAGAAACAATCAACAAATTCGGGTCAGAAATGAAATAAACCGAAATCAAACCAATCCCTCCACAAAACAAAGCCACCAAATGCGTCATTTTTCGGCTAATGCGCTTCGCCAATATAGGTAAGGAAAAGGCTGCAAAAGCAGCAATACCATTGTAGGCTGCAAAACAGATACCTACCCAATCGGCACCTTGATTGTAGAGTTCAGAAGTAGTATCAGAAGTTCCATAAATATGGCTTGTGACAGCAGAAGTGGTGTAAATCCACATCGCAAACAAGGCAAACCACGAAAAGAACTGAACCACGGCTAATTGTACCATTGTTTTGGGCATGGTAAAAATACCCTTGAAGGACTCAATCAATCCTCCAAATATGCCAACAGCGGCATTTTCTTCTTTGAGTTTTTCGAGGTCATCAGGTGGATATTCGTCAGTTTTCACCACCGTCCACAAAACTGCAAAAAAGTAAGCAAAACCTCCCACGTAAAAAGACCATTTGACCGAATCCGAAATCACTCCTTCTGCTGCTGTATTGCTGACTCCGAACCAATTGGTAAAAATATAAGGTAGTGCAGATGCCACAACTGCTCCCACTCCAATGAAAAAACTTTGCATCGCAAATCCATCTGTTCGTTGTTCGTTGGGCAACATATCACCTACAAATGCACGAAAAGGTTCCATGCTTACGTTTATGGAGGCATCCATGATCCATAGCATCAATACTGCCATCCAGAGGGCTGAGGAATTGGGCATCATAAATAAGGCAATCGTTGCCAGAATTGCTCCTACAGCAAAAAAGGGTCTTCTTCGTCCCCATTTTGGGTGCCAAGTTCGGTCGCTGTAATAGCCGATAATCGGTTGGATCAACAAACCTGTCACAGGAGCAGCCAACCACAGAATAGGGAGTTCGTCTTGATTGGCACCGAGTGTTTCAAAAATTCGACTAACATTGGCATTTTGCAGGGCAAACCCAAATTGAATGCCCAAAAAGCCAAAACTCATGTTCCAGATTTGCCAAAATGAAAGATGCGGTTTTTTTGAACCGATTGATACTGATTGCATTGGTTAAAGTTGTTGGTGAATGAAACAATAATAATACAAAACTTTGTGACTGCTCCCGCCACTAACCTAACGGTATAGTGGGGCATCATAGGCATATAGCCCTAAACTCTCCAGTCCGAGAGTCAATATGTTTATGGCTGCATTGTGGTCACGGTTTGCAGTAAAACCACACTCATTGCAGCTATGTGTTCTAACTGATAAGGCTTTCTTTACTGTTGCGCCACAACCACTACACTTCTGACTTGTGTACTGTGGCGCAATAGCTACGACTACCTTTCCAAGTTCCTTAGCCTTATTTTCCAAGATTACACGAAAGGAGTACCAACCTGCATTTGCAATAGATTTACTAAGTCCCGATTTCGCTTTTCTGCCGTTGCGAGTAAAATTACCTTCTTCGTCTTGCTTAGGCTTGGCTTTGCGAATCATGTTTTTAATAGCCAAATCTTCAATAGCTATCAAATCATAGTGTTTTAACAACCAATTCGCTACTTGATGATGAAACTCTTGCCGTTGCATTTTGACACGGTAATGCGCTTTCTGAACCGCTTTAAGTAGTTTGTAATATCTTGCGCTTCGTTTCTTAGCCTTGGATAACTTGCGCTGCACCTTAGCCAAATGCTTTTCTCGTTTTCGGTAAAACTTGGGTAGTGGTTCTGATAAACCGCCACTGGTATAAACAAAATCATTCAAACCCATGTCTATTCCTACTGAATGTGTTAGCAAGTCCTGTTTAGGCACTTCTTTAACAGCTTTTTCAAACTGAAAGGTGAAACAGGTAAACCACTTGCATCCATCCTTGATGATGGACATGGTTTTCACGACTGCTCCTTTGGGGAGTTCTCGGTGCCGTTTTATTTTGACAAAGCCTATTTTTGGAACAGGGATATGGTTATTCGCTTTTTCTTTACCGATTTTGCGATTCATGGTAGAAAAGTAACTTGGCATATTTCTGCCGTAATCGGTATAGTTCAAGCTATTCCACTGTCCTTTTTTCTTGTATTTAGGAAATCCTGTATCGGTGTTTCCCTCTTTCTTGGATTTAAAAAATGTAATGAGTGCTTTGTGTAGTCTTCTATTGGCGTCTTGCAGCACCATGGAATAAACATTCTTAAACCACGGCTTTTCTTCCTTTAGTTTAGGCAGTAGGTTTTGTTGTTCAATCATCGAAGGAAAGGTTTTGCTATCCTTGTACTGCTTCATCATTCCGCCTAAATGCCAATTCCAAACATACCGACTCATATTCATGTGGTTAGTCATCCTACTTTCTTGTTTTTGGGTAGGATAAATTCGGTATTTGTATGTTTTGGTGATTAGCATAAGATGGTGTAAATTTACATAAAATAGATGTTATTAAAAAATACATCCAATCACAAGGTCAATAATGACGTAGCTAAATTCCTCCCTCCACTAACCTTAGGTATAGTGGGGGAATCCTTTAGCTGTTTTGTTGAATTTTCAGCGTTTTATCTGTGACTTTTGAAGTTTAACCTACTCCTTATATTTAAGTCCTAACAGGTCTCATTCTATATTTTTCAACAAAACATCGGAAAGAACCGATTATATTTACAAGACATTGCAAAAACAAATTCAAAATAACATGAAGAATCGTCCTTTTTCCAATATAGCACTCATTTTCACTGCAATAATTTGGCTAACAACTGCTTGCTCCTGCAAAAGCCTTGAACCTACGCAGCCCGAAGCAAAGTATGATGACTATGAAGCACCTGCTTCCATTGTGAATCTGCCTATCAGCATTAGTATCAAGGACATTGAGAAAAGCATCAATGCTCAAATGACAGGTTTGATGTATGAAGACATGAGTTTTGAAGACAATGGAAACGACAATTTGATGGTCAAGGTATGGAAAAAAGATGCTATCAAACTGCGATTGCAGGGAAATAGCATTGGCTACAGTGTGCCATTGAAGTTGTGGTTGAAGAAAAAAATTGAAATCAAGCAGTTTGGTTTGAATTTATCGGATGTGAAGGAAGTCGAAGGAGCGATTCAATTGAATTTTGTGAGTGATTTCCAAATCAATCCAGATTGGAGCATTGCTACCAAAACGAATGCGGAGGGTTACAAATGGCTCGAAACTCCGAGTATCAAAGTAGTCGGATACAGTTTACCTGTTACTTTTATTGCAGATATGTTGATGGAACAGAACAAAGAAAAAATTGGAGGACAGATTGATGCGTATGTGAAAGACGAATTGAATCTCAAAAAATACCTGACCGATGTGTGGGGAAATATGCAAGAACCAATGTTGGTGAATGACTATTACAATTTGTGGTTATCTATTGTTCCTCAACAAATTATGCTAACTCCCTTCAACAACAGCTTGGACAGTATTCGGATGAAAGTCGGCATCAAGGCGGTTTCGGAGGTCACGATGGGCGAAAAACCGCAGGTGAAAAAAGACAAAAATCTACCGCCTCTCAAAATGATGGCGAAAATTCCCGATGATTTTTCGGTCAATATTGCGGCATCTATTCCCTACAAATTGGCTGCTGAGGAAGCCAAACGCACACTTGTCGGACAGACCTTTACTTCTGGCAAACGTTCGGTAACGGTAAAAGATATTGATATTTGGGGGCGAAACAAAAAGCTGGTTATCAAAGCCAAAGTGGAAGGAAGCATTGACGGTCATGTGTATATGACGGGTACACCTGTGTATGATGCCAAAAAAGCAGTGGTGACACTCGACAATTTGGACTTTGATTTGGAGACCAAAAATGTGATCCAAAAAACAGCAGCTTGGCTCTTCAATGCCAAGATTACCAAACAGATGCAGCCGTATCTTGTGTTTCCATTAGAGCAAAGCATTGCAGATATGCGGAGTCAAGTACAAGAACAATTGACCAACAGTAAGTTTGACAACGGCGTTTCACTAACAGGCAAATTGAACAAGATGGACATTGAAGAGATTTTTTTAACTCCTACTGCCATCAAAGTTGTAGTGGGTTCGAGTGGGAATTTGAAGGTGAATTTTGAAGGATGGGAGAATTAAATTCCCAACAATTCATAGGCAAGAGCAATCACTCCATCTGTATTCAAATGATGGTGATCGTAGTAGTAACAATTGTCTAAATAAGCTTCCGAAAAATCATGGTAAGCAACATTTGTATGGCTTTCCGTCAAGTTTTTCAACATTGAAATGGTTTCTTCATGCCCCTTCCATTTACCGAATCTTGCTGGCGGAATCAAAAACACAACTTCGGAATGGTGTTGTACAGCCATTTCAATTAACTCCTTCAATAACTGCGTATTACTCTCCAATATAGTCGGATTGAAGCCATCGACATACGATAATTCTATGCCTCTCAATACCTTCAAACTATCGAACTGGGACAAACAATCGTAATTGCCATTTTTTCTATTGGGTGAAGTTTGCAGCCATTCAAGGGTCATTTTGGAGCGTGCATATTGGTAGAGTTGCTGCACATAATTATCGCTTCCTCTCCACAAATTTAATGCGAAAAAACGTTCTTCAAAAGGCTCAGAATCAAATGTAATGCTGACTTCATCCCAACTGGTGCTGAATACCAAAGAAGGGTCTAAAAAATACACGATTTTGGAAGTAGAATTTCCTGTATCATAAAAATAACGCAAGTATAAATATTGATTTCGGATGCCACCTCTACCTCTTCCTTGTGCCAAATTTGCCATTTTGATGTCTAAAATATCTTCAACCAACAGATGGTTTTGGCTACGAGTCAATTCCCTCGCATGAGAAGCTCCCAAAACTGTCCAATCGTAATCTTGATGGTGCGGCAAAAAAAGCAAGTTGCTTTCTGTTTCCCAATTTTCAAAATGCTGTTGGGCAATATAAAAAGAGCTTCCCTTCAATATTACCCATAGTAGGAACACATTGAAAGTCAATAATCCAGCGAATTTTGTCAATAATTTTTTCATTCAGAGATCTGCTTCAAAAATTGAAGTAAATGAATACCTTTTCTTCAAAATTACCCATCAAAAAAATACTCCAAAGCAATACCGAATACAAACTCCAACGTACATATATTGGTTGAGAAGGCAGCCATGTATCAATAGGCTTCAATGCATCTGCTAATTCTGCCAATATCAGACCAAACAACAAGAGCAACAACGTACCTATTTGGGTAATGGAGAAAGGGATGAATTGGTGTAAAATATCGGTAAATGTTTGATAGGAAATAAATTGAAAGCTAAAAGCTGCAATGGATTGGAAGATGGTGAAAACTTGTTGCAGCAATTCGGGACTGCAAATTTGGCTGTAAATCCACCAACTTTCCTGCAAGTTGTTCGCCCGAAAAATACTCCAAGTCCAAAAGATAGCAAACTGAGTAGCTGCAATCGCCAAAATTTTCCTCAATAAGGGACGGTGTTTCAAATTGCTCCAATGATAGAACCTGTCAATACTTTCCCTCAAAAACATATAAGCCATGACCAGCCCACCATGTGCCATTCCCCAAACCACATACGTCCACGCTGCACCATGCCACAAGCCACTGATAGCAAAGGTAATGAATAGGTTATAATACCATCGCCATTTTACTACACGATTGCCGCCCAATGGAATGTAGAGATAATCTTGAAACCAAGTTGAAAGCGAAATGTGCCACCGTTTCCAAAACAGGGCAACAGAAGTGGCGAAAAAAGGTCGCCGAAAGTTGGTCATTAACTCAAAGCCCAATATCCTCGCTGCGCCAATGGCAATGTCTGAATAGCCCGAAAAATCACAATAAACCTGAAATGCGAAAAAAACATTGGCTAAAACCAATACAACAGGCTCATAGTCGGTAGGTTGTTGGTAAACTGCTGTGACAACTACCGCCAATCTATCTGCAATGACCACTTTTTTGAAGAAGCCCCAAGTCATCAGTAACAATCCGCTTTTTACTTGTTCATAATCGAAGACCACAACCTTCCGAAATTGAGGCAACAATCGCTCTGCTCTTTCGATAGGTCCTGCCACCAATTGTGGAAAAAAGGAAACAAATAAAGCAAAGATTCCCAAGTGTTTTTCGGCTTTCAAGCGGCTGTTATAGACATCAATGGAATAGGCCATGGTTTGAAATGTGTAAAACGAAATCCCCAGTGGTAGGAGCAAATCGAATACAGGTAAAGCGTATTGAAGCCCAAAAAAATCAGTGATTGCTTGAATACTTTCTCCGAAAAAACCAAAATATTTGAAGAAAAATAGAATGCCCAAATTGGAGCAAAGGCTGATGTAGAGGTAGGGTTTTCGATTTGTTTTTTCTTCTATCGTGCTCATTTTCAATCCGCACCAATAGTCTATCATGGTAGAAAACAACAACAAGCAGATATAAACAGGCTTCCATGCCATGTAAAAATAGTAGCTCGCCAACAACAAAAATATCCATCGAAAACGGTGGGCAAGCAGGTAGTAAATGCTTACTGCAATGGGAAAAAAGAGCAGAAATTGCAGGGAATTGAACAGCATAGAACAGTGATAGATTGATTAGTGACTGTTTCTTTGTTTTTTTGACATCATTTGTGATGGAAAGTTTTTGAAGTTTATTTTGTTGAAAGATTATTAACCTTCTGCAAAGGTAAACAATGAATGAAAACTAAATTCCTATGAATTTGGACGAAAGACATAAGTAGAAAGACAAAAGAAGTAATTTCTTTGCTGTCAATGATTTAAAACTTTTTGTCTTATGTCTTTAATCTTGCGTCCAAAGTCTAAAATGAATGAATCTAAAACAGAAACAGTATTGCGGTATTTTCTTCCTTCAATCCATAAAATTGAAGTAAAGTTAACAAGCATTTTGCAGTTTTAAAATCAAAATCGCATTCTGTTTAAGTATTTGACTAAGAGATTTTTACTAAATAAAAATATCCCATTAAACACTTAATTCACACCTTTTTTTGGTTTGCACCGCCTTCTTTCTTCCCTTATTTTTGTCATCGTCATTCAGCAACAACCGCGCTACAATGACGCTAAATTCAATTTATCTTTTTTACCTCAAAAAACATTAAAACCATGAGAATTTCTGTCATTATTTTAATCCTCTTCCTATTCACTTCTGAGTTTGTATCTGCCCAATCCTTAGTCGGTAAATGGACTGCACCTCCTGCTGAAGGTCAAGCTTTTGAGCAAATCATTTTAAACATGGCAAAGGACGGGCGTTATACCGTTTTGACACAATATGGCTACAATTTGGAGAACGAATACGATGTAGGAACTTACAGCCTAAATGGCAACACACTTAACTTTTTCAGCACGAGATATGGCAATGTAACCAAATATCAATTAGACTCTTTCAATGGCAATTCCTTCAATCTCAGTCATGACCAATTGGGTTTGACTTGGAATTATAGCCTTCGAGCTGCAGGAGAATTTGACCAATCAGAACTCACGACTTTGAAGGCTTGGGAAAATTACCGAGCAGTGGAAGGACAGTGGAAATTTCCTGATGGAATGGTCAAATTTTTGCCTGCCCATGGACTTGCCTTTATTCACTACAACAATCAATTGTATTTTGGTGAATACGGTTTTGACGGCGACCACTTGACCATCAAAGAGGTAAGCGCAGAGAAAAATACCATTTATTCGGGAAAAATTCACTCCATTACTGCCAAACAATATCAAATGGTCAGCGATGCAGACAATGAAAATACAGTTTATAACTTTGCAGGAAAACTGGAATTGACGGAAGATGAAATTACTTTGACGGGGCAATACCTAACGACCATGCACCGCCTCAATATGAGCATTATTGGCAGCATGGGAAATGATAGAATGGTGTGGAAAAAGGTGGATAGATATGGGAATTTGATTGATTGATAGCAACTTAAAAAAGACTTCGGAAGTTTTAGCTCAAAAAGGTTTGACTATTAGTAAAATAGGAGTTTTTTCTAAAAACCAAACTTCCGAAGTCTCATTTCACTTTCTTTATTCCTTAGTTGCGAACAGTTACCGATACTTTGCTTTTGTCTTTTGCAACGACTTCTAAGATACCCACCTTTTGCAGCTTACTTTCTATCCAATCCAAAAAATTGAAGGAATTAAATGCTTGACTTTCATACGGATCTTTGGTAAGCTCGCTTAATTCACGGTGTAAGTTTCGCAAAGATTTGTTCAAATCTTCTTGTGTCAATAAATCAGGAGTGCGTCGCAAAAATCGCAAAATGAATTCTTCAACTTTGTACAATTGTTTGTGTCGCAGCAGAAAACGGTAAGTATTGCGGATATTGTAGGCAACCATCAAATCGTTTTGAAGTTCAAAATGAAGGATAAGATAGACAATGCGAATGAAACAAGCCAAATCGGATTCTTCTTCAAATTCTTTGTCGTCCATCAAAATTTGAATTTCATCTAATGCGACTTCAAATTGGCCATTGTAAAAAAAAGTGAGAACAATCAAATATTGGTTGAGCCTAAGAATATTCTTTGAATGGTGGTATTTTTTAAAATTGGCTTGCAATTTTGGAACGATTTGCAAAGCCTTTTCATATTCCTTCCATGTGATGTAAGTAGATAACATAGAGGCTTCTAAGCCATAATACAAACCAGGATATTCCTTTTGCAGTTTTTTGATGTAGGGATGTTCACGAGCTTTGCGAAAAGTAGCAACGGTTTCTTCAAAGCCTTCTACGTCGTGCAAAGAAGGATAACAGTGCAATAAGGCATCTAAGGCCATCAAATACCCAATAGGTTCCATCTGAATGTGTTCGGGTTCTTCTTCAAATAGGGCAACCATTCGTTTGGCATACTGCAATGCCATTTTGTGATTATTTAGGCAAATATGGTATCTGCAATGTATTTCATTAAATTGGAAGCGGGTATTGAAGGTAAGTGCATTGCTTTCGTCTTTTAGTAGAGGGTCTTGTAGCAATTCTTCTAAGGGCAATAATTTATTCTCCTCTCTAAGTGCAGAGCCAATCTCCTGTTCTGCCTTCAGCCACTTTACATACAGCTCATTGTATGCCCTTGCTAATTCTATTCGGTCATGAGTCTGCTTCATTTCTTGGTAAATAACCGTTCGCTTTTCAAAATTTTCTTTGGTAAATGGGAGTAAAAACAATTCTGATTTCAGCAATTGTTGGTAGAGGAATGCTTTTTTCTCCTTCAATGCTATCTTTTTAGCGGCTTCCAGTTTTTTGTAGGCCTGTGCGTGCAAAGAGCGTTTGCGGAGGGCATTAATTTCTTTGATGGAGTCCATCAATTGAGATTCTATATCTTTGCTTTGGTCATAGTCAGTCAAACTGCTCAATATCAGTCCGTAGAGATAATTTTTTGCAGCCGAAAATTGTTTGGTAATCTTGTGTCCTCGAAATTTCTTCAACAATTTTTCTTCATCATATTCTTCTTGTTTGTCAATTGAATCAAAAAGCTGCCAATACACATTATCGCCATCTTTGTCTTGTTTGTAGCCATATTTTTTGATGTATGCCTTTTCGGTGCGACTGAGTGTTTGAATGAGGTCAAAAAGGTCGGTAGAGTATGCCATTGTTTTGTTAAATTGTTTTGAAAATTTTTACTCAAGGCAAATTAAACAGCTCGTTTACAATTAATTATTTGAATTTACCTAAATCCATACCGCAAAAATCTCTTTGCCCTTGTGAACAATCCGTTCTTGCCGCCAAGTTTTGGCAGTGCGGTATTCAAAAATCACCAAAAATCCCTTTGTTTCGTTCTGTCTATCCAAGTAATCGCTGAGTTGATTCAAGCCTTCTTCGTGCAGTTTGTCGCCATACCAACGCTTCAATTCAATGATGTATTTGCGTTCAAAGTAGGTCACCACAATGTCTAAGCGTTTCTCATCCGAAATTTGTGGTTCTTTGAAGTCGTGACCTTTGCCGTTGATGATGGGTTTCAAAAATGCCAAAAAAATCAGCCTCCATTCTCTTTCCAAAAACGATTGGTCTTGACCACTGTATTGTTCCTGCATAAACTGCTGAAATCGAAGCAAAATGCCTTCAATATTCAGGGTGTTGTCTTTGTTCACATAGGCAGTATGAAAATCGTATTGACGTATCCGAAAAGTGGTGGTTCGGGTTTTGGAAACCATGTAATTGTAAATAATCTGTTCGTAAATTCGGTTGTGAATTTGCAGCATCCTATCAGGCTTGAAGATGCCATGCAGTACGCCTAAGTGAATCGTTGGGTCGTGTTGATTGAAAGGGACATTTTCGCTTTCAATAATCACATTGAAGACCAAATCATACAAATCCGAATGTCGCTCCAAAGTCTTTATCAAACTGTCAAAATTGGTGTTGTTTTCTCTCAAAAGCAATTGAATGGCTTCTTCTACCTCCTCCAATGTCCAAACTTTCTCTGTTTTTGAAGGAAGAATATCTTCTGCAATGGTTTTACACAATTTACTCACCAAAAATGGATACCCCGATGTATGGTAATACAACCGCTCTGCAATTGCAGAAACATCCATTTCAACACCTTCTTCTTCAGCATATTCCACCAACATAGGTGCAATTTCTTTGGGATTGAAACTCATTTCTACTTTAAAATCAGTTGCAATATTCCACGGACTATTGTAGCGCACCTCATCCCCCAAGCGAATTTTGTACTTCAAAGTTTTCACATCATGCACACCTACAAGCACCACACTATGGAAAGTTGAACCGCCTCCATTGTAACGTTCCAAATATTTGGAGCGCAATACGCCCAAAAACTTGACAAAAATTTCATAGTTCCCGCTTTCGTCCACTTCGTCTATCAACAAGACCACTTTTTTGCCAATCGCATCCACCATTTCGGAAATCACACTTGAAAAAGACTCTAAATCCACTGTATTTTTCCACTTCACCTGCTCTAATACAATGTCTTGACGCTTCAATCTTTCTTGCAGTGTAGTCATCAAAAATTTGGTGTAATTTTGTTCAGATTCATAGTGAATATTGGACACTGCTTGAAAATTGGTATGGATGGTTAGATAATTTTCTGACTGTTTCAGTAGATTCACTATTTCGTACAGTGTAGTTGTTTTTCCATATTGACGAGGGCGGTTAATTGTGAAATATTCGCCGTATTCAATAAAGTTAATGACACCTTTTAATTTTTCCTTATTGTCCATCATATAGTGCATTGAAGAAACGCAAGTGCCAGTTATGTTGAATCTTTTTTTCATTTTCGATGTTATTTCCTACAAATATAAAGTATTTTGAGGGCAATAGAGGTAAGCCACAAACTTAAAAAATACTATCTTTAAGGCTGACTCAAGCGCAATACCTAAAAACAAAAAGAACCAAACATATTCTATGTTAACATTTGTCGTCAATCTTCACCCAGGAATCCCGAGCATGGCACTTGCCGAACCTTTGCTCTACCCTCTTCTGAAAGAAGGAAAAATGCACCTGATTTTTCCTTCAACTGATAAGATAGAACACCGTCTTGAAGATGCAAGCGGAAAAGTGCAGAAATATCTGGAGCGTTCTCCTTTTATCAAGTGGCAGGTGGTTTTTTTGGTGCAAATTGCAGCGGACATGAAAGATGTGTTTAGCGAAAGTCTATCGGCGCAGATGTTATTGATTCGCAAATTGTTCTTAGAGAGTGAAATACTGAGTTCTAAGCCCAGCAACAATTTCATGATTGCGATTGACGAAATCAACGAAGACGAAGCGATTCCTGCCGTCAATAAAAACAAAAACTACCGAGATGCTTGGGAATTGGACACCAAAGGTTTTATCCGAAATGACCGCAATTTCTTCATCAAAGAGGCAGATATCAAGGCCTTGGATAGTCTTTGGACTTCAAAAATCAACATGGACAGCAGTACCATCGTCAATTTGGGTTTTGAACGATTGCCCACTGAAGTGAAGCAAAATGTGAATCTTGCCATTGCAGACATCACCAAACGCATGGAGGAACTGCTCAATCCTGCTATTATCAATTACAAAAATTATGAAGTAAACAAAGGGATTCGGTACATAGATGAAAATCTGGTCAATGGCATCAAAGAGGAGTTTTTCAAACGGCTGCAAAACACCAAAAACGACCCCTCTCGCTACAATGCTTTTTCACCATCTGCAACACTTCGCACTGCAATTGCAGAAAAGCTGGGCATTTTTTCGGAAGACAACGAATATACCTTCAAATTAATTCGTTTTCCTTTCCAATATACACATGAAGATATTTTGCAGAGGTACTTAATGAAACTATCTATATTGCTTACCTTGATTGCAGAAAATGAACCCATTATCCGCAGCCTTCAACAAAAAAACTACGTAGCCAAAATAGACTTGGACGATGCCGAAGTACAGCAAGTCGTCTATAACTACATGCAACACCTTCACAACACTGAACAACAACTCGACAACCGACTCAAAAATACCCCTCCAGTTTCGCTTGCACTCTACAAAGACTTAGACTGTGCGTGTAACGAGACTTTGGACAAACCCAATGCCGAAAGTTTGGACTTTGGTTTTCTGCGTCGAAATGGAGATTTGCCACGATGGAACAACTGGAATACGGTATATGAAGGGCAGTTGGAGAACTATGTAGAACAAGCTCGTGGAAAGATGCAAATCTGCATTGACAAAACGAGTTTTGTGAACGAAAATCCTGCAAAAGCGGAAGATGTAAGTATTGATTTGAAAGTGAGTGAATTGGACAAAGAACAACACAAACTGCAATCGAAAGTAGAACACAATTTTCTTTCTCAAACCTATGCCTTCAATTGGAAAGACTACCAAAAAGAGCAGGAAAAAATATTGAAACCCAAGCTATTTAGCCGCCCCAATACCAACGAAATTTCGATGCTTTTGGCAGCAGCTACCGTCATTTTTGCTATTCCTTTTGTGTTCTTCAAAACGGCGGATGGCGAAATGATATTGAACATGGACATCGGAACGGAGTTCGTCTATTTTTTGGCGGTATTGTTGGTGATGGGTATGGTAATTTTTGCAGCCCATGTCATGGCTAAAAATAACTATTTGAAAGAGTTGGAGAAGGTTGTGAAACAGGTGTTGGCAAAAGCACAGGAATTGAGAATGACCATCAACGATGAATTTGAACGCCAAAAAGACTATCTCAAATCACTCTGTCACCTCAGCACCGTCCGCAAAAACTACGAAATCGCAAGGGAAGCCCAAATCCACAAAAACAATAACAATGTGATGCTCGACTATCACCGCCGCAAACTGGAAGACCACAAAAATACGGCCCGAAAAATCATGCGTATCTTCAAAGCCAACGAACAAAATCTCAACAACAATTACAACGACAAACTGGCTCCTCTCGATGTCGAAAAACCGCCTTATGCCAATGACATCTATGCTATCAATACCTTTATCAATCCGCCAAGTATGGATGATAGAGAGGTGGGTAAGATTGAAAATATCAAATATGCCATCGAAAACGATATCGAACATTTGGTGACATTGATTAGCTTTGACAAGGATAGGATTTATGAGAAAGGGGAGGTTTAGTATTGAAGAAAAAATAAACAATCAATGTCCAAAAGAGATAAATATCATACCAACATTAGGGAAGCCTTAGAAGATGATGATTGGGAAATAACTGACGACCCGTATATTTTGAGAGTTACGGATGAACAAAACAAAGCCAAAAGTTTCTTTGTTGACTTAGGGGCTGAAAAGCTAATTGCTGCGAAAAAGGATGAATCAAAAATAGCGGTTGAAATCAAAACTTTCGAAGGTTCAAGTTTAATCAACGATTACCATAGAGCTTTGGGGCAATATATGGATTACTTAGCAGGGTTGGAATTACAGGAACCAGATAGAGAACTCTATTTAGCTGTTTCCAATTAAGCATATAAAGATTTAATGGAAAATCCGCTATCCAAACTATCCTTAAAAAAATACGAAATACGTATAATAGTTGTAGATATTACAACCAATAAAATAGTCAAATGGATAGAATAACTTTTTTCCAAAATACAATTATTCGCCTCTTAAATGAGAATGCTGATTATTACAAAGGGACGACCAATCCTTTGAATGTATGGGTTCTTAAAGATTTGAAGGGCAATCATTTTCAATTGTTAATGCAAGGTTGGCACAAAGACCAGTATGTTTTCCAATGTTTGCTGCATTTGGACATCATCAACCATAAAATCTGGATACAATGGAATGATACAGATTTGTCCATTGAAGAAGAACTAGTTAGGGAAGGTGTTCAACCAAATGAAATTGTGTTGGGTTTAAAACATCCTTCATTCAGGAAACACACGGATTTTGCCATTGCATAAGTTAATCAAAAGCAAAATAGTAATTTGTCCATGTCATTCCAATGGAATCTTGTTTGTTGCTTACAAAAAATAGAACTACAGACATAAGTTGCTCAAAGAAAACAATTTATTTTAAAATTGTCGAAACTAAAAACAAGATGCCAAGGCATGACAAAAATGAGAATGCCCATCTACGAATCACAATATATATGACCAACAACGATATCTTCCGCCGCCTCCGCTATATTTTCGACTTCAATGACTCCCAAATGATTGAGTTGTTTCGCCTTGCAGAGTACGAAACCACACGAGCCGAAGTCAGCGATTGGCTGAAAAAAGAAGACGATGAAGCATTCCAAGAATTGAGTGATGAAAATTTAGCAGTTTTCTTGAATGGTTTGATCAACGATAAACGGGGCAAGCGGGAAGGCCCTCAGCCCAAACCCGAAACATTTTTGGACAACAACATGATTTTGAGGAAACTAAAAATCGCCTTGAACCTGCGGGATGAAGATATGTTGAAGGTTTTTGCATTGGCAGATGTAAAGGTGAGCAAACACGAATTGAGTGCCTTTTTCCGCAAACCAAACCAAAGTCAGTACCGTATTTGCAAAGACCAATATTTGCGAAATTTTTTGAAGGGTATGCAGGTGAAGTATCGGAAGGATGTGTGAGTAAATGCAATGATTTTTTGACCACTAATACCTGTTAACCAATAACTAATCCACCAATCACTACTTTCTCTTCTTAGGCTTCTGCCCCCTTGTTTGCGGTTTTCCATACTTCAAGTGCATTTTTTCTGCCCGCCGCACCTTGTTGTTTACCTTTTTGTTTTTGTCCTTTTTTTCGTGAAAAGCTCCCCTCGGTTTTGCTGTTTTGATTTTTCGGTTGTCAAAAGGAACAATCTCAATCGGTTTTTCGAGGTCAATCAACTCATCTGAAAGCACCAAATCATCAGGCGCAGCAAGCACAGGCACTTTCAAATCCATCAAAACTTCAATCTGTTCCTTGTAGCTTTGTTCTTCCTCCGAAACAAAAGAAATCGCTTCTCCTCTGTTCTCTGCTCGACCCGTCCGACCAATGCGGTGAATGTACTTTTCAGCAACATCGGGCAGGTCAAAATTGATGATGTGTGTGACCTCCGAAACATCCAAACCTCTGGCAATGATGTCCGTAGCAATCAAAAACCGATATGTTCCATCATCAAATTTATGGACGGTATCAAAGCGGTTGTTTTGGGATTTGGAGGAGTGAATCAAACCCATGACCTCCTCAAAACTCGGCAATAATCGCTCATACAGTGCATCCGCCATTTTTTTGGTACTCACAAACACGAGCAACTTGGTCATTTCGGGTTTATCTCTCAGCAAAATCTCCAGTAAATTTGCCTTAGAATTGAAGTTCGGTACTTCGTAGGCGTACTGCTCAATGTTTTCGAGTGGCGCACCAGAAGGAGCGGCCTCTATTTTCTCAAAAAGGATGGTAAACTCCTTGATAACCTCCTCGACCTCCTCCGTCATTGTTGCCGAAAACATCAAATTTTGCCTTTTACTGGGCAGAAAATCAAGAATGTTTCGCAATTGTGTTCTAAATCCCAAATTCAACATTTCGTCCACTTCGTCAATAATCAAACGGTTGATTTTCTTGGTCTTCAATACACCATCCAACATCAAATCCACCAATCTTCCAGGTGTTCCAACCACTACGTCTGCCCCACCTCCAACGCTTTCTTTTTGTGTGCGGATGTTGGTGCCTCCATACACGCCCACTGCTTTCACATTCATATAAGCGGTGAGTTTTTCTATTTCTGCCACTACTTGCGCCACCAATTCTCTGGTCGGCACAATGATGAGGATTTGGGGGGCAGGAGAATTGGAGAATTTCCACAGCTTCAAAGTGGGTAATAAATAAGCAAATGTTTTGCCCGTACCCGTTTGAGCTATGCCTACCACATCTTTTCCCGCCATAATCGGAGAAAATGCTTTTTCTTGAATAGCAGTGGGTTCAGTAATGCCGAGGTCTTCTAAAGCAGAATATAAGGGGCGGTTGAGGTTTAGGTCGTGAAAGGTCATGGTGATTAATGATTAGTTGATTGATTATTATTGGATTAGAACTATTTGAAGTGAGAGTTTTATTTTGCCTTATCACCAGTCACCAGCTTACTAATCACTATTCCTCAAAGCTTCAATTTCTTCAATGGTTTTAGGAATCGGTTTGCCCAAGACCTTTCTACCAGTGGCAGTCACCAAAACATTGTCTTCAATGCGAATTCCGCCAAAATTACGGTAATTTTCCAAAGCAGCATAATGGATGTAGTCTGCGTGTCTGCCCTCTTTTTGCCATTGGTCTATCAATTCAGGAATGAAATAAATCCCAGGTTCTACGGTGATGACATGACCCTGTTGCAGCTTTTTGCCAAATCGAAGCGAGCTGTAACCAAATTTTGTACTTCTTTGAACTGTATCATCATAACCCACCAAATTTTCACCCAAATCCTCCATATCATGTACATCCAAACCAATCGCATGACCCAATCCATGTGGCATAAACAAAGCCACTGCTCCCGCTTCAACAGCTTCGTCCACATTTCCCTTCATCAGCCCCAAAGCCTTTAATCCTTCTGCAATGACCTCCATCGCCAATAGGTGAATTTCTTTGAAAGAAATGCGGGGGCGAATCGCTTCAATAGCAGCCATTTGGGCATCCAAAACGATTTGGTAAATTGCTTTTTGTTGGTCAGTAAAATGTGTGTCAACGGGAAAAGTTCGGGTGATGTCACTCGCATAACTCGACTCCAATTCTACTCCAAAATCGCCCAAAACCAACTGTCCTTTTTCGAGTTTATTGCCGTGATAATGATTGTGCAAGGTTTGCCCATTGACGGTCAAAATAATAGGGTATGCCATTTGACCGCCTTCTCGAAGGGCAATTCCCTGAATCGCTCCAACGATTTCACGCTCCAAAACGCCTGCCTGTGTAACTTCCATAACGGTCGTATGCAAATCTGCAGTGACGTTCAAAGCTTTTTCTATTTCCGCAATTTCCTCCTCGCTTTTGACCAAACGCTGGTTAACAACCGCTTCAATCAGAGGAATTGATTTTTTATCTGTAATTTCTTTCACAGGAATTTGCAGCCATTCGTGCAGCTTCAAGGTGTTTTTGGCTCGGTATGGGGGAAGGTAGTGAATAGCTCGTCCGCCGCCTGATTGTGCTTTTTGCAGTACTTCTACAATTTGATTTCGAGGAGCAACATAATTTACTCCCACTTTTGCAGCCGTTTCTTTGAGTGAAGGTTGATTGCCCATCCACACAATATCATCCACCGTCATTTCATCTCCAAACAAAGTTGCAGTTCCTCCGTCAATATCTATCATACCAACCAATCCAGCCTTGTTGATGCCGAAATAATACAGAAAAGTGCTGTCTTGCCGAAAGTGGTAGGTATTGTCGGTATAGTTCATTCCTGCTTCTTCATTTCCAAGCAGTACAATAATTCCTGATTCTATTTGTTCGGCAAGTTTTTGTCGTCTTTCGATATAGGTGTTTGTGGAGAACATAGCTTTTATTGAAGGTTATTTGATTTTTGCAAGTAAGGGATATTTCTTCAAAAAAGCAAAGGTTTTGATGGGTTTATAGAAAACATTCGAGGTTGTGTCAAAACAAAAACAACCGTTAGATTTCAAAAATCTAACAGTTGTTGGCTGCATCAAATCAAAGTTTATTCACTAATTCCTCGTTATTGTTACTCTTCCACATTTACTTGGCGGACAGCAATAACTCACTGTTACAGTGAAAGTTGCCACATCTTGATTACATTCTACAGGTGCGTCCAAAGTCGTAACGGTATAGGTGAAGGTATAAATGCCTTCTGACACGCCATCTGCATCAAAAACGGCTGTTGAAGTATTGAAGCTACCCGAGGGTGTGCCTGTTGTTTCCGCCCATGTTCCACCTGCGTCTGCGCCCAAAAGTGCGGTGTTCAAATCTATGGTGGTAGAATTGCTACTTAGATTGTTGCAAAGAGTCAAAGTAGCATCGTCGTCTCCTGCATTGGGTGATTCGTAAACGGTGATGGAGCGAATGGCCATCGGCAAACAATGTGGGTCGAGAATGTTGGCATTGCCGCTCCCCAAAATCGCATAGACGTAATACGTTCCTGCGCTGTTGGGAATGGTGAAAGCTTGAGTGGTGGAAGTTGCGTCTAAAGCAGGGGAAATAGGGGCTGCAATCAAAGTTGCTCCGCCATTGCCTGCGCTGTATAAATCGGCTGCTGTAAGGGTGGAAGTGCTGTAATAGAGTGCCAAATCACCAGGGTTTGCATCATGTTGAATCGTAATGTTTACATCATTAGTTCCCAGACATACATCGGTTGGTGTGCTGGTTAGGGCGGTGATTTCGGGGCAGACAAAGGCGTAAAATCCGAAGTCAACGGTTTTGTTGGTTTTTGGGTTGTTGTCGCCATCTGCATTGGCATCAGAACCCGTATCATCTGTCAAGGAAATCGCTTTGCTGGCAATACTGTTGTTTATGGAATATCCATTGTCGTCGTGGTCGGTATCAGGGTTGGGGTCAGGGGCTGTATTGTCGCCTAAATCGTTGCCTGTACTGCTGATTAAACCGTCCAAGTCTTCATTTGCAGCAAAATTACTGGCATCTATTTCGACAATGTAATCCCCAGCAGGGAGGTTTTCAAAACAGTAATAACCCTGTATTCCTCCGTTTGTGACAGTCGTAGTTGTGGCATAAAATACATCTCCACCACTGAAATCACCGCTTCCATCCGAATCCACATAGAGATTGACTTTCACGCCATTGATGCCTTGTTCTCCGTCCAAATAATCATAGACTCCATCGTTGTCCGTGTCTTCCCAAACTCTATTTCCCAATGCCAAATCACTGGAAGGCACGACAATTCCTGCATCCCAAGCATCATCATATACACCGCTGCTGACATCTATTACGCTTGTTCGGGCAATCAATGGGTCGCCTGTCACTACAGCATCCGAGTCATTGGTATCGCTTCCACCTGCACCTTGCTCTGGTGTGGTAAATGCAGGGTCAGTCAATCCACCACCATAACTTTGGAGTACAAATTCTACGAAATAATTGGTGTTGGGGTCTAAACCGTCGAAAACATAATAGCCTGGATTTCCATTCAAATCATTGGCGGTGTAAACAGTATCGATTGCAGTGACTCCACCTTCTTCGTAGAGCCTCACTTCAATGCCATTGATGCCCAAATTGGCGGATTCGTCTTGCAGTCCATTGCCGTTTTCATCGTTCCAAACATAATTTCCCAAAGCTGCTACGGGTGGCGTGTCTTGGTACAAACCCAAATCCCATGAACGGTCGTCTTCTGTTATGTCAATATGTGTAATCGGTGTAATCGCTACTTGAAATGCGCCAATTGTAGCGGCTTGTCCGTCAGAGTCCAAATCGGTACTATAACCAGCTTCACTTGTGTTTTGAAAGGGCGATAAATTGTAAGTAGGCGGCAATTGAAAAACGGCATAATAATCATCTGCATCCAAGGTTGGAAAGAGGTAAAAACCACCATTTGCAGTAAGAGTAAAACTCACCAACTCATCGTCTGCAATGTCTGCAATGCCATCTCCATTGTCTTGATACAATTCTACTCGCACATTGTCCACACCTACTTCTCCTCCATCTTGCAGTCCATTGGCATTGACATCCAACCAAACAAAATTACCATAAGCTCCTGGCTGAACGGGTTCGATTTGTATGCCTACTTTGATGGGTTCGGCAGGCAATAAGGTGACATCGTTGTCAGTTCGAGTGGCAATGTAACCGAATGAATTCCATGCAATTTCGCCTTGGTCGGGTGCATTGGCGGGCGCACGCATGGGCCACTCCAACATCAATTCGTCTCCAGGATTGATAACCGTGCTGCCAAAGTCAAACTTCAAGGCTTGCACATCGGTTACATTTTGCGGCAAGGCAGTAGTCCAGTTGGGTGGGTTGCAACTTGCAGGCACACCTGGAGTCAGTTCATCTCTACAAGGATTTCCTTCTGTGCTGTAATAGACCGTCACACCACTTGGGGCCTCTACTGCTCCCACCAAATTGGGTCGCCATTCGGAAAGCCTGTCGGACAAATCTATCACGCCTTTGTCGCCTATAAAGGGCAGAATGTCAATCACTATTACATCGGTCATCGGAACGGTTCCAACATTGCGGACAAACAATTGGTAGTCTGCAAGTCCTCCTGGAGTTGTCACTCCATTGTCGGGAAATTTGGACCAGTCATCATCCAATTCTCCTTTGACCAATTTTTCGGACTCCAAAGCGGCAAGACTTGGAATGGTAATAACGGCATCGTTGCTATCATAACAAAATATTTCTGTTGTATCTCCATCATCGTCCAAATCGTAAATATCTAGCTCGTCGTCTTCGTCGCAATTATAGGTGTTTTCGCTTGTCATGTGCAAACGGTTGATGATTTCTCCTGCTATTACGCTTTTGGCAATCACTACATCAAATTCTATATAGACATCATCTCCTATCTGAAAATCAGAAGCTGCAGTTCCTGTCCAATCCCATCGAAGCAAAGTTCTTCCCGTTCCTTTGTAGTTGGTTTCCAAATAGAAGTTGGGGATAGCTGCATCTGCATCATTGTCTGTGATTGTCCAACTTCCCACCAGGTACTCCAATTCTTCGGGCAGTAAGTCCATTACAGTAGGATTCACCATTATTCCTGTTGAACCGTCATTGTTTTCTATTTCTATTTCAAAAGTGACGGTATCGCCTGGATAATAGAACGTTTGTTCATCTACAATCAATTTGGCAGGGTCTAAATCGGGTTTGGGGAGAGCAACAGTAGTAGAGGCACATTGACGTTCAGTATAAACTATCCCGTTGTTTTCGCCCGACAAAAACACGCAGTTTTCTATTTCATCTCCCACATTCACTGGGTCTCCATTGTGGTCTGTCGCCAAAAGTGTTCCTGTCACTCTTGGGCGGTTGCCATCTGAATCAAAACCCACAGGCACATTTCCAAAATCCCACTGTACCATAGTCACATAATCACCCGAAGCCAAGCCCAAAGCACTAACAGATAGTTGTGCATCTTCGTCTCCTAAGAATGGACTGCCAGGCCAATCAATCCATGCGCCATTGTTGAGGTTGGTTTGATAACGGACATAAACATTTGTGAAAGGCGCATTCGTCCAACCACCAGATTCTGTTTTTGTGAGCAACATTGCAGCAGGAATAGTATCTGTCATTACAAAGTTGGCAAAGGGTGTTCCTCCTGCATTAGCAGGGTGTACGTAATAATTGAAAGCCTGCCCAATCACTCTTTCAGCATTTGCAGCCCCTTTTTCCAGCCATAATTCGGCTGCACTTGAGGTGCCAATCGTAACCGTTGTTTCATCAGATTCTTGTGTTGGAGTACCATTGTAATCATAATCCACATAGGCTGTATTGGTGAAAGTATCTTCAGGATTGACCGCATTCCCACCATGATCGGGATTAATAATTTCCCCAATAAGCCCCAAATCATTCCAAGAATCAAAACCTGCAGGCATGTAATCAAACTCCCATTGTACCATGGTCACATAGTCGTTTACTACTAATCCCAAATCGCTTACCTTCAATGTTTGTTGACTTTGCCCTGTAAAGGGGCCTCCTACCCAATCTATCCATGTGCCATTGTTTTGGTCGGTTTGGTAGCGAATTGTAATATTTAATGTATCATAAGCTCCTGTTTTAACAGCCAATAAATTTATGGGGTCGGGTAGTGTATCTGTAACTATAAAGTTACTCACGTCAAAATCACCAGGATTTTCGGCTTTAATGACATATTCTATATATTCTCCCACCAAACGAGTCGAGCTGCCTTCTACTCTTTTGTCAAATTCTATCAAGACCACAGGGTCTGCAAGGGTGTGGTTCAAGGTAAAGCTATCCAAAGGACCATTCGCTTCTCCTATACATGTACCAGAAAGTGAAGCAACATTCGCTACGCTCTGCCCATCAGAAAAAGTTCCCGATGGAAAATTAACCGTAACGGTTCGTGTATAGCAATCATTGTAGCTTAATGCTCCCAAATTCCAAGTGACTTCCCCTCCACTTTCAGTACCTCCATCACTGGCAGATACAAAAGTAGCTCCTGTAGGCAAATTGTCTATCAAACTGGAACTACTCAGGTTCAAACTGCCATTGCCGCCTTCTTGACAAACTTCAATGACATAGGTGACATTTTCTCCAATAACAGGCGTTCCTCCACCTTGTATGATTTTGGAAACTGTCCAATCACAATTAGCTGTTGAAGTCGTGGTAACGGGGTCGCTCGTAATCGGAGCTACATTGTCGTCGTCAATCGTTGCCGTATTGACAGCTTGTGTGCCATCGGGAGTCGTTCCATTTGGAAAACGAACAGTAATGAGCAATTCACCCGTTGAACCTGCATTGACCACACTTTGGAAGGTAAAAGTCACCAATCCGTTGTTTTCATTAACAGCCGTTGTATGTATCGAACCAAATGCTGATACAAATTCAACTTCTGGTGGCAATTGGTCTGTCACCACCATGTTGTCACATTGTCCTGTAATACTTGAGCAGGAATATTGAAGAGTATAGGTAAACGTTTCGCCTGAAGCGGCGGTGAGTTTGTCACAAGTCTTTGTGATACTCATCTGGGCATACGAAAAGAGAGAAAGGCATAGTAATGCCCAGAAAAGTAGTACTTTTTTCATGGGGGGATATTTCAAGATAGAACGTTGTTAAAGAAAAGATGGATTTTATACTGTTTAGTTTTTTTAAAACGTCAGAAAATGTAGTTTAAAAATGTTAATGTGATGTTCATAATCAAATATTATACCAGATATTAATTTTTTCTAATAACAAAATACTTGACGAAAAAGAAACGAAATCCAACACATAATTCCCAAAAAACATCTATTTTTGTGAAACTTATTTAAAAATCATTTCTTATGGCAAACCCTACAACACAAGAAATCACCAAAACAGTGGTGGATGAACTATTGGAAACAGTTATTGGCAAACAATGTAACTTAGTGGTTCACAACGATGAAATTAATACATTTGATTGGGTAATCGAATCACTGATAGATATTTGTAACCATACTCCTGAACAAGCAGAACAGTGTGCATTGATTATCCACATGAAGGGACAATACTCTGTTCGACATGGTGTAGAAAGCAAGTTAAAGCCTATGCGTGAGGCACTTGTAGATAGAGGCATTGGTGCTACTATTGAATATCAATAAGCTTAGAGAAGATTTTTTCAATATGTGAAATCACTTCAATTTTTCTCATGCCTATCTACGCCTTAGACAAAACCTATCTGGCTTTTCCTCCTCCCAATATGGCTGAAGACGATGGAATGTTGGCTATTGGAGGTGATTTATCCTCTGAGAGGCTGCTATTGGCTTACAGCATGGGCATTTTCCCTTGGTTTTCAGAGTATGAGCCGATTCTTTGGTGGTCACCCGATCCAAGATGTGTATTGTATCCCGAAGATTTGAAGGTTTCTAAAAGCATGAAGCAGGTATTTCGTAAGGAAACCTTCACGATAACTGCCGATCAAGATTTTAGAAGTGTCATCACTGCCTGCCAACAACAGCCGAGGAGAGGTCAAGACGGTACTTGGATTACCTCCGAAATGTTGGAAGCCTATTGTAAATTACATGAAATGGGGTTTGCCCACTCTATTGAAGTCTGGAATACGCAGCAAGAATTGGTGGGCGGTTTGTATGGCATCTCTTTGGGAGGGGCTTATTTTGGTGAGTCCATGTTTACTTATCAAAGCAATGCCTCCAAAGCAGGTTTTATTACCTTGGTGTACAACCTTCAAAAATGGGGATTCAACCTAATTGATTGTCAGATACATACGGATCATCTTGAGAGCTTAGGTGCTATTGACATACCCCGCAAAGCGTATTTAGATCTATTGAATGAATCCCTTACTTCTGAAAGCGTACGTGGAAAATGGACATTGGAGGCAATCTCTTTTTGAAAAAAGGATTTGATGTATCAACTCACCAATTCTGGAACAATTGCACTATAAGGAACCTTCAATTTTTCGCAATAAGTCTTGACCGCACCTACTCTTACTGTATCTACATTGCTTTCGATACGTCTAATCAAACTACTTGGAAGCCCCGTTATGCTCGTTTTTTCGACCAAAGTAAGTGGCTCGTCCAGCCATTCTTCAATAATCAGTAACCAACGTATGTGTCTATATAGGTTTTTCCAGTCAAAATCTGCAATTTGTAGTTCTGCAAGCTGCAAAATAGTCTTCAATAAGTACGTTCCCAATAGGTTCAACAAACTATATTCGTCTGATTCCAGCAAAGCGTCATAATCTACTACCACCACAATTTTCACCATTTTTTTGGCAAATACATATTCCTTCACACTGGTATCGGGGAAAATCGAAGTATTGGGCATTGCCACAAATGCACATTGTATTTGGTGAACACCAATTCCATAGTCACTTAGATCGATATAACGATTCAGGCTTTTTTCTATTTGGTAAAAATGCGACATTTTTTTGCCCATAGCCAACCAATCTGTTCCTCCAATACCAAAATCAAGCAAAAACTGTTGCTTCATCGAAATATTAGGCCCTAACCATTTTTCTTTGACCAATAGGGTTTTTGTATCAATATAAAAAATCTGCCAGTCAAAATCTGGTAAATCCATGTCGGCATACAATGCAATTGACTTCAAAAACAAGGCTGCCATCAACTCTTTTATGGTGTGTTCATCTGTCGAAGCAACTTGTTGATAAGAAAGGGATAATTTGATTTCCAAAGTTTTATCTACTTCAATATAGTTTTGTTGTTCCTTTCCTTCTAAAGAATCTTTTTTTGAAGTGGCAAGGAAGGTAAAAACGATTTGTTCTACACTTGTTCCATAATCCGAAAGCTGAATATATGTATTGAATAAGACTTCAAAAGTGTAAATGTCTAATTTTGAAGCAAGGGATGGCTTGCATATGCTTTTGAAGATAAAAAGGGGTTTTTGTTCCATTTCGTTAATTTTTTGTATTTTTACGGCATTATCGCTATTTTTTAAACAAATATTCGACTAATATCTGTTTCGCCACAAATTTACGATATATTATTTGTTTTTTCGTATTTTATCGACAAATTTCTTCAATAAATGTATCTAAGTAACAATATTCGCTATTTTAGAAAAAAATTGGGCTTGAACCAAATTGCTTTTGCAGATTTGATTGGGGCAAAGAGGAATACTATAAGTGATTATGAAAGAGGGAGATCGAATCCAAGCATTGAATTGATACGCAAGATGGCAGAATTGTTCAAAACCAACTTGGATGATTTGATAGAAAAAGATATGTCGCAATTTTCGACAGAAAAGTTGAGTGTGGAAGCATTGAAGGTGAACAAACTGGAAGAAGAAGGAGCTACGTATTATTCAAAGGTAATTAATGAATTGGATGAAAATATTTTGGCAGAAGTTTCTGAACAAAACCGCCTAAAAATCAAGCTTTACATTGATCATTTACAGATGAATATACAGCAATTGAAACAACAAAATGAAAGCAAGGATACAGAAATCTATTACCTCAAAAATCTGATTGCAGCAAAGGAACAAACTATCCAAAATTTGAAACGCTTGATAGATTTTTTGGAGAAACAAGTCAAGAATTGAGGAGTTGTGAAATGGACAAAATGAGGAATTTCAGAACTGTATTGTTGTGAAAATGACAATTTCCACTTAATGCAAATGGATTCTTTTTAAATTTTATTTATAAAGCTATTTTTTTATTAATCTCGTATATGATGGCATTAATAAATATATAGGTCTTCATATTAAAAAGGAATAAATCGCAACCCACCCCTGCCCCTCCAAGGAGGGGAATACTTGTACCAAGTGGGAAATTCCCCTCTTGGGAGGGGTAAGGGGTGGGTTTAAGTAATATAAACAATCAATGCGGAAACCAATACCATTATAAAAACAATAATGCCAGAAATAAAAAATGAATTGATAAATTGGTTTTCAGAAAAATCTAAGGATTTTAATAATGGCAGAAGGAGGAAAGGAACTATTATGGATAAAGTATAAATAGCTGACCAAGTGACCAAGTATTGTTTCCATCGGACAGGTACTTTTTGAGTTTGATTTTCTGTCAGAAAAAGGAAATCTAAACCAGTTTTAATATAATATTTGTCGTCTTTGGCAAAAAAAGGTTTTACTTTATCAATTAAACTTTCTCATACATCAGATTCCATCCAATTCCTTAGATTTTCAATTGTATCGAATCTGATGATATAGGTCTTCACATTAAAAAGGAATAAATCGCAACCCACCCCTGCCCCTCCAAGGAGGGGAATGCTTGTACCAAGTGGGAAATTCCCCTCTTGGGAGGGGTAAGGGGTGGGTTTAAGTAAAATAAACAATCAATGCGGAAACCAATAACAGTATAATCATACGTTAAATTGGGTATTGGGCGGATTATTTGCCAATCAATATTGCCTTTTGAATTTCTACAAATTGGGCCTATTTCATTTAGCCAATTTTCGTATTCTTATTTTTTTTCGTATATAATATGATAATTAATAATCACTGATGCTCCCAGATACTCCATTTATCAGATGAATTTGTCTATGTTTTGTTACTTGGTTGCGCTTAATATGAATGAGTTTATCGTACCGACTTTTAGCCGATATGGATCTACTCGTATTTTGGTGTGCTTAGAATGGTAAATATAGCGAAAAATTGGATTATTGCCCCAGTAACAGCTTCATTTTGTGAAGTGAAAGCAAATAGCTCGCCAAATAATTAGCGAAATATGGGCAACAAGCCTCGAGTTATTTCCTGCACAAATGACTAAAGAATTTGTTAATCGCTGCTTCGTTAGGAGGTTATCGTAATCTCAGCAATCCGTTATAATCAGGAAAATTTACTATTCGCACAATTTAATGAAGATGTTAGGAATGAATGAAAAAAGGCCCATAGTTGTTTTTAGTGGAGCAGTTGAAGACTTCTGAAGTTTCCTTTTGTAGAGTATCCTGATTTTCAAATCTTCCATTTCCTTAAAAATAAACTTCAAAAATCTCAATCCACTAAAATTTTCGATAAACCATTTTAATCTTGACAAATCAGTAGTCGCATTCCAACGATTTTGCATACTACCTCTTTAGCAGATAATTTTGCACATAATCTTTCACCCCTTCTTCCAAAGAATAAAATACTTCATCATAACCTGCTTCCTTCAATTTGGCCATATTGGCTTCAGTAAAATACTGGTATTTGTCCCGAATATCCATCGGAGTATCAATGAATTCAATGTAAGGAGTTTTATCCAATGCGGCAAAAGTATTGGTCACCAAATCCAAAAAGGTGCGGGCTTGACCAGTACCTAAGTTGTACAAGCCAGATGCAGGTATTTGTTGCAACAAAAAGTACATCACTTTTGCTACATCTTTCACATAGACGAAATCTCTAAGTTGTTTTCCATCTTCAAAGTTAGGATTGTGAGATCGAAACAATTTCATCTTATCTGTTTCTTGAATTTGTCGAAAAGCATGAAAAATAACCGAAGCCATACGTCCTTTATGGTATTCATTGGGGCCATACACATTGAAAAACTTCAATCCATACCACATTGGAGGACTCGCTGTTTGCTGCAAAGCCCATTTATCAAAATCATTTTTGGAGCGTCCATAGGCATTTAATGGCTGCAATTGCTCAACAATATCGTGTCGGTCTTCGTAGCCTAATTCCCCCAAACCATACGTTGCAGCAGAAGAAGCATAGACCAGTGGAATTTGGTATTTGGTACACAGTTTCCACAAATTTTGGGTATAATGTAGGTTTAGTCGGTCAAAGATAGCCGTATCAAATTCAGTGGTATCAGTTCGTGCGCCAATGTGAAAAATAGCGGTGATGTTTTGGTAATTAGATGGCAACCACGCAATAAAAGCATCTCTATGCACCCATCCCAAATGTTCAATCCCCTTCAAATTGGGTAATTTATCCTCTCTCGAAAAATCATCTACCAATATCAAATCCTTAATGCCTTTTTCATTCAAATATTTTGCAAAAAAACTACCGATAAAACCTGCTGCGCCTGTGATGATGACCATAAATATTAAGTTCAATTTTTGGTTCCTTGACAAATTCATTGGAGGATAAAAGACTACGGTAGACTGATTTTACAATAGCCACCTAATTTTCAAACGAATAGACTACCGTAGTCTTCTGGTCAAAGAAACTAATTTTTTAAAAGAACCCAAAAATAAGCAATTACTCAGAGTCGAAGGCTTCAAAGTATGTGTTCTTTGTCCTGATAGAATTTTGCAGTTTATTATTCCATTTTTGGTTCTTTGAAAATTTTTGTGGAAGCCATAAAGACTTCGGAAGTTTCATTTTATAAGCAATTAATTATTAGCGAAATAGTTTGTTGATTTTTTAAGCGGCAAACTTCCGAAGTTTCCTATCACAGATTTTGTCAAAGGACCTCATTTTTTAGCCTTTTGTGCTTTATTGAAGGTCGAAAAGTCCTTGCTTTTTCTAAATTAGCAGCAAGGGTTAATTCCTGATAAAATATTTTTTGAAAAACAGGTAGTTTCAATAAAATACCACATGAATGGGATTTGTGAGAAAAGAAATGTTACCTAAATGTTAATTTAACATTAGAAAAAATTTACAAAAATAAATAAATTCTTCAATTTATTTTAACTTGGGAGCTTGATTGGTTTCATCAAGTTTGAAATACTCTACAATATAGAAACCTTCAATGAACCAATTTTTTTCAATAGATTGAAATTAGTTTTTTTTTATTTATAAATATTTTATATGAAACAATTAACAACAATTTTTCTAGCATTATTATTAATGCTTCCGTTTGCGGCAAGTGCACAAACGATTTCAGGTAAGATAATGGATAAGGACGGTGAGCCTCTTATTGGAGCAACTGTTTTAGTTTCTGGTACTACTACAGGAACGATTACAGATGCAAATGGTTCTTATTCTCTCAAAGTAGAACCAGGTAGCATGAAGGTAGAAGCAAGTTACATTGGTTTTGAGTCACAATCAAATACTATAACCTTGTCATCAGGTCAAACTATTACTTGGAACATCACAATGGAAGAAGGTTTGACATTTGCGGATGTAGTCGTAACGGGTAGTCGTACAGCTCCTCGCTCTTCTACAAGTACGCCTCTACCCATTGACGTAGTTGGAGCGAAAGAGTTAGCTATGACAGGCCAAAACAGTTTCGACAAAGCATTGACTTATCGTATTCCATCATTTAACTCAGTGAATACGCCTGTAAACGATGCGACTTCGCTATTAGACCCTTACGAAATCAGAAACATGGGACCTTCTCGTACCTTGATTTTGATCAACGGAAAGCGTAAAAACACCAGTGCATTGCTTTACACCCAAACCTCTCCAGGTCGTGGTGAAACGGGAGCTGATATTTCTGCAATTCCACAAGGAGCTATTAAGAGAGTAGAAATTCTGAGAGACGGTGCTTCGGCTCAATATGGTTCCGATGCAATTGCAGGAGTAATGAACGTTATTTTGAAAGACGATGCAGAGAATGGAAGTGTCACCATTTCTGGAGGTCTTACCAGCGAAGGCGATGGAGAAACCTATGGTATTACTTTGAACAATGGTTCAAAACTGGGCGAAAACGGCTTTATCAATTATACCATTGATTTCTCTCGCAGAGACTTGGCAAACCGTCCTGGTATGGTAGATGCAGAAGGTGAAGCAGGTGACTTTGGTGCAGATATTGCAGTTGTTCAGGCATTTTTAGCCACTATGCCAGATGCAGGTAACATCAATGGATCTCCAGAAACTACTTCTGCTAAAGGGTTGGTTAATTTTGGTTCTAATATTTCTGATAACACAGAAATATATGGTAATGCAGCTTATGTTTACAAAAAAGTAAACAGTTTTGCCAATTACAGAACTCCTTATTGGAGAACCTTAGCAGACTTTCCTTACTTAGCAGACTTCTTCCCAAATGGACCTAATGGTGAATATGTTGGATATGTGCCTACTTTCGATGGTGATTTGAATGACTACAATGCCACATTGGGCTTCAAAACAACCAAAAATGACTGGATAGCAGATTTGAGTTTTACCGTAGGTGGAAACGAACAAACATACTTGGTACGCAATTCTCACAACCGCAATGGTACTTTGAATCCTGATGGCACTTTCAAATACCGTGAAAACAGTCCACTTATTTTTGATGTAGGAGGCACAAGATTTTCACATGCAGTAGGTAACATTGACATAAGTAGAAGATTGTCCGAAACAGTAGGAATTGCGTTTGGTTCGGAGTTTAGAAGCGAAACTTTTACTGTTATTCAAGGTTCGGAAGCATCTTATGAAGATGGTGGGCCTGACTCTTTTGCAGGTAATGACCCAAGAAACTCAGGTTCTTTCAACCGTTTCAACTTTGGAGGATATGCAGATATCGCATTGGATTTGACCGACGACTTTTTGGTCAACGGTACGATTCGTGCTGAAAACTACAGTGACTTCGGTAGTGCCTTTGTTTGGAAGGTAAGTTCTCGCTACAAATTGGCAGACGACAAAGTGACCGTTAGAGCTTCTGCTTCAACAGGTTTCAGAGCACCATTGCTGCACCAAATCTATACCCAAAAAGCACAGTATAGTTTTATTCCAGGTGAAGGTATTCAAGTAGGTGGTTTGATCAACAACGTTTCGAGAGAGGCCCGATTGTTGGGTCTTCCATCTTTAAAGCCAGAAGAATCTACCAACATCACGGTTGGTATCGGTGTTAGACCAAACTACAACTTTAGCTTCACTTTGGATTACTACAATATTGCAGTAACAGACAGAATCATCTTGAGTACCGAAATTGGTGCAACAGAAGCTGGAAACACTTCTTTGGATGCCATTTTATCTGCCAACAACCTTTCTGATTTGAGTTTCTTTGTGAACGCTTTGGATACCCGTACTTCTGGTATTGACTTTGTAGCCAACTACAAAGGTATTGAATTGGGTAAAGGTTCAGTAGCTTTGAATCTTTCTGGTAACTATACCCTTCAAAACGAAAGAGATGGAGATGTGAAAAACCCGACTTTGGTAGAACAGGCTGGTAAAACCGTTTCTAATGCGACACAAGAAGCCTTGTTTTTTACTTCTCGCCCTAAATTCAAAGTGATTTTTGGTATTGACTACACACTTGACAAATTTAGCTTAGGTCTATACAACACTGTATTTGGTCCTACCGAATTTAGACAACAAGGGTTAGATTCACGTCTTTACACAGAATTTGCCACAAAAGTTGTGACCGACCTGAATTTGAACTATCAATTGACCGACAAAATAGGTTTGGGAGCAAACATCAACAACTTGTTGAATGTATTGCCTGAATGGGAATTCAAAGCAGATGCAGGTTCAGAAGCACTATTGAATGATGCTGCTTTCTTGAAAAACCAATCCAATTTGATTACCTTCAATCAGCGTTATTCTCAAATGACCTATGATGGATACCATTTCAGTCAGTTGGGCACAATCTTCAATTTTGCATTGAACATTCAGTTGTAATAATCAATGGTTGATTGCTCAATCAGTGTACTAATTAATTGATGCACCATCTTGTTGCTACATAAATTAGAGCCATCGAGAGAACAACATTTACTTCAATATTTGATTGAAAAAAATGTTCTTTCGATGGCTTTTTGTATTAAAAATTATCCCCATGAACTCTAACAGAATCCAACTACTCCATTATTTTTAGGAATATGGGAGGGAAGGATAACAATAGGTCTTCGCACTAAAAAGGAATAAATCGCAACCCACCTCTACCTTGTACTGAAAAACATTAACCGTTCTTAACAAACAATCCTAGCTCCTTCAATGTTACCCAACCTCAGCAATAAAACAACACAACCATCCAACAATATGTGGAAATGGCTTTTCAAAATGGCATGGCGAGACAGTCGTCAAAGCCGTCAGCGTTTACTCCTTTTTACTTCTTCCATAATAATCGGCATTGCCGCTTTGGTAGCCATCAATTCCTTTAGCCACAATCTTCAAAAAGATGTGCAGCGACAATCCAAATCCTTATTAGGAGCAGATTTGTCCATTGGCAGCCGCAACCCTGTGACAAGTTCGCAAGACAGCTTGTTTCGCAGTTTTGGAGATGAACTCTCCGAAGAAAGTTCCTTCGCTTCAATGGTCTATTTCCCCAAAAGTGGCGGCACGAGATTGGTACAAGTGCGGGCATTGGAGGGCGATTACCCTTTTTATGGTGAAATTGTCAGCGAACCACGGACAGCGAGCCAATCCTTCAAAACAGGAGGACACAAAGCATTGATAGACCGCACGTTGATGATGCAGTTCAATGCCAAAATTGGCGATAGCATACAATTGGGGGAAACCAAATTTAGGATTGAAGGAGAATTGACCAAAGTGCCTGGACAGTCAGGCATTGCAGGAACCGTTGCTCCGCCTGTGTTTATTCCGCTTCAATATTTGCCCGAAACCAATTTGATACAGCGGGGCAGCCGAGTGTTTTACAACTACTACTACCGCTTCAATGAAACAGCAGAATCCGAAAAAATTGCAGAACAACTCCGTCCAGAATTGAAAGAAGAGGGAATGTTCATCGAAACCGTTGAAGGACGGCAAGAAAATGTTCGAGATGCATTTCTGTCCATGAACCGTTTTTTGAATTTAGTAGCGTTCATCGCACTTTTGTTGGGTTGTATTGGTGTAGCGAGTTCGGTGCATATTTATATCCGTGAAAAGCGAAAAACCGTTGCCATTTTGCGCTGTTTGGGGGTCAAAGGCACACAGGGATTTTTGATATATCTGATTCAGATTGCAGTTATGGGGCTGCTGGGTTCTATTGTTGGAGCATTTTTGGGTAGTATGATACAGGTGCTTTTGCCGAAAGTGGTGGGTGATTTTTTACCCGTTGAAGTCAGCCTGAGCATTTCGTGGGCCGCAATTGGACAAGGGATTCTGATAGGTGTGAGCATCTCTATTTTGTTTGCACTCTTGCCTTTATTGGCTATTCGTAAAGTTTCACCGCTTCGCACCTTGCGGGATTTAGGAGATTCGGGCAACGATGTAGAGGCGCAAGACAATTGGCGATGGTTGGTGTTTGCACTCATTGGTTTGTTTGTATTTGGCTTTACCTACTGGCAAATCGGCGACCTCAAAGATGCAGCGTATTTTACGGGCGGAATTGTGGCAGCCTTAGTAGTGTTGGCGGGCATTTCTAAGCTATTGATATGGTCGGTGCGCCGATTTTTCCCGATGCAATGGAGTTACGTCTGGCGGCAAAGTTTGGCGAATTTGTACCGCCCCAACAATCAAACTTTGACGCTGATGGTGTGTATTGGTTTGGGTACGGCTTTGATTTCTATACTGTTCTTTACTCAAAGCTTGCTGCTCAATCAAGTATCGATTGCAGGCAATAATGACCGCCCAAATATGATTTTGTTCGATATTCAAACCGACCAAAAAGAAGATATGGCAGCATTGACCAAAGCCAATGGCTTGCCTGTGATGCAAGAAGTGCCTGTGGTGACGATGCGTTTGGCAGGCATCAACGATTCAACGGTGACGGAGATGCGAAAAGACACGACAAGAGACATCAGCCGTTGGGTGTTGAATCGAGAATATCGGGTGAGTTTTCGGGATACGCTGGACGAATCCGAAAAGATCATTGCAGGGGAATGGCGGGGGCGGGTCAACTCGCCAGAAGATACCATTTTCATCTCCATTGCAGAACGCATTCAAGACAACATGAAAGTGGGTGTTGGTGATAGGGTCAGCTTCAATGTGCAAGGGCAAATCATTGAAACCGTGGTGGGTAGCATCCGCAAAGTGGATTGGCGCAGACTGCAAAGCAACTTTTTTGTGCTGTTTCCAGCAGGTGTTTTGGAGGAAGCACCGCAGTTTCACATCCTCGTTACCCGCACACCTTCCGAACAAGCTTCCGCCAAGTTTCAACAAGCGGTTGTCGAGGCGCATCCGAATGTTTCGATTGTGGATTTGACCATGATTCTCGAAACGGTGGACGATATTCTCGGCAAGGTGTCTTTTGTGATTCAGTTCATGGCTTTGTTCAGCATTTTGACAGGTTTATTGGTTCTGATTGGTTCGGTGATTATCAGCAAGTTTCAACGAATCAAAGAGAGCGTTTTGCTACGAACATTGGGCGCAAGTCGCCGCCAAATATTGACCATCAACGCTTTGGAGTATTTCTTTTTGGGGAGTTTGGCTTCTTTTGTCGGCATTTTGTTGGCGGTTGCAGGGAGTTGGGGTTTGGCGAAATATACATTTGAAACGCCTTTTACTCCCGATTGGACACCTGTGGTTGTGACCTTTTTTGTGATTACCGTTTTGACAGTTGTATTGGGAATGTTGAACAGCCGAGATGTGTTGAACAAACCACCATTAGAGGTTTTGCGGATGCAGGTGGGGTAGGGAGAAGAAAGATATAAGACAAAAGACATAAGGAGAAGACAGAAAAACTCTATGTCATTTTTCTAACAAGATTCCTTCCATAGGACAAATAAAATAAAATAGAATATGAATTCATACTACTTCAAAGAAGAACACGATTTGTTCAGAAAGTCGCTGCAAGATTTTCTGGCGAAAGAGGTGAAGCCGTACATCAATCGGTGGGAGAAAGAGGGTGAAGTGCCGAGAGAGATTTACCACAAGTTTGGTGAAATGGGCTATCTGGGTTTGGAAATGCCCGAAAAATATGGAGGAATGGATGCCGATATTTGGTACTCGGTGGTGCTGCAGGAAGAAATGGCAAAGGTCAATTCGGGTGGTTTTGCAGCTGCAATTGGAGCGCATTTTGGATTGGCAATGACGCACATCAATTCGGAAGGGAATGACGAACAAAAAGAGAAATATTTGATTCCTGGCATTGAAGGGAAATTGATTGGCTGTATGGCGGTTACGGAACCTTTCGGTGGGTCGGATGTACAAGCATTGCGGACAACGGCGGTGAGGGATAGCGACTATTTCATTATCAATGGTTCTAAGACCTTTATTACCAATGGTGTGAACAGCGACTACATTGTGGCAGCCGTCAAAACGAATCCAGATGCGAAGGCAAAAGGCATCAGCATGGTTATCATAGACCGTGATACGTCTGGGGTCAGTGCTATTAAATTGGATAAGTTGGGATGGAGGGCTTCAGATACGGGTGAGATTGCTTTTGACAATGTGCGTGTGCCTGTCAGCAATTTGTTGGGTGAAGAAAACCGAGGGTTCTTCTACATCATGCAGCATTTTGTTTCCGAGCGTTTGTCAATGGCAGTGGGTGCAGTTGCGGCTTCTGAGGAGGCTATTGAAGTGACCTTGAAGTACATGAGTGAACGAGAGGCTTTCGGGCGAAGTATCAACAAGTTTCAGGTATTGCGGCATCGAATAGCGCAGATGTCTGCCGAAATAGAAATGAACAAGGTTTTTGTACACACTTTGTATAAGCGGTATGAGGATGGAGATTATTTGGTGAAGGAGGCTTCAATGGCAAAATTGTTGGCAACTCAGTTGAGTGATAAGGTGACTTTTGAGTGTCTGCAAATGTTTGGAGGTTATGGTTATATGGAGGACTATCCTTTGGCGAGAATGTGGCGAGATTCGAGATTGGGGCAGATTGGAGGCGGAACTTCTGAGATTTTGTGCGAAATCATTGCTAAGACTTTGATTGATGGGAGGGGGTACAATGCGGCGATAAAGAATTAATTTTTGAAGACCGAAGTACGAAAACACAGAGTTTATGGTAGATGGCTAAAATTTTGTGGAAGTGCTAGTACAGCATACGCTAATATAATGGGCAACTTTTATTTAGTGCTCCTTTTGGAGTCAAATATTTGTAGCAAAAGAAGCTAGAGGAATCCACAACTCCTTTTGGAGTTGAACGGAAACTTGTCCCGATGGTGAATCGGAATGGAGTTCTGTGATTACCTTCTCCATTTTTCTACAAATATTCAAGGGATACCTGTTCCGAAGAAATCGGAAACGGACTTATGAGTTACCGTTTATTTACGGCTCATGGATACTTTTAGTGGAGCAGTTAAAGACTTTTGTAGTTTTCTTTTGAGAGCATACTGATTTTCAAACATTCCATATCTTTAAGGGTAAACTACAAAAGTCTCATTACACTAAAATCTTCGATGAACTTATTTACTTTTAGTTGTACTAGAGACTTCCGAAGTCTCCAATAACAGATTTTGTCAAAGAACCCATAAGTTTTGTCATGTAGTGCGAAAAATCAGATTCAATCTCTATTCCATCACTCCCCAATCAATAAATACCCCGCCCAATATATCGGAGCTTTTCCCTCCAATATCATCTGCCTTTTGGCTTCCTTCAATGCCGAAGCATAGTGTTTTTCCTCCAATATGTGCTGGAATAGGTGTTTGGTGAGTTGACAAGAAGCTCTATCGTAAACTTTGAAGAGGGTGAAAATCACATTTTTTGCGCCAGCGTAGAAGAAGCCACGGTTCAAAGACATTACCCCCTCTCCTTTCGCCAATTTTCCTACGCCTGTTTCGCAGCAACTGAGAACAACTAAGTCGGCATTGAGTTCGAGGTTGTAGGCATCGGAGAGGTAGAAGATGTTTTCATCACTGCAAACGTCACCATGTATTTCAGAAGACAACGGGTTTTTCGCTATTGACGAAGACTCCCGATGTATCGTCGGTATCTGGTTTACAGATGGCGACAAAATAATCCCTGTCAAATCTGACTGTTCTTCATTGTAGAATCCATGAGCCGAAATTAATACATATTTATATTTACTAATATTTTGCAGAAAATTGTGGGTATTGGCTTGGCTGTGTAAGTAGGTTTCGGAGGGTATGTTTTTGGCTTTGAAGTAGGATTGTATTTCCTTTACTTCCTCTTCCGAATAAATCAATTCGCTATAGGTATCCTGTCCAATCTGTACAGAACGGGTATTTTGCTCATTGAAATCCATTGTTATAGGGGCAATATCTCTGCTTTCGTTTTTATAAACAGGTGCAAAACCTACAAAACTACTAATCCCTAGTTTGGAATTGATTTTCATCTCTTTATCATACCTACTTTGAAGATTTTGGTGCCAAAGTGTAGCAGAATAATGGTAGCTGATGTCGTATTGAAGGAGCAAATAGGGTAAGTCGGCGTATTTCGCATTTACAGGAATGAATTCGGTCAAAAGGGCTTCAAAAGGAATCGTATTTAGTATATCGGCAGGGATAAGTTTGAGAGTCAATACCTGATATTGTGTTAGTATTGCTTCAATTGGAGCAATAAGAAGTTGGTACAATTCAAAAGCCAATTCACAATAATCGGTTTTATCGCTTTCTTCAATGGACGATTTGAAGGCTTCGATGAGGTCTTCAAAATCGGTGGGTTTGGTGATTTCGAGGCACTGAAAATCATTGGGGGTTAGGGCAAAGATATAGAGTTGTTTTTCTCCAACAAAATATTCAATCATTGCCGTTTGTGGAGGCATATTTTTTTGGAGGGCTTCAATGGTGACTGTTTCCACTTGGTGTTTGAGTTGGAAATAGTTGGGGTAGTCTCTTTCAAATTGCTGGATAAGTTGTTGGTATTCTTGCTCATAATCAAAATAAGTATTTTGCCATTTTCTGATTTGAGTTTCGTCTTTTTCGGCTTCTGGTTTGACCTGTTCTTGGTTGATTTTTTTGGTCAGTTCTGTACGTTCTATGCGTAAATTCTGCTCCTTTTCCAGGAGTTGGGATGGTATGTGCGCCATTGTTTTTGCAGCCTCGTCTTTTAGGTTTGCCAACAACAATAACCCTTTTGCCTGTTCACAAAACTCGAAAGCAGTTTGTGTACAATCTTTCTCATTTTCAGTATATTTCAGCGTTTCAGGCGGATACAAGGAGGTATTGATCTGAACGAGTTCCTTGCTCGTTTGCTCAAAAATTTGCGGTTTTTCCTGTGCTATTTTTGCTGCGGTGAGGGCTATTTCTATGCCTAAGTCACAGACGGGGAAGGTGTTTTGTGCCAAGCGTAATTTGCTGCCCTCATTGAAGTAGTTTTTTCGGATTTGATGGTAAAGCAGTATCGCAATTTTACAACCATTTAGCGCATAGTGCAATGCGTGAATGTTGGAATCTTGCTGTTTGTATAAATCAAAATAAGCTTTGGCTTCAAAAAAAATAATTTCCTGTAGCCATGAATTAGAAAGGGCATTTTGGATGGGAATATGCTCTATAAAGCCTGTTTGTTGAAGTTGGGGAATATTGCTTTGATAGGCTTGTTTGTAGCAGTCAATCGCTTGTTGGTTATTACCTCGTTCGTAATGGCATTTCCCTATTTTGAGGTGACATTCTGCGGTGTAATAATGCAGTTTCCCATTGGTTTGAAGAGAAAAGTGAAGGGCTTTTTGGAGGTGTAGTAAGGCTTTTGAAAAGTCTTTTTTGTAGGCATAGACAGTACCCAAATTCATATAGAACCAAAAAATATTCGGATGTTGTTCGCCCCAAACTTCAAGGGCAAGATTTAGGGCTTTTTGGTGGTGTGCAATGGATTTGGCTGTTTCTCCGATTTCTTTGAAACTTTGCCCCAGATTGCCGTATAGCTGAAAGACTGCGGGGTGTTTTTCACCCAAAATTTTCAGCCTAATAGCAAGTGATTTGTTGTAGTAATCAATGGCCGTGTGGGCATCTCCTTTTTCCGCAAAACATCCACCTAAATTATTGTAAATCATTGCTGTTTGAAGCGAATCTTCACCATAAGAATGAGCGTAAATATTGAGTCCTTTTTGGCAGTAGTTGATGGCTTCACTGTAAGCTCCATTGTTCATACATACTGATCCAATGTTGAGATAACAACCTGCTGTATTAACAGATTCGCTTTCTCCTCTCTTCAACAAATCCTGAAGTCCAGCATTGAAGTAATGGAGTGCTTTTCGACTATTTCCCAAGCGATAATGAGAACTTCCAACATTGTTGTAGTTTCGGTACAATTCAACGGTTTGCCCTTGTGCAGCTAAGTCCAGTTTCATCTCCAAAGATGCTTCGGCATACGCCAAGGATTGTTGGTAATCCCATTTGTACCAGTAAGAAAGTGCCAAATCAAAATAGAGTTCTGCTGTGTCGGTGTGCGGCGGATTGGGGTGAATGGAATGGAGTATTTCTTTGACTTTTTGAAGGGAAGCAATGGCTCGGTCAAAGTCTTGTAATACTTCACAACATTTCCCGATTTTCCACAGACAATCGCCATACGCTTCTTTTTCATTCGTTTGCAGAAAATGGGATTCAGCTTCTTCTAATAAAACCAAAGCTTCTTTGTATGCCTGTTTTTGGTACAAGAGGGTTCCCTCCTTCAATAACTGTGCTGCTTTTGGCAGGTGATTTACTTTGCTCATTTGGTGTTTGCTTCAATAGGGTGTTTTGGAGTGAGGGGAAGCAATCTACAAATTTAAGCAAAAATCGGGCTATTCTCCAATCAACAAATACTCGACCCAACGAATTGGGACTTTTTTCGACTAATGGTAAAGTTTCTCTCGGTGGTGAAAAACTCGCCGAATCCTTCGGATGTCGGCAACGTTTGAAACGAAGTAAAAAAAATGGACAGCCTCCTTCACGAAGCCGTCCATTTCCAAATATCCACTATCGAATCAAAGTCACATTCCCCTTCAACAACTCCCTATCCCCACTCCGATACGTCACCACCACAAAATAAGCATAAGACCCAATATCCAAATCCTGGTTCTTATACGTACCATCCCAACCATCGCCAACAGTTGAAGTCTGGAAAATGCGCTCTCCAAAGCGGTTGTAAATCTGCAAATCAATCGTTTCGATATTTCGGCCCAACACATAAAAGCGGTCATTCACACCATCCCCATTTGGAGAAAAAGCATTTGGCACCAAAGCCATTTCGTTGCTTTCCACCCGAACCGTCACATCAGCAGTAGCGGCGCAGCCATATTCATCCGTCACAACTATCGTATATCTGGTATTTTGAAGAGGCGAAACCGTCAAAAATTCGCAATCTTCGCAAGGCAATTCACCAGTTGAAGCAGACCAATTGAATTGCAAATTTTCGCCAATCGTAGCCGAAATATCCACAGGAATCTCTAATATTTCACCCAAGGTAATCAATACATCTTCAATCGTTTCCACCGCCATATCCGAAATTGTCACCTCCAAATTTGTACTACCATCACACACACTTGGGTCGGTCGAAACCGCCAACAATTGCACCTCATACATACCCGTAGAATCAAAAGTCATCGTGAAAGGTTCAGCACCAATATGTTCTGCAATCGTATCGCCACTTTCCGTATCAATGAACGTCCAAATATAAGCGATGTTTTCGGCAATCCCACTCGCCAAACTGAACTCAATTGCATCCCCCACACAGCCATCCGAAGCCGTTGCCGTAAAGCTACTTTCGGCAGGAACCTGCAAACTCAAATTAAAGGCAGTCGGTGAACTGATACAAGTGGTATCCGATTCATTCACCGCCACTGCAAAATAACTACCAGGAACGTCCGTCAAATAACTCGGTCCAACCGCCAACAAATTCCCATTCGTTGGTGCATCGTACCACTGAATCAATGTATTCGCCAAAGCCGTCAATTCAAACTCCACAGGTTCACCCGAACAAGTCACCGCCGTTTGAGGACTCACAGGAATCGGTGCATCAGGAGGCGTGCAAGTCGTACAATTAATTGCCGTCAATGTCACCGCCACCCTTTCACTCACGCAATCAGTCGTCAAATCCACCATTTCGGCATAATAAGTGCCTGCCATTGAAGGGATAAAACTCTCAACCGTTGCCAACAAATTGCCGCCTGTTGCTTCATCATACCATCGAATTTCAAAACCCGTTGGAGCAGCCAAAACCGAAATTGCAGTTGGTATTTCGTCTTCACAATATTGATTATTGGTTGCTCCAATCGGAGGATTCACCGTTGGACAATCGCAGTTGATAGCCGTCAAAGTCACTGCCACTCTTTCGCTCACACATTCAGCCGTCATATCGACCATTTCGGCATAGTAAGTGCCTGCCATTGAAGGAGTAAAAGTTTCGCCTGTTGCCAACAAATTGCCGCCTATTTCGGCATCGTACCAGCGAATTTCAAAACCCGATGAAGCTGCCAAAACCGAAATCGGTGTAGGCGTTTCGTCTTCACAATATTCATTGTTGACGATTCCCGTTGGAGGATTCACCGTTGGACAATCACAATTCACTGCCGCAAAATTCGCATTGATTGTACAATTTGCTTCATCTGTTGCAAAAATGCTGATACTCGTTCCCGAAGGAATCCCCACAATCGTATAGCTGCCTCCGCCATTCTCAATCACTTCAAAACCACCTACATTGATGTTAAAAACACCCGTTCCACCCGATAAATTGAAGGCCAAATCGTAGGTCGTACCATCTGTCGAACAGTTGCCACTTTCTTCAATCAAAACGATTTCTGGATTTTCCGAAAGCGTCACCGCCACACGACTTTCGCTTTTGCACCCACTACCATTTTCGACCATTTCGGCATAATAAGTGCCTGCCATTGAAGGCGTAAACACCGCACCCGAAGCAATCGAAAATCCACCTGCTGGCGTAGTGAACCATCGAATCTCGAAACCCGTTGCAGGGAAATCCACCGAAATATCCGCAGACGTTTCTCCAAAACAAATTGAATTGTCTTGTGGATTCGTTGGCAAAGGCACATTGTCACAGTCGCAATCAATCGGCCCAAGCAGTTCTTGCACATTGCAGCCTGCTTCGTCCGAAGCCATCGACAAGACGATGCTACCCGCAGGAATCGAGCGAATGACATAATTTCCATTGCCCAAATCTTCCACCGTTTGACCGCCAGCCGAGAAGCTAATCGCACCCGTTCCGCCACTCACATTCACCTCCAAATCGAAGGTCGTCAAGTCTGCCGAACAAGTCGCACTGCCTTGCGTAATCACGATGGCAGGGAATTGGGTCAGCACCACAGGCGTTCGAGGTGTACTTGTGCAACCGCTTCCAATTTGCTCCAATTCAGCGTAATACGTGCCGCCCATTGAAGGAATAAAGCTGGTTTGATTGCTCAACAAATTGCCGCCAAATTCGGCATCGTACCAGCGCACATTGTAGCCCACAGGAGGTGCATCCACCGAAATGACCGTTGGATTTTCGTCCGCACAGTAGGAATTTCCACTTGCGCCCGTTGGAGAGGCGATGTCGTCCGCACAGTCACAAACAGGAGCTTCAAAAATTGCCGTTTCCGAACAGCCATTGCCATCCGTTGCCACAATGCTGAGGCTGTTGTTGGCTTCAATTCCCGTAATTGTAAAACTGTCACCGCCATTGTTCAAAACCGAATAAGGCGCAGCCGATACGCTGAAATTACCCGCACCGCCATTGACCAAAACATTCAAATCGTAGGTCGTCAAATCTGCTGAACAATCGCTGCTGCCTTGTGTCACCACAATCGGATTGCCTTCAATGAGTTCCACCGCAATTCGACTGCTCACACAACCCGAAGCCGTTTCTACCATTTCGGCATAAAAAGTACCAGCCGAAGGTGGTAAAATACTCGCTCCCGTTCCTATCACACTGCCGCCATTTGCTGCATTGTACCAGCGAATCGCAAAACCCGAAGGCACTGCCGTCACTGCAATAGGCTTTGGATTTCCACCAAAACAGAAGCTGTTGGGTTGTGGATTTGTGGGAGGATTCACCACATCGCAGTCACAATTGACCGCTTCAAAAACAGCCATCGCCACACATCCTTCAATGTCGGTAGCCGTTGCAGTTGCTGCCGTTCCCGAAGGAATCGAGCGAATCGTAAATGAATTGGGACTGTTTTTCACGACTTCCAAACCATTGGCAGTCAATTCAAAACCACCGCTTCCGCCATTGACAGTCACCGTCAAATCGTAGGTCGTCAAATCTGTCGAACAGCTGGAAGTACTTTGTGTCAAGGTAATTTGTGGCAATTCCTGTAATGTCACTGCCACTCGATTGCTCGTACATTCGCTGTCGTCGTTCACCGTTTCGGCATAGTAAGTACCTGCTGCTGATGGGCTAAAGGTTGGATTGGTACTCAAAACCGTTCCACCAAATTGTGTAGCATACCAACGCACCGAAAAACCATCAAAGGGTGAGGCTACGGAAATCGAAGTCGGATTTCCGCCAAAACAAAAGCTGTTTCCTGTCGGCTGCAAAGGCGCAATCACCGTTGGACAATCGCAGTTCGGCGCTTCAAAACTCGCCATTTCTTCGCAGCCTCTCACGTCCGTTGCGGTTACACTCACGTTTGTTCCCGCAGGAATATCTCGGACAGTAAAATTGCCCAAGCCATTGTTCGCCACCACAAAGCCCAAACTCTCCAAAGTCAGACTTCCTTCGCCTCCACTCACTTGCACATTGAGGTCGTAGGTCGCCAAATCTGCCGAACACAATTTGCCCGCTTCTTCAATGATTATCGGTTTGCCCTCGGTCAATTTTACTGGGATTCGGCTACTGCTACACCCCGTTACATCTTCCACGATTTCAGCATAGTACGTACCAGCACTTGAAGGAACAAATCCACTCGAACTGCTCACCAAATTTCCGCCAAAAGGTGCATCATACCAATTGACGCTAAAGCCTGTTGGCGGTGTCGCTACCGAAATTGTTTTGTCGGGCGTTGCGCCAAAGCAGAAAGTCGCTGGTTTTGGGTTAGTCGGTGGGTTCACTGGGGCGCAATTGCAGACTTTCGGAGCTAAGGTCAAACTGCCTTCACATCCCTCGCTGTCCGTCACATTGACCGTCACCGCTTGCCCTGCTGCAATGTTGGTGATACTAAACTCGCCAAATCCTTCATTTACAACCGTTCCAGTGCTTGCGCCCAAAGTATAGCCATTGCCGCTTCCGCCAAAAACACTCAAAGTAGCGGTGTAAGTCGCCAAATCTTCGGAGCAAGCTGATGCGCCTTGGAAAATGCTGATGGGCGGCAATTCGCTCAAAGTGACTGCAATTCTATCGCTCCTACATCCGCTTGCATCTTCAACGACCAAAGCGTAGTAAGTGCCTGCCACTGACGGAGTAAAGCTATTGGAACTGCTGACCAAATTTCCGCCAAAAGGCGCATCGTACCATTCTATGCTGAATCCGTTGGGCGCATTTCCGACTGAAATAGCAGCCGTTTCACCCTCACAAACTTCTGCATTTTGGGGATTTGTTGGTGCTGCAATGTCGGGGCAATCGCATTGAGGGGCATTGAAATTGGCGTTTTTGGAGCAGCCTTCAATGTCGGTAACGGTCAGAGTCAAACCTGAATCGGCTGCAATTCCTTGAATCGTAAAGTTTCCGCCGCCTTCTTCAATGACCGTCAAGCCACCCACTGAAAAACCAAATCCGCCACTGCCACCGCTTACATTGACTGTCAAATCGTAGGTCGTCAAATCTGCCGAGCAATTGAAGCCCACTTGACTGACCACAATTTCTGGCAATTCGGTCAAAGTCACTTCAACGCGCTCACTCACACAGGCATTTGCATCCACTGTTTCTGCAAAATAACTGCCTGCTGCGGATGGGGTAAAGCTCGCACCTGTCGCCAATGAAATTCCACCCGTTGCGGTATTGTACCAGTTGATAATCGAACCTCCTGATGGGTTCGCTACCGAAATCGCTGTTGGGCTTTCGCCAAAACAAAACTCATTCGGCATTGGGTTGGTCGGTGCTGCAACTGTTGGACAATCGCAGGAAAAAGGGCCCGCTATCGTCTGCAAAATACAACCTTCGTCATCTCTCACTTCAATGTTTACGATGCTGCCAGAAGGTACTCCTGCGATTGAAAAATTAGTGGAGTTGTTTTGTGTAACGCTATAATTTTCAGCCGTAACGGTGTAATTTCCGACTCCACCGCTGACAAAAATTTGGAAACCGTAGGTTGTCAAATCTGCCGAACAGTTGTAGTCGCTGACTACTTCAAGGGTCATTTCGGGCAGCTCAGTCAAAGTTGCAGAGACTCGATCGCTGCTGCAATTCGAGGCTGTTTCCACAATTTCAGCCCAATATGTTCCCGCTATTGAAGGGGTGAAACTTGCGCCTGTCGCCAAAACATTGCCACCAAATTCGCTGCCAAACCATTGTACTTCAAAACCATTTGCAGGAATATCAACTGTCAAATCTGTTGGGTTTTCACCAAAACAGAAGCTGTTGTCTGTTGGATTCGTTGGAGGTGAAACTTCGGGGCAGTCACAATTGACGGTGGGCAAAACCAAAGTTGCAGCACAATCATTTGCATCTGTCACATTTGCCGTTGCAGCCGTTCCAGAAGTTACGTTTTCGATGGTGAAAGAGCCGTTTCCGTTGTCGGTAAATGACAATCCGTTGGCATTGAAGGTGTAGGGAGCAGTGCCGTTTTGGATGTTGACGGTGATATTGTAGGTCTGTAAATCTTCGGAACATTCGCTGCCATTGTTCACGATTTGAAGCGCATCTAATTCAATTGCTTCAACTGCAATTCTATCACTTGGGCAATCGCTTTCGTCTTCACGAATTTCGACATAATAAGTGCCTGCTGTTGAAGGGGTAAAGCTTGTGCCTGTTGCCAACTCATTTCCAGCATTTGGTGCATCATACCAATAAATGGTAAGCCCTGCTCCTGCATCATCGGCTGTAAAAGCTCCAAAATTTTCGCCATTGCAGATTGTTTGATTCGTCAAACCCGTAGGTGCTGCCACATCTGGACAATCACAATCAGGCGCATTGAAGGAATTGGTGGTATTGCAGCCTAAATCGTCTGTTGCAGTGATGTCAATGGCTGTTCCCGCAGGGATGTCATTGACGGTAAAGGTATTGTTGCCACCATCTACATTTCCTGCATTTGCCGAAACACTGTAATTCCCATTTCCACCCAAAACGGTGACAGTAATTGAGTAAGTCGCTAGGTCTTCCGAGCAGATTGTGCCAATGTTGAGCATGGCTACTTGCGACAATTCGATGGCTTCCACCGAAATTCGGTCGCTTGGACAATCGCTTACATCTTCTCGGATTTCGGCATAATAAGTGCCTGCTGTTGAGGGTGTAAAACTGTTGCCTGCTGCCAATTCTGTTCCTCCGTTGGGAGCATCAAACCAGTAAATGGTAAATCCTAGCCCTGCATCATCTACTGCAAAAGGTGCAAAATCACCTCCAAAACAAATCGTTTGGTTGGCTAATCCTGTGGGTTCGGTGATATTCGGGCAGTTGCAATTGGGAGCAGCAAAAGAGGAATTGCCTTCGCAGTCCAAATCATCAGTTGCGGTGATACTCAAATTGGTGTTGGCTGCAATGTCGCTAATCGTATAGTTTCCGCCTTCATTGTCGGTGACTGTTCCTTGATTGGCTGTAATCGTGTAGCCGCCATTGCCGCCAGAAACGGTAACATCAACGCTGTAAGTTGTCAAGTCGTTTGAGCAGTTGGCATTTGCATAAATAATGTCAATTGCTGATAATTCAAACGCTTCAACGGGTATTCGTTCGCTTGGACAGTCGCTTGCATCTTCTTGAATTTCTGCATAATATATACCTGCACTCGTAGGGGTGAAACTGTTGCCTGTTGCCAATTCCGTACCTCCGTTTGGTGCATCGAACCAGTGAATAGTGAATCCTGGGCTTGCTCCATTGGCGGTGAAAGGTGCAAAATCTGCACCATTGCAGATGGTTTGATTGACCAAGCCTGTTGGTGCTGCAATGTCTGGACAGTCGCAATCAGGCGCATTGAAGGAGGCGTTTGCTTCACAGTCCAAATTGTCTGTTGCGGTGATGTTTATGGAAGTGTTTGCAGGTATATTACTGATAGTAAAAGTGTTGTCACTATTGTCATTGATAGAACCTGAATTGGATTGAAGTGAATAATTGCCATTTCCTCCTGCAATTGCAACGACTATCGTATAAGTTGTTAAATCAGATGAACAGTTTGTACCGTTGTTGGAAATAGTGATTTCGGTCAATTCGATGGCTTCAACGGAAATTCTATCGCTTGGGCAATCACTTGCATCTTCTTGTACTTCGACATAATATGTTCCTGCGCTGCTTGGCGTGAAACTATTGCCTGTTGCCAATTCTGTTCCACCATTTGCAGCGTCAAACCAGTGAATGGTGAATCCTACTCCTGCATCGTTGGCATTGAAGGAGGTGAAATTTTCTCCAAAACAAACCGTCTGATTCGCCAAGCCTGTGGGTTCTACAATATCTGGACAGTCGCAATCGGGCGCATTGAAGGAAGTGGAAGCATTGCAATCTAAATCGTCAGTTGCGGTGATGTCAATGGGAGTATTTGCAGGAATGTTGCTAATGGTGAAGGTATTGTCACCATTGTTGTTGATTAACCCTGAATTGCTCGAAAGAGAATAGTTGCCATTTCCTCCTGCAATTGCAACAACGATTGTATAGGTTGTCAGGTCAGGTGAACAGAAAGTATTGTTGGTCGTGATGGTGATTTCGCTGAGTTCGATGGCTTCAACGGAAACTCGGTCGCTTGGGCAATCACTTGCATCTTCTTGGATTTCGGCGTAGTATGTTCCTGTGCTTGTTGGCGTAAAACTGTTGCCTGTTGCCAATTCTGTGCCTCCGCTCGAAGCGTCAAACCAGTGAATGGTAAATCCTGCGCTTGGGGCATCGGCATTGAAGACTGCGAAAGTTGCCCCGTTGCAGATGGTTTGATTGACCAAACCTGTGGGTTCGGCAATATCGGGGCAGTCGCAATCGGGGGCATTGAAGGAAGCAGTTGCGGTACAACCTTCTTCGTCTTCTACGCCAATGTTTGCGGCTGTATTTGCAGGTATTCCGCTTATTGTGTAAGTTCCATCACCATTGTCTGTTACTGTTGCAGTACCTGCGTCAATGGTTGAGTATGTTCCGTTTCCTCCTGATATGGTGACGATTAAATCGTAGGTAAGAAGGTCGGCAGCGCAAGCACTGGAATTTTGGGTGATGGCGATTGCGGGTAATTCGGAAATGGTAACGGCTGTTCGGGTACTTTCGCAATCATTGGCGGTTGGAGTTGTTGCGGCATAGTAAGTGCCTGCGGCAGAGGGGGTAAAACTATTACCTGTCGCAACTTGGTTTCCGTCTGTTTCGGCATCGTACCATATAATTTCGTTTTCGGCATCGGCTGGCGAGTCGACTGCAATGGCTTCCAAACTTTCACCAGAACAGAAAACGGCACCTTGTGGATTTTGGGGTGCGCCCAATGTTGGGCATGGACAATCAACGTTTCCAACTGAAAAACTGCCTGTGCATCCCGCATCGTCTTCTACATTGACGGTGACAGAAGTATTGGCGGGAATAGCTTCAATGGTATAGCTTCCACCGCCATTGTCGTTGATAGTCAATCCATTTGCTGTCACATTGGAGTAGTTTCCTGTGCCTCCACTAATGGAAATATCTAAGTTGAAAAAGTTCAAATCGGGTGAACAGGCACTACCGCCTTCATTGAGGGCAATTGGGGCGTATTGGTCTGCAATGACTTCAATGCGTGTGCTGTTGCAGTCGCTTCCGCTTTCGGTTTCTACGATTTCGGCGTAGTAAGAACCAAAAGAAGAGGGAGTAAAGCTTGCGCCTGCTGCTAAAAATGTACCCGCTGTTTGGGCATCGTACCAATGTACTTCAAAACCTGCTCCTGGGTCATCGATAGAAATGGATTCTGGACTATCGGTAGAACAAGCATTGGAATTGATAGGATTGCTGGGAGATGGTGGGCTGACTGCATCAGCAAGGGTAAAGTCTTCGGTGTATTCGCATCCTACTCCGTTTGTCACTACTAATGTGTAATCTCCACCTCCTAAACCGCCGATGTTATCGGTGTTGTTGCCAGCGTCTGCTGACCATGTATAGGTAATTGGGGCGGTATTTCCTATGGTGATGATTGCACTTGCCGTTCCATCTGCGTTGTCACAAGTAGGATTGGTGGTATTGAGAGTGACATCAAAAGGGGTTGGTACTCCACAGTTTGCGGGATCGTTGCAAGTTCCTGCGGTTGGCGTAGCATTGTTTTCCCAAGTGTCACCACCATCAACGGTACGGCGGATACTCAAATCTGTGTTGGAAACTTGGCCAATGTAAACAATACCAGGAATATCTTTGGCTTTGGGTAGGCTCGCTGCTTCTAAACAGGAATTGATGGGTAAACAAGGGGCAACATTGAATTCATTTTCGGAATTGAGTTTGAAGGCTTCGTTGTTGAAAAAAGTCCAATATATTGCATTTACAACCGTGCCGTCTGGCTCAAACAATGCAATCCACCCATCGGTGTTTTCGAGAAACCAAATATCGGAACCGCAAAAATTGTCGGTATTGGCGTAGTCGTTGAGAACGATATCAACATTGGTCGCTCCAGCTCCTCCAATGACCAAAAAATCCATTGGGGATATGACTGAACCTTCGGGAAATACAAATGTCCCGCTACTTCCTGCTTGGGTTTTGGAGGCAAGGATGTAGCAACTCAAATCGAAGAATAAACATTCATCGGGGTTGTAGAGTTCTACCCATTCATTGCCGCAAGCGGGTGTGGTGCTATTGAACATGGCTTGGTCACAGACATCAAATGCGGAGGAAGGTTTGGGCATCACTTCATTGATGAGTACTTGGGCTTGAAGGCTTAAAGAGTAAATTAGACTTAGGCACAACACTGCAATAGGAAAAATAAATCTTGGGTTGTTTAGTTTTTTCATTGTGTAAACAGTTTTACGATAGTAGATTTGGGGGAATTTTGACGGCAGACGATAGACGGTTTACGGCGAACGGAAAACGGCACACGTTTGACGGCTTTGAAGAAACGATTGGTTTTGGTTGATTTTTTAAGGTAGGTATATCAGTAAACTCTTGGTAGTGGATGGTTTTGGTGGCTTGGTATCGTTTTCGCTTCAACTGTTGACAAGGTTTTCAACCGTTGTCAAAGTTTTGCTGACAAAATTCCTATCTTATGGTATGCAAAATTCTTACCAAAATATGACACAACAAGTTTTATGTGTCTATTTATAGCAAAAAATCATAATGCTAATGGAAAAAATAAGTGTATTTCGTTGGTTGTTATTCCCAATTACTTTTCTGTATGGTGTAATAGGTTGGTTAAGAAATAAACTCTATGACTGGAATATATTGAAATCAACATCTTTCGAAGGAGTTCGGTTGATAGGTGTGGGGAATCTAAGTAGTGGCGGAACGGGTAAAACGCCTCATGTGGAGTATTTGGTGCGGCAGTTGAAGGATACTTATAATGTGGCGGTGGTTAGTCGGGGTTATAAACGAAAAACAAAGGGCTTTGTCTTGGCGGATGCAAAATCTACGGCTTTGGAGATTGGGGATGAACCGATGCAGATGTATCGAAAATTTGCAAAAGATGGTGTTGAAGTGGCGGTAGGTGAAAAACGGGTGAAGGCAGTTCGTAAATTGCTGCAATTGAAGCCTGATATTGAAGTGATTGTGTTGGACGATGTTTTTCAACACCGTGCGATTGCAGTAGATACACTGATTTTATTGACCGATTTTAATCACCTTTTTACGGAGGATTATGTGTTGCCAATGGGTAGTTTACGGGAGTTTCAGAGGGGATATCAACGGGCTGATATGATTGTGGTAACGAAGTGTCCTAAACGTTTGAATGCTCTTGAAAAACTCGAAATCATTGCTGCTATTTATCCTCTGCCTCATCAAAAACTCACCTTTTCCTTTTTGAAATACCAACAGCCCTACGCTTTTGTGGATAAATCGGTCAAATTGAACTGGAAGAGAAAGAAAGTTGATGCGGTTTTGGTGGTCTGTGGAATTGCAAAACCTGAACGAGTTGTGGAATATGTTTTGGCTCTCCCTAAAATGAATTCGTGGGCTACGGATGGGGAAGATAAATTAGAGACTCTGTTTTTTGACGATCATCATGATTTTTCGGTGGCGGATTTGGAGCAGATTAGGACAAAATTTGAAGCATTGGCAGCAAAATATGAACATGCCATTATTTTGACTACTGAAAAGGATGCCGTGCGTTTGGAGTTGTGGCAGAAGGAATTGGAGGAAATGGAATTGTTGGGGAGGATTTTTGTTTTGGGAGTAGAGGTTGGTTTTTGGGATAGAGAGGGGCTTTTTTGAGATTTGACCGTTTCAAACCTCGCCGAATCTTTTAGGTATTTCGACAAGTCTGAATGTTCAATAGGCGAGTTTTTGCTCACGTCAACTGTTGCCAAAACTTGTGTAGGAATAATTGTTTTTTGTAAAAATTACAAACCTATTCTTTCACCAACTGCCAATGGTAATTTTCCCCTTGCCTTCCTTCAATGACCACAAAATAAACTCCTTTGGCGAAAAAACTTATGTCCAATTCATTGGAATAGAAGGTAGAAGTCATCATTTCTCCTAAAATATTGTAAACTACAATCTGTTTGATAAAGTTTCTCTCCATATTGAACTTCAATATGCCTTTGGTTGGATTGGGATAGATGGCGAAAATATTGGGTGTGGTATCTTCAATAGATACAACTCCATTAAACTCATAAGCTCCTGCGTCTATGTTATTTACAGTATTTCGATGCATGAAATTGGTTGGGTGTTCATAAATCAGGTCTGGAATAAGTGAAAGGCCATTAACAGGATTTGTCATTACACCATAATCTATTGCAGGAGAGTTTGTTCTAAGGCGGTAATCAAAATTAGGTTCATCCACAAATTCCAGCATAGAAACATTGGCTTCGATAACATTCCCATTCATAAGATTTGCTGATACGCCATTGATAGTAGTTCCTGTACCTGCAAAAATATTGTTAAAAATCTCCATATTGCTTGTCTCATTGTTGATGTCCAAGAAGATACAAGAGGTAGTTCTTTTGTTCAAGAGTGTATTATTTGCCATATACAATTCATGCGGCGCAGTATTTGACAGCCCCTCTTTTCCATACCCCACCAAATTGTTGTTTTCTGCATTTTGACCCTGCATCAACAAGTTTCCTAAAAGAATGGCAAAACCTCCATTCGGCAAATCTATCAACCGACTCGAATTGCCCGTTTCTTCGTCCATAATACGGTTGTAAAGAATGTAATTCTCATTAGCTCTTGATTTTAGATTGTGTCCGATTTTGGCATGGTGAGAATAATTGAAGCGAAAGGTCAGTTTATTGACGTGTCCAATGTATAAATTATGGCTAAAACCATCTCCATAGCCATTGTTGGAAAATTCAGAAAACTCAATCAAGATGTCTCCATCATAAGGATTGGAGGTTAAAATACCATTTTCGTTGTCATGAAAATAACAATGCCGAACTGTCAAGCCTATTCCATCGAGTCGGATTCCTGCACCATTTTGGTCAGGCACAGCGGCTTCCGAAAATTCGATGTGTTCAACGGTAATATCATTCCCTACCAACACCCAAATTCCTTTTCCCCAAATATAACTTCCATTTGAGATTAAATGTGGCATTCCTCCTACTCCTTTGATTAAGAGTTCGTTGTTTTGCCAAACCGCCAACGCTGCTGAACCTATATAGGTTTCGGCATCTACTTCAATGGTATCCCCGTCTTGAATAACATTGGCCAAATAGAGTGCATTTGGCGAAACATAGTTTTTGGTAGATCCAACTTGATGAATCACCCCTAAGGCATTTATACTCAATGCCATCAAAACTATCGATAGTAGTTTGCCCATCATTCTCTACAGTTTAGCCATGTTTATTGTATTTAGCAAAATACCTTTTTTTCTTCATCCATACAATTGAAGTCTTGATTTGGAAATCTTATTTTCGCCCCAAACTTAAAAAATAAGCCTATTTTTGCGGATATATGACACTAAAAGTACTCTATATCTCCTACGATGGCATGACCGATCCTTTAGGACAGTCGCAGGTCATTCCCTATATTGTTGGTTTGCAGCAAAGAGGATATCAATTCACCCTTTTGAGTTGCGAAAAAAAGGAACGTTTTGAAAAATATGGGGCGGACATTCGCAGCTATTTGGAGGCGCATCACATTGATTGGCAGCCCATTTTTTATACTGCTTCGCCTCCAATTCTCGCCAAATACTGGGATATTTTTCAGCTTCGCCGAAAAGCGACTCTGCTACACAGACAGCAGAATTTTGATATGACGCATTGCAGAAGTTATGTGAGTGCAGATATTGGATGGTATTTGAAGCAGCGGTTTGGGGTGAAGTTTTTGTTTGATATGCGGGGGTTTTGGGTAGATGAACGGGTGGATGGTGGTTTGTGGGATTTGAAGCATCCTTTTTACCGTTTTGCATATCGCCAATACAAAAAGAAGGAGGCTGCTTATCTGCAAAACAGTGATGCTGTGGTGATTTTGACGGAAGCGGGTAAGGATGAAATGATGGTTTGGGAGGCCTACAATCCCAAAGTACCGATTGAAGTGATTCCTTGCAGTGCTGATTTTGAAGTGTTTCCATTAGCGACGGAGGAAGGAAGGGTGAAGGCTCGGAAAGATTTGCAGATAAACGGAAATCAATTGGTGGTTTCTTATTTGGGTTCGATTGGCACTTGGTATATGCTCAACGAAATGTTGTTGTTTTTCAGTTTGTTAAAAGAGCAATACTCCAATGCTTTGTTTTTGTTTGTGACCCCTGAAAAACCCGAAACCATTTTTGAAGCGGCTGCAAAGTACGGTTTGAAGCCCAGTGACTTCAAAGTGGTGTTTGCGAAACGACAAGAAGTGGCGCATTTTCTTTCGGCTTCAGATTTTAGTGTATTTTTTATCAGACCTTTGTATTCCAAAATTTCGAGTTCTCCGACCAAATTGGGTGAGTTGTTCGCCATGGGAATTCCTGTGGTCTGCAATTCGGGTGTGGGTGATGTTGGGCAAATTATTGTGGATATGGAAGGTGGGATTGCAATAGGTGATTTTGAAGAGCAAACATTGAAGGAAGCGGCAGCAAGGATCTTGGTAGATTTGAAGCGGAAAAAATACGATGCTGCTGCAATTCGAGAAAAGGCTTTTGCGTATTACGATTTGCAGAAGGCGGTGGATAAATATGCTGCCTTGTACCAAAAAGTTTCATTTTCATTTTAATTTCCAAATGATTCCATACACTAACAAACCCAAACATTTCATTCGGTCAGCGTCCAAATCCATTGCTTCTTTTTTGAAGGAAAAAGAAGAACAGCAATTCGCTGATGACCAAACGATTGATTCTTTTGGTGAGGAATGGCAGCGTTTTCACCAATTTGAAGCGGCTGAATTGGAGCGCATTGGAGAGGAATATTTTGATGTGGTGAACGAAGCAATGTTGAACAAGGATTCGAGGGTGTTGGACATTGGTTGTGGGAGTGGGCGTTGGTCAAAATATGTGAGCAGTCGGGCGGGATTTGTGGAGGCGATTGATCCGAGTGAAGCGGTTTTGGTGGCGGCAGAATTGTTGAAGGAAGCGGAGAATGTACGGGTGACGCAGGCGGGTATTGACGAAATTCCTTTTGCAGACGGCAGTTTTGACTTTGCTTTTTGCTTGGGGGTTTTGCACCATCTTCCGAATACGGCAGAGGCATTGAAGAAGTGTGTGGATAAGGTGAAACCAAATGGGTATTTTTTGACCTATTTGTATTACAGTTTGGACAACCGTGGCGCAACGTATCGCCTGATTTTCAAGGCTTCCAATCTTTTGCGGCAAGTGGTGAGCCGTTTGCCTTTTGCTTTGAAAGCAGTGGTTTGTGATGTGTTGGCGGTGGCGTTGTATATGCCTTTTGTGGGTTTGGGTCGGGTTTTATCCAAGATTCCGATAGTGAAACGGCTTGTTCCTATGTTGCCCCTCTCCTATTATTGCGACAAAAGTTTTTACATCATCCGCAACGATGCTTTAGATCGTTTTGGTACGCCTTTGGAAAAACGCTATTCTCAAGCAGAAATTCAAATGATGATGGAAGCGGCTGGTTTGGAGGATATTCGGTTTTCGGAGAAGGCTCCGTTTTGGCATGGGGTGGGGAGGAAGAAAGGGATTTAGGGCTGAGAGATTGCTTTTTTGGTCAAAAAAAAAGCAGTCGGATGAAAACGTTTACCATTTTTTCATTTAACTTACATACGTTTATCTGTATCTATCAACCAAAGCAAAAATGAAGATTAGCGAAATTCATATCAAAAATTTTCGTCAGTTTGAAGATTTAAAACTGAATTTGACTTATCCTAAAGATCATCCTACAAAAGCGGGTAGGGCATTGGATAAGGTTTGCATTATTGGGCAGAGTGGGACGGGGAAAACTACTTTGTTGAAAATATTGAGAGAAGGTATTTTATCTTCTCTTTATAATACTGTTCCCACAGTTACTAATGCAATACCTAAAATAAATTTTGGTGAAAATGAGCATGTAAAAGTAAGTTGCATACAATACCTTTCTAATGGAATAGGAGTACCTAACTATAAGATTGGGAATCGAAAAGAAGATGAAAACAATAAATCAAGATATAAGCCTAAAAACCCACAAATAACAAAACAACTATTGTATTTTCCTGAAAACCTTACAAATGTCAAAGATTTTGAGGAAATACAATTTACGAGTGTTGAAGAAAGAAAAAAAACAGATACTCTTTTTCAACTCATGTCTCACTTTTTCTACTTTGAATTTAATCAAGATACTGCTGCTGCTTTATGGAGGAATCACCTAAATATCATCAACAAACACCGAAATTTAGAAGTTGATTTTCGAATAGCACTCACCAAACGTGCTGAAAAAGAATCTGTTGATATCAAATCTGCAATGGAACATTGGAGAGCAGAGAACCCAAACCCTCTAAAAAAATTGGCAGATGAATGTTTGGACAAATTGCTCAACAAACTTCACTTGGCTACCAAAACAGAAATTGACAGCGTTGAAGAACTCAATACCATTCAAATTCAGCTATTGAAGGAGGGAAAAACAATTCCCTACCAAGATTTGAGTACAGGCACTAAACAGATTCTCTATACCGCTTTTCCGCTTTATTATTTGCTGCAAAAAGATACGATTGTATTGATGGATCAACCCGAAAACTCTCTTTATCCTGATATGCAAACTCAAATCGTTCCTTTTTATCTGTCCTTGAATAAAAAGGAAGAAAACGAAACGCAGTTCTTTTTTGCGACCCATTCTCCGCTTATCGCCTCCTCTTTTGAACCGTGGGAAATTGTGGAATTGAAGTTTGATGAAAAAGGGAAGGTCTATCGAGAAAAGTATTATACGGGAGAAGGAACACATATAGATGATTATTTTTTAGATCCTCGGTATTTGCGGTGGGATTCGATTTTGACCAAAGTATTTGATTTGGAGGAAGAAGGGAACACTTCTTTTAGAGCCAAAAAATTGATGGAGTTTTCCATTTTGAAGAATCAACTGACTACATTGAAGGATGAAGGAAAACTGCTTAATCCAACACCCGAAACCCAAAAAACCATTGAAGCCTACAAAAAAGCGGGGCAATTATTGGACTGGACATCTTTAAACGGTCATTAAAATGAGGAAAATTGACAAAAAATGTTCCCTTTCTATAAGATATAAAAAATGGGAAGAAGGCTTAGAAGCTAAGAATAAGAAACATCCTAAAATTGATACTTCAACAAAACGTTACGCAGATGTTGTCATGCAATTGTTTCATTGTCAAGATGGTTTGTGTGCTTATACTGAAAGACGCTTGTGTGATTCCATTCATTATGAAGCCACAAAATGGAAAGAAGGAAAATATGCTTCTTCAAGACCTAAAAGAGGTATAGAAGGAGATTTGGAGCATTTTGATGAAAAATTGAAGGCAAAGAAAAAAGACAAAGAAGGCATAAAAGATTGGCTTTGGGATAATTTGTTTGTTGTTCACCCTCACATCAATCAAAACGTAAAAGGTAGCAAATCGATTGACAAGATATTGAAACCAGATAGAGAAGATTATGACCCTTTTGAACTTCTTGATTACGATGAAGAAGAACACGTTTATCGCCCAAAAAAAACACTAAGCAAAGAAGATTTTCAGCGTGTCGAAACAATGATAGAAACATTGGGTATCAACCATTTTTACAATATCCGAAGAGATTACTTGGCTGAAAAATTAGATTTCATTCAAAGAGGTATCAATAGTTGGGAAGATTTTTTGATAGACCGTTTTCCTACTGCTTTTGAAATGTGTAAGCAAAATATCTTGAGGGCTTCCAAAACAAAAGAACCAGACATAGACTTAGATGATTTTCTAAAACAAAACAAGCTTTGAAAAATCACCCTTCTTTTACCGCCATCCTCAATATCCTCCAATATCCCTTTTCCAACAATCCCTTTTCATAAAACCCCCTTTCCTTCAATAACTCGTGCATTTTCGGCAAATTGTAAGGCGGAACTGCCATGAGCATGTGGTGTTCGAGGTGAAAATTGACATGGTAGGGTGCAAACAACATACGCTCCAGCCAATTGGCATAAGTCGTGCGGGTATTGCGAATCGGATCTTCGGAATCTTCAACCATCGAATGTTCTGCCATAGACCGAACCCGCAGGCTAAATTGAAAAGTAGTCAACATCGCTCCTATCCAAAGTAAATACAAATAAGGAGCACCGATTAACCAACAAATTCCCCATATCAAAGCATTGGTGAAGATTGCCCCACCCAAATTTTGCAGCAAGGTGCGGAAGAAAGCCCCCCAAGTACGGTTTTTCTGAGATACTTTTTCGAGTTTACCATCCTTGCCATATTGTAGGTATTCAAGGTGCAGCATCAATAGACCAATGTGTGTTTTGATGCCTGTGATACCCGTCAAATCTCTGGTGAATTTGCGGAACATACTGGCTCGACTCGTTGGATATCCTCGTGTGAGCAGCAAATCGGGGTCGTCGTCTGTACCTGTGGTGACGTGATGTCGGTAGTGATAGGGGCGGTATTTCAGCATATCCTGAAAAACGGGATAAGCTCCAAACCATTTGCCGACAAAATCATTGACTTTGGGATGGGTGAAAACGGCATGGTGAGAAGCATCGTGCATCAAAATGGCACACGCCAACTGTTTGCCGCCCAAAATGAATAGTGCAATGAGAATGGTCAAAATATTTGGGAAAAAATAGACCAAAGCGAAGGCTGCAACAATCCACAACCAATTTACAATCACTTCAATAGCTGCCTGCAAATCGTTTTTTTGCATCAGCATTTTTCGTTCTTCTCTGGTCAAGTAAGTGCTGGCTGATAGTTTTTCCATGCAATAAAGCTGTTTTTGAAGGCGTTAAGAAAACCTAAGTAGTGATTAGTTTCTGTTACACGGTATTAGTTTTACCACATTCCACAAGATAATCAAAACCCATTTTATTTTCAAACTCCCAATTTTTCCTTCAATAATTTCTATGGCAGCAAACTTTACATTCTGAAATCGGAATTTATTTAGATTGAACTTTCGATTTACTTGTTCACCCAAAATCACAGAAAACATGAAAAGTCCACTGTTGCTGCTGTCACTGCTAGGGTTTGGTGCTTCTATTCTTTCGGCGCAAAATCCTGATAATTTCACCTTTACCACCGAAACCGAATATTCAACAGGATTGGTAGAACTCCATCCACTGCAAAAAGTGGCTGATACCAAACCCAAGCAAAAAGAATCTTACACAGAAGAGAAATCCGAAACTCCTAAAGCTAACATCCCGCAAAACAAGGTAATAGATGGTGCTTATGTGCGTCACATTGCCAAAGACCGAAAGCCACTGCCTTACCCCAATATTAGGGAAGCAGATGTTTTTTGGCAGAAACGAATTTGGCGAGAAGTGAATGTTCACCAAAAAATGAATCAAATTTTTGCAGACTCCAGAGACCCGTTTGTCAATGTGTTGATGGACATTGCAGCCCAAAAAGAGGATGCCTACATCTTTGCAGATGAAGACTTCAAAACGCCTATTCCCATTTTGGAGGTCAAAAAATCGCTGGGTTTGACCGATACGATTCTGGTAATCGACCCTTACACTTACCAAGAATATACGGAGATTGTAACAAATGAGTTTAATTGGCAAACGGTTGAAACTTTCCGTTTCAAAGAAGACTGGATTTTTGATGAAAACACTTCTCGGATGCACATTCGTATATTGGGCATTGCGCCTGTGGTGAATGTGGTGGACGACAATGGTGAACTTCGAGGGCAACGCACCTTGTTTTGGGCTTATTATCCCAGCTTTCGCAAATATTTGGTGAATGTAGAAACTTACAATCGCTTGAATGATGGGATGCGATTAACGTGGGACGATATTTTGGAGGCCAGAATGTTTGTGAGCAACATTGTGAAAGAATCCAATATTTTTGACCGCCGCATCAAAGACTATGCAGTGGGGAAAGATGCTTTGATGGAATCGGAACGCATCAAACAGGAAATAATGGAGATCGAACACAATTTGTGGTCATATTGACGTGTTGGGGCGTTAATGTGTAGTGTGTTAATGTGTTATGAAGTCTTGTGTATTATCTATGTCTAAAAAAGAAAACCGAAATTTCTAAAATTTCGGTTTTCCATTTTTCTATTTTACTATTTTACCATTGTCTTTTTAATCCGTATAATACGCTCCAAAAATAATCATCATTTCATCTTCGCTCAACAGACCAAATCGAAGACTATTGTCAGTTGTATTGTTGTAAGTTGCTTCTCCACGCAAACCCTGACCTGCTTCTAACTCCAATGGCGGATTGATTTGCAGCAATGGAGGATGCTCCCAATCATTGGTGTAATAGACCAATTCACCATCCCTTTCACCACCTTTGATGTAGATTTTGAACTCGGTCAAATGTTTGTGGGCGTGTGACCACAATTGAAAAACATAACGTTTGTCATTGAAGGTGTAATTCGATTCAATAGTTGTTTGTTTTTGGGGAGGCAAAACAAAATTTTCGTAACTCAAAAAGAGATTTTCTGCAACGTGTGTCACTTGTGAACGGGGAACGGTATGCACGTTCACATATATTTCGCCGTCAAAAGAATTGCTGCCTCGATTGACATAGTGCGAATTGAGGTCGAAACCACTGTTTGCAGGAACTCTCAGCGCAACACCTTCTGGAAAATCATAGTCGGTGAAAGGAATTTGAGTGCCAAACACAAAGATTTGGTCGTTCATCTGCTGCAATACATCATAATTGTAGGTTCCATTTGGATTTCGCACATCTCGAATGACTTGTGGTTGTGGTGTGGGATAATTTGGAGGATAGGTGTATAATATAAAGTGGTGTGTACCTTGCCGCATGTTCATTTCTACTTTTGAGATGTAAATATCTTCCGCATTGTTCAGAGGTTCGTAGTAGAATAGTTCTCTCTCAAAATTGGGTACAACTTCAAAGGGTTGGAGGTGAAATTGGTAGCCGGATATAGGTGGATTCAAGGCTTGAAAGGCTTCTGTGGGCGGCTCATAACGATCGGTATTTTCCAACACAGATTCATCTACTACAAAGCCTTCTTTGGGTGCGCCTTCGGTTATCCATCTTCTAATATACTCCAATTCGCCATTGGTCAAAGCGGGCAAACCTAAGGGCATGATGCTGCCATATTCGGGATGGTCATCGTAAAAATGCGCTTGATCGGGCGCATTGATTTTTTCCCACAAAAAACTCCACGGCAAACCCGCTACTCCTTCTGTGTTCACCAATACCAAACCATCGGCTGCGGCTGCTTCATTTTTGGGGGTTCGATTGATAAGTTGTTCATATCCAATGTCAGCAGTCAGTACGAGGTCGGATTGTTTGGCGAAGGTCGAGCCTGCGCTGTGACAAGTAACACAATTGGGCTGAAAGATTTTTTGTTGAACCAATTCCCAACTTGAAGTGGGTTCGGGGTCAATTGGAGTGGGTTCTGTCGGATCTTTTTCACAAGCATACCAAAGTGTTACAGAACAAAGCAATAAGAACAAAAATAACTTTTTAGTGGTCATTGTAGGATGTTTTATGTTTTTACTAATCAATAGACAAACTTTATCAAAACAGACCACTATTGGAGAGCTGCATTTTTTCAAAAAAACACAAAAAAAAGTGTGGGAGTTCTCAAAACTCACCACACTTATTATATATGTAATTCAACTAAAAGAATGGTATGAAGGCTTTTGTAGTTTTCTGTTTGATAGAAAGTTGATTTTCTTCCTTATGATACATTTTTAAATGAAACTACGAAAGTCAATAGTTCGTGCAAAAATTACAACAATTTAATTATCAACAGTTTAGAGAATAAGTTTTATTTTGCTAATTATTTGATAACCAAAACTCTGTGCCTCCGTGCCTCTGTGTTCATTAAAAATTGCACGAACTATTGAAAGTCTAAATCGGGATTTTATTTTTAGTTCACCATTCCATTCAGTTTGTCAATATCTCTTACCAACAAACGTCTTTTATTGCAGTAAATCAGATTCTCACCTTTGAGTTCATTGATAATTGAAGTGACCGTTTGACGAGAAGTACCTGTCATACAGGCAATTTCCTGATGGGTAAAAAACTTGAATATCAACCACTCAAAACCCACTCTTTTACCTCGTTTTTCGACCAAATCAAGCATAAATGCAATGACTCGGGTTTTGGTATCTTTGAAAACTTGGCGTTCCAATCGTTGTTGCATCAATATTAATCGGTCAGCCATTAGCTGCGTCAATTGCATATTGAGTTCCCAATTACTTCGTACTTTGTCTTTTACATGTCGAATTGGAATCACATAAAGATAGGTATCTTCCATTGCTTGTGCATATTCATTGCGGTGGTCTTTTCCCGAAAGCAATAACTCGCCGAATAGTTCACCATCACTCAATACCAATTTGATAAATTCCTTACCTCCATCGCTGAAGGCTCCAATTTTTACACGTCCAGATTTGACGATGTATAAATTGGTCGTTAATTTATTGGGCAAATAAATGAAAGTTCCCTTTTCTACTTTTTGAATAGTTGGTGCGTGAACACCCGTGAAAGAATCTGTCAGTAGTTCCTTAAAATTGTAGATACTGTCCCTAGAAAGAAATGCTGCTTCTGCGTTCATAGTAAAATTGTGTTTAAAACCTAAGACTAATAGCTGTATTCACTGGTAAGATGCACGACAAAAGCTATCCCCCTATCTTTTTCAAAAAAAAATAAAAAAAAACTCCCAAAGCAGGTATCCCCGCCTCGGAAGTCTTCAAAAACCATTAAAACCTCAATTTTTATTATTAGATTATCTACCGTACACTCAAAGCACAATGGAAGGTTCTGTTGTTCTCCAATTTACTATACGCCACTCCAACGGCAATGAGTACAAAGATATTGTGTATTGACTACTATTTTAAATCCGCATCTTGCTTCGTTTTACCAAATAGGGCAATAATATCTGTCGAAAGTCCTGATTGATATCAGCCTCTACAAAGTCAATACTGAACTGACCACATTTGAGCTTCAATTCGGTGAGGAACTTTTTCATTTGCTCTTGGTAAAAATCTTTGACCTGATTCGGTTGAAGTTTCACCTCCTCCCCTGTTTCGATGTCAATAAAAACGTAGGGACGATTTTCAAATTCAAAATCTAATTCCTTTTTTTTGTCCACTACGTGAAACAAGATTACCTCATGTTTGCTGTACTTCAAATGCTGTAATGCTGAAAAAATTTCCTCAGAATTTTCTGCATTTTCAAACATATCGCTGAAAATAATGACCAAAGAACGCTTGTGAATGTTGTCTGCAATTTGGTGCAAACATTTTGCAGCGGCAGTAGCCTTATTGCGTTTTGGATTATCAAGCAAGTTTTGCAGTTGAGCAGTGAGAAGGCGTTGGTGAACGGTCGTAGACTTTGCTTTGGTATGAAAATCAATTTCATCCGAAAAAATACTCAAGCCTACGGCATCTCGTTGTTTCTTCAACATATACATCAAAGCAGAAGCACCCAAGGCCGAGAACTTCAATTTGTTGATTTTGGGATTGTCACCAATTCCTGCATCCTCTGGAAAATACATAGAGGAAGAAGCATCCAATACAATCCGACACCGAAGGTTGGTTTCTTCTTCAAATCGTTTGATAAACAATTTATCGGTACGACCATACACTTTCCAATCTATGTTTTTGATGGAATCACCTGCATTGTACAATCGGTGTTCGGCAAATTCCACCGAAAATCCATGAAAAGGGCTTTTGTGCAGACCAATGATAAACCCTTCTACTACCTGCTTGGCAAGCAGTTCGAGGTTGTCAAATTGGTGTAACTCTTGGGGACTTATGATTTCTTGAGCCATGTTTTCTTTTATCTTGGTTTCATTTTATGCCAAAGTTAGGAGTTTGAAAAGGATAAACGGCTAGATTACAACAATTATTCTTTGTCCATCACCTACCACTATTTTAACCAAACATTTTCGCTTCATCAATTCCATATTATTTTTGCATTGCATTTTACGATTCATGACAAAAGTAGGTTAATATACTCTATTTTTGAGTTCAAAAGTTTAATATGCCTACAAAATTGATTGGTAAAATCCACGATGCAACTTTTCGTTATATTCATAGTAAAAATTTGATTTACAACACTTGTTGGGAGGACCCTAAGTGTGACAGAGCCTTGTTGGATATTGATTCAAAGAGCAAAATAGTGATGATAACGAGTGCAGGCTGCAATGCTTTAGACTACCTCTTAGACGACCCCCAAGAAATCAATTCAATCGATGTAAACCCTATTCAAAATGCCCTATTGAATCTAAAATTAGCCCTTTTTGAAGCGAGCAATTATGAGGAGTTATTTCAATTTTTTGGAGAAGGACACCACAAAAATGCTCAAAAAATCTACACTGAAATGCTACGTCCCCATCTTTTAGACTTTGCTCAGACGTTTTGGGACAGAAAGATTGACTACTTCAACGGCAAAGGGCTAAAGAAAACATTTTACTTTCAAGGCACTTCTGGCATTTTTGCTTGGTTCATTCACCACTACATAAAAATTCAACCCAGTCTCAAAAAAAATGTTGAACAACTTCTTTGGTCTAATGATTTGGACGAACAACGCAGCAATTACAACGATGTAGAATCCAAATTACTCAATCCATTTGTGTGTTGGATTACCAACCAAAAATTTGTTTTTGCATTATTGGGAATCCCTCGTGCACAACGTGACTTGATAACTCAAAAATATGCAGGTGGAATTTCGGCATACATCATGGACTGCTTACGAAAAGTATTCTACAATTTGCCTATACATGAAAATTACTTTTGGCGCGTTTATATTACAGGTAAATACGAAAAAGACTGTTGCCCTAACTATTTGAAGGAAGAAAATTTTGAAAGTCTAAAAAGTAGGGTTTCAAACATTCATCTTCACAACACTACCATTAGTCGTTTTTTGGTATCCAACCCCCAAAAATATTCACACTATGTATTATTGGACCACCAAGATTGGCTAGCAGAACACGATGTACCAGCATTGGAAGAAGAGTGGGATTTGATTTTGCAGAACAGTAGATCAGGTTCTAAGATTTTGCTTCGTTCGGCAGCTAGTACCATTGACTTTTTTCCCGATATTGTGCAACGTAACGTACGTTTTGACAAGGAAAAAACAGCCCAATGGCACTCACAAGATAGAGTCGGAACATACAACAGCGTTTATTTAGCAACTGTCAAATAAATAAAAAACATGAGCATTTTTGAAGATAAATTATCGTCCAATGTAGATTCCCAAAAAGAAGACATGCGGCAGTATTATCGCTTTCAAGCCAAAATATACGATAGTACAAGATGGACTTTTTTATTTGGCAGAAAAGAAATCATTGATCAGTTTCCTTTTGCCCAAAATCAAACTTTTAGGGTATTGGAAATAGGATGTGGTACAGGAAGTAATTTATTACAAATTGCAGATAACTACCCAAATGCCAAAATAACTGGTTTGGATATTTCAAAAGACATGATTCAAAAAGCTGATAAGAAATTAAAAAGATATGCTCATAGGGTTGAATTGCTAAATGAAGCTTTTGGAGCAGATTTTTTTGTATCTCACAGATACGATTTGGTATTATTTTCTTATTCACTAAGTATGATGAATCCACAATGGAGTGATTTCATTCAATTGGCGCAGGATTATCTTTCACCAACAGGTTACATTGCCGTTGTAGATTTTCACAATAGCCCTATCAAATCCTACAAAAAGTGGATGCGAAACAATCATGTAAGAATGGATGCCCATCTATTGCCAGCTTTGGAAAAGGAGTTTATGCCTATCAATAGTGAAATCAAAAAAGCTTATTGGGGTAGTTGGCAATATTTTTTGTTTGTTGGACAAATGAAATTGTATTGATAGGGAACGCTTCAAAAATAAGGAGAGTTTCCCCGAGATGCTGAAGGTTTTGGGGCAGGTTATTCACTATCTTTCAACGTAAATGACCATCACCAAAAATATTGGTTTTTGTGTGATTACTTTGCTCATTTTCAACAAATATTCAAGTCTTATGGACTTACCAAATCCACCTCCTCCATAACCCTCGCCGTCTCCGTCAATGCCACAATCATCTGCTGATAATGCAGAATATCTTCAAAATCCAAAACCCTACCCACTCGGTCTTTCAGCCATTTTTGAAGAAAGATAATTAGACTTGTTCGGCTCGATAATCAGTGAATAATAAATTATTGAAAATATTTAATGATTTATTATTTTATGCTTAAAACACTCATAAACAAATGTTTTGAAAAAGAGTCCTATATTTTGATTATAACAAATGTTTTTCAAGAGGAAAATAATTGCACACAACAAATCACTTTTCACATAACTCTATCATAATCAAATCCGTACAAGTCTAATATAGAATAGTTTTCCGAAAAAATTTAAATTTACAATTTTAATTATCACCTCCAATCTTATGCATCAATTCTTCTTATACTTCTGCTGTTTCCTCTCCCTCGCTTCGCTTCAACACAAGCAAGGCGGTGAAAAAATAAAAGTAGAAATCACCCGCCAAACCACTTTGGAAGAATTGCAGCAAATCCAGCAATATTTGAAGGAAAACGGCATTGATTTAAGCATCGAAAAAAGCACCTACAATGCCATCAATCAATTGACTGCCATCCGAATCAAAGTAGATTTTGGAGGCGGAAATGTAAAGAAATACGGTGCGAAAAACTTCAAAAAATTCACCATCGTTCGAGATTTAAGCGAAGATGCCGAGCGACCTTTTTACATTCTATAGGATAGGTATAGAGTTGCCAACAAAGAATCAAATCTTCGACAAACCATTTATCTTAACAATTAAAATTTCTCAAACAACTGTCTATCAGTGTGTTTTTTTCATTTTCATTTTCATCTACTCCAATTCCTTCAACAAGAGTTCCCTTTTATCTTTCGGAAATGGCAGCGATTTGCGGGTTTCTTTATCAAAAAGCACCAAAACAAGTTTCATGGTACTCACCAATTCTTTTTGAGGATTGCGGTACATTTCGTGTAGAATGGTAAAAGCTTTGTTTCCAACGTCTAAGAGCGTGCTTTCGATATACAACAAATCATCTTCAAACACCTCTTGTAGATATTTGATTTGTTGTTCCAATACTACCACACCTATATTTTTTCCATCTTCTAACTCAAACATACCCATTTCCATAGTGAAATTTCGTCCACCATGCTCAAACTTATTGATGTAATACATCACATTCATATGACCATTCGAGTCACACTCCCAAGTCATCACCGCACCTTTGTAGGTCAATACCTTTTTCATCTAATTGATTTTTAATATTTTTTAATAAACCCTCACCAAAACACACACAATAGTTCCATAATCACACCATCAACACTCCAATACAATCAAAACCCCATCGAACGCCCAATAATTTCCTTCATGATTTCATTCGTACCACCATAAATTCGCTGAACACGGGCATCCGTAAAAGCCCTTGCAATCGGAAATTCCCGCATATAACCATATCCACCATGCAGTTGCAAACATTGGTCAATCACCTTTCCTTGAAGGTCCGTAATCCAATATTTTGCCATTGCAGCCTTTTCGGCAGTCAAAACCCCAGCGTTCAATTCCTCAATACACTTGTCCACAAAAGTCCGCCCGATGGTAATTTCGGTTTGCATTTCCGCCAATTTAAAGCGAGAATTTTGGAAAGAGCCAATCGGTCTGCCAAAGGCTTCTCGTTCTTTGCAGTATTGCACCGTCCACTCCAAAGCCATTTCAGCCGAAGCAATGCCACTCACTGCAATCGACAAACGCTCTTGCGGCAAATTGTGCATCAAATAATAAAAGCCCCTACCCTCTTGACCCAAAAGATTTTCAACAGGTACTTCCACATTTTCAAAAAATAACTCCGCAGTATCTTGTCCCTTCAATCCAATCTTGTCCAGGTTTTTACCCCTCACAAAACCCTTCATGCCCCTTTCTACCAACAACAAAGAAATCCCCTTGTGCTTCAATTCTGGATTCGTTTTCGCCACCACAACTACCAAGTCACTCATGATTCCATTGGTAATGAAAGTTTTAGCTCCATTCAAAACATAGTAACCCTCTTTTTTGACAGCAGTAGTTTTGATATTTGCCAAGTCGCTGCCCGTCCCAGGTTCGGTCATTGCAATGGCGGTAATGATTTCACCACCCGCAATCTTCGACATGTATTTTTCCTTTTGAGCATCCGTGAAATACTCGATAAAGTATGGAGCCATTACATCGTTTTGGAGGGTAAAACCAGGCCCAGATGCTGCTACTCGTGACAGTTCTTCACTCACAATCGTATTGTAGCGAAAATCCTTGATACCCAAACCCCCATATTCTTCGGGAAAATCTATACACAACATTCCCTGCGCTCCAGCTTTCAGCCAAAGTTCACGAGAAACTTGCCCTTGTTTTTCCCATTCCTCATTGAAGGGTTCCACCTCCTTTTTCATGAAATCACGAACCGCTTCTTGAAACATCAAATGTTCTTCTTCTAAAAGGTATTTTTGCATGATTTATACTTTTTTTTATCAATTTATTCATATTATTTTAACTACATAACTGACTGCCATAAAAATCACTAATATTTTCTATGATTGCTTTTTTTGCATACGATTTTGAGTTTGACACAAAAATACATTTTACTCAATTAATTTTTATCTTTATCTCACAACAAGGTTATGACAGAACCAAACAAGTCATATTGCAGAATATTGAGGAAAAAGTGGGGTAGATAGTACAGTGATTAGTTTTTAAAACTATTAATTGTCAGTTCTTTGTGCAAAAAATAAGTTGCCACTTATATCGTTTAAGCTGTACTATACCTTATTTGTAGAAAAATTGTTGAAGGTAAATTCAATTAATTAAAAAATTTATGTCGGAAAAAGAAGTATTGAAGGAAGTGATTTTGGGGTATCGGAGATTGATTGAAGAACGGTATCAATATGCTACAATTGAAGAACAATATGAATTACCTGCTTCTTTTGACGAGGTGAGAACGAATGTTTTTAGGGATTTTTTCTTAAACGATTTGTATCCACATCCCGATAAGCGCAACGAGCTGGAGGAAGCGTTTCACAATCTGGACAACTACATCAAAAATCCAGAAAAATTGCTGCGAATTTTGATTGATTCGGGCAGTCTGATTTTGAAGTATGGGAGGCATTTACCCAAAATCTTGATGGCTGGATTAAAGGCATTGAAGTCTTTTCGGGCGGCAACTGTTTTTGAAGACAAATTGGTGCACAGTGCTATAAATCTTGAATTGCAGCCCCCTTATTCGGAGGCAGATATCAAGACATTGTTGGCGACACTTTCAACTGAGGAGATTGAGGATTTTATTCAAAACAATGAATCGCTATTTGACACTTTGCACGACCGAAAATTGGTGGCTAAGATTGTGGAAATTGTGGAACATTTGATTGCAAAAATGCAGAAACGTCCAACTATTTACGCTGCAACGGAGGTAAATGCTTTGTCTATAGGGCGTGATATTATCAAAGGTGGAGATGCCTTGTTTGACCAATTATCGAAGGAGGAACAGGAGCAGATATTGAAGATGATTATCAGGATTGAAACGGATTTTTTAGAGGGAGTTTTTGCGAAGAATGAAAATTAAAAATACGAAAAAATGGATACACAAGTCAACACCAAGGGAAAAAAAGTGGTCTTACTCACAGGGGCAAGTAAGGGAATAGGTAGGGCTTTGACAGAGAAGTTATTGGAGCAAGGTTATTATGTAATTGGCACTTGCAGAAGCGGGAAAATTGAAGGATTGAAGCCTGATAACCTATCTGTCATTCCATTGGATTTGGCGGATAGCGAGAGTATCAAAGCTGCTCATCAAATCCTTTTTGACCGATTTGAAGGTATTGATATTTTAATCAACAATGCAGGAGTTGGGCCAGATTTGGGTACAGAGAAGCTCGATGAAGTGAGCTTTCAACAGACCTTTGATGTAAATGTAAAAGGGCAGGTCTTTTTTACAGAAGCCTTGATTGATTTTGTCAGAGATAATGGCATGATTTTGAATATTTCTTCAAAAATGGGTTCACTAGCTTGCTGCAATAGAAAAGGTTCGATAGCCTATAGTATGTCGAAAAGTGCCTTCAATATGTACTCCAAAATATTGGCAAATCGAGTGCAAAAAGGTATTCGAGTCGCTATCATTCACCCTGGTTGGGTCCAAACTGCAATCAACAAAAACAATGTTCATGCGCCTTTGACTCCAAAAGAATCGGCAGAAAGGATATTTTCGTTCATGGTTTCTGATTTTGAAAATGGAGCATATTGGGATGTGCAAGATGGAAAGGATTTACCATGGTAAAAAATTAAACAATGGAAAATCAATAAAACTTTCTAAATTGGTGTTTTAAAGCTCAAACGAAAAATCAATCAAAAAATATGAAAGCAATACAAGTAAACGGTGGCGGTTTGGACAATTTACAAATCGTAGAACGACCAAATCCGACACCAAAAGCTGGTGAAATTTTGGTACAATGGCACGCTACTTCTTTGAATTTTCACGATTATTTGGTAGCAATTGGCGGTATCAAAGTACCCGAAAACCGTGTGCCAATGTCGGATGGTGCAGGAGAAGTAATTGCTGTAGGTGAAGGAGTAACGAAATGGAAAACAGGTGATAAGGTAATGTCTTTGTTTTTTCCGAATTGGATAGAAGGAACACCTACTTTCGAGAAAACCCGCTTTATTTCGGGCGAAACGGTGGATGGTTATGTGGTTGAGCGGTCTTGTATTTCGGTGGAATCGGTGACTGCTATTCCAGAGGGCTATACCTATGCAGAGGCTGCAACAATTCCTTGTGCGGGATTGACCGCATGGCGGGGTTTGGTGACGGAGGGCAAATTGAAGGCGGGTGATACCGTGTTGATTGAAGGAACGGGTGGTATGTCCATTTTTGGTTTACAGATTGCTTTGGCGGCTGGCGCAAAGGTCTATGTCACAACTTCTTCTAACGAAAAGGCAGAGCGATTGAAGGAAATGGGGGCAACGGCTGTAGTGAATTACAAAGAGGACAGCAGTTGGGGTAAAACCATTTTTAAACTATCGGGTGATGGCGTTGACCATGTTTTGGATGTCGGTGGCGGTTCTACGATGTACAATTCGATTGAAGCAGCAAAAATTGGCGGAAACATCATCTCTATCGGTATTCTCGGCAATGGTCGGAAGGGGGAAATCACCTTTCCAAAGTTGTTTTTCAAACATTTGCGCTTGATTGGTGTGGCAGTAGATTGTCGTGTGTCGCAGGAAGAAATGGTGCGTGCCATCAATGTGAGTGGCTTCAAACCTGTGATTGACCGCAGTTTTGGATTTGACCAATTGGCGGATGCTTTCCGATACCAAGAAACGGGGCAGCATTTTGGGAAGATCGTGCTGGAGTGGTAGTAAGTACCTCGTCCAGTGAATGGTCAAAAACCAAGAGAAAGAAGATAATCATTTCTCTTTCTCCATCTCAATATCTGTCTTATAATCGTAGGTCAAACAAGGTAACAATTCGCCAATGGGTTGTCGTTTACACATCTCAAAGTTCTCTATGAACTCCTCCAAGCGTTCATATTCGTAATACGCACTGATAGCCATGCGACTTCCCTCCAAAATTGGGAAAAAACCATATTCATCCACGCCCCCTTTCACATACGGGTAGGCCGCTTCAATGCACTCCTTCAACAAAGGACTCGGAAAATTGTCCGCCAATTGGTCAAAAGGTCCATCCCAATAGTTGTTGCAGCGAATGTTTTGCCCCCAAACACCCGCCAAAATTTTGCGGTTTTGATGCAGGCTGTCTTCATAAAAAATAAAACTGCTTGCAGGGTTGATCCACAAATTTTCATACCGCACCGTATCTAAAAGCACCGTTTCCAAGTCAATCGGTAATTTTGCAGCTTCATCCAACACATACATAAAGTGTTTGTATTGCTTGTTGAAAATCAGCAAAAAAGGAAATCCCGATTCGTCAAAAGTTCGCTGCACAAAAACATCTTCTTTGCCCAATATCGAAGCATCAGGAGGTGTTTGGTCGAGTTCATTGAGTTGAAAAACAACCGTTTTGCCTTTCAAACTTACCGCATATTGCAGTCCCTCCAATCGCTTCACCTCTACGCCCTTGCTTTCGTCAAAATGTTCGATAAAACTTTGACCATCATTAGGCGATTGAGGATTGCCGTAGTAGGTATAATACGCAAAGTGCAAAACGCCTTTGTCTCTCGTCAAAACTCCCAGTCGGATATTGCCCCAAATCCATTGCCCATTTGCTTGAAATTGAAAGTAATAGTAATTTTCGCTCGGAAAAACATATACTTCATCGGGCAATGCTTCAAAAACCAAGTCAAAAACCGCTTCAATGGAATCCACTGCAAAGGGTGTTTGTAAACCTTCAATGTATTGCTCATTGAAGCTCACTTTCGGTAGAGAAATATTGGTTTGGGCATTTATGTAAGTGAAAAAAGGAACTGCAAAACAGAGCGTAAGTGCCAGATTTTTGAGGGTAATTTTGGTGAGCATAAGTGTAGTGTTTTAAATTGATTTTCAATCTCTTTTTGTTCCACTTTCTTTCTCTCTGCTCAAACCATACTCATGTTGTTGACTTTTCCATTGATTGGATTTTTGAGGATTGTGTCCATCGTCTTTCCAACGTTTCGACATCGCATAGTCATGCTCGTTTTCCCTCCAATTGACCGAAGTTTGCGTACTGTGTTCATCCTGTTTCCAAGTTGAAGTCTGCTCATACGTATGATTTCCTTCCAGCCATTTATTAGACGTTGAATAACTGTGATCATTGTCTTTCCAACCCTTACTATTCTCGTAATTGTGTTTTTTGTCAATCCAAATTTTTGAAGTACTCGTAGGATGTCTTTCCTCGACCATTTTTCGTGAAACCGCATACTGATGTTCTACCTCTATCCAATTCAAAGAAGTTGGATCTGTATGTTTATCATCCCTCCATTTTTTGGTTGTTGCATAGACATGATTCTTTTCAAGCCATTGGTTAGAAGTTCTTGTACTGTGTCTTTTATCCTTCCAATCCTTACTTGCAGCATATTGATGTCCTTTTTCAACCCAATAAAGAGAAATCGGCATATCGTGTTTATCCTCCACCATTTGCTTCGAAAGTTCATATTTATGACCCTTTGTTAACCAACCAGAAGAAGTACTCAAATCGTGTTTTTCTTCCTTCCATTTTTGAGTGCTTTCATAATTGTGCGCCAACTTTAGCCATTGATTTGAAGTCGAAGTGCTGTGTTTGTTTTTCTTTTCCTTCCAAATCGCACTTTCATCAAAAGTGTGCGGCAAAGGTTCAATCTGAGTCGAAGATCCAGCATCGGTATTTCCCCCTCTGCCACGTCCTCTATCCTGTGCATTCAATTCTGATACTACCAATACCAAAAATAAAGCAGCCATACTGAGTAGTGAAATGTAGTTTTTCATCTGCAAATAATTTAAAATATGAATAAAAAAGGAGGGAATAGTTGCAGAAAATAAGGAGTGAGTTTGAAAACAATACTAAGTTAACAAATTTTAGTGAGTTAAACAAATATTTTAGTGCCTTAAACAAACATTTTCATTCCTCCAAAAACCGTATCTTTCCCCTTCAATACTCATTCTTTACTTCAATATTGCCCATCATGAACAAACGTTTACCATTCATAGCAGCATTTTTGTTTCTTACTTCAATGCTTTTCCTTCAATCGGCAGAAGCACAAAACAAAAAGAAATCCATAGCCTCCTCCAATCTCCAATCCTCAACCTATCCCGAAAAACTCTACGATGCCCTGCAATGGCGCAATATTGGTCCCTTCAGAGGAGGGCGTTCTTGTGCGGTAACAGGCGTACCGAATCAACCCGACTTGTACTATTTTGGCAGCACAGGAGGAGGAGTTTGGCGCACAAACAACGGTGGCAATACTTGGGAAAACATCTCAGACGGATTTTTTGGCGGTTCGATTGGCGCAGTAGCCGTCAGCGAATGGGACAACAATGTAATCTATGTTGGCGGTGGCGAAAAAACCGTTCGTGGAAATGTCAGTTATGGCTATGGCGTTTGGAAATCAGTGGACGCTGGCAAAACGTGGGAGTCAATGGGATTGAAGGAATCTCGACACATCTCCCGCATCCGAATCCATCCCAAAAACCCCGATTGGGTCTATGCCGCAGTAATGGGCAACTTGTTCACCCCCAACACAGAAAGAGGTGTTTACCGCAGCAAAGATGGCGGCAAAACGTGGTCAAAAGTCCTCTACTCCAATGACATGGCTGGTGCAGTTGATTTAACTTTCGACCCCACCAATCCCCGCATTTTGTATGCTTCAACATGGCGTGTGCAGCGCACACCCTACAGCCTTTCGAGTGGAGGAGAAGGCTCAGCACTTTGGAAATCAACCGATGGTGGCGACACTTGGGAAAACTTATCCGAAAAGAAAGGAATGCCCAAAGCACCCCTCGGCATCATTGGCGTAGCCGTTTCCCCTGCAAAACCCGACCGAGTCTGGGCCATGATGGAAGCCAAAGACGGAGGACTTTTTCGCTCAGACGATGGCGGCGAAACTTGGACAAAAGTAAACAGTGACAGGGCTTTGCGGCAAAGAGCATGGTACTACACCCGCATCTATGCCGATACAAAAGATGCCGAAACGGTCTATGTCCTAAATGTGCAATACCAAAAATCAACCGATGGCGGCAAAACCTTCAAAGCCCGTTCTGCACCACATGGCGATCACCATGACCTCTGGATTGCGCCCGAAAACCCCGACCGAATGATTATAGGCGATGATGGCGGTGCACAAATCACCGATGATGGTGGCAAGGAATGGTCAACTTACCACAACCAACCTACTTCCCAATTTTACCGAGTGACAACAGATAACCATTTTCCCTACCGAATCTATGGCGCACAACAAGACAACTCTACCGTCCGAATCAGTCACCGCAGCAATGGCTGGACGATTGACGAAGACGATTGGGAATCCACCGCAGGGGGTGAAAGCGCACACATTGCAGTGGATCCCAACGACAATGACATCGTATATGGCGGCAGTTACGATGGGTTTTTGACCCGTGTAAACCACAAAACAAAACAAGCGAGAGCCATCAACGTCTGGCCCGACAACCCAATGGGCTACGGCGCAGAAGGCATGAAATACCGCTTTCAATGGAACTTCCCCATTTTCTTCTCACCCCACAATCCCAAACGCCTCTACGCTGCCTCCAATCACCTGCATGTCAGCGAAGACGAAGGACAATCTTGGCAAATCATCAGCCCCGATTTGACCCGAAACGACTCCACCAAACTCGTTTCTTCTGGCGGCCCCATCACCCAAGACAACACTTCTGTTGAATACTATTGCACCATTTTTGCAGCCGCAGAATCACCTTATGAAGAGGGGCTTTTGTGGGCAGCATCGGACGACGGATTGGTGCATGTGAGCAAAGATGCTGGTAAAAATTGGGAAAACGTCACTCCAAAAGGAATACCTGAATGGATGATGTTCAACAGTGTAGAAAGTGACCCCTTCAATAAAGGAGGTGTTTACATTGCAGGGACTCGCTACAAATTAGGGGATTTTCGCCCCTATCTCTACCACTCCAAAGACTACGGCAAAACGTGGCAAAAAATCACCAACGGAATTGACAACGAACATTTTACAAGAGTCGTAAGAGCCGATCCAAAACGCCAAGGCTTGCTCTATGCAGGAACTGAAACGGGGATGTATATTTCCTTCAATGATGGATTGCAGTGGCAGCCCTTCCAAATGAATCTGCCGATTGTACCAATTACCGACCTCGCCATCAAAAACGACAATCTCATTGCAGCGACACAAGGACGCAGCTTTTGGATGATTGACGACCTTACGCCTTTGCATCAATTGAACAGCGACATTGCCCGCAGCAAAACACACTTATACCAACCGATGCCAACCTATCGAATGGATGGCGGTTCGACCGAAAAAATGCCTAAAAAAGCAGGGCAAAATCATCCGAATGGGGTGATGGTGCATTTTTATTTGAAGGAAATACCCGATACTTCAAAAACAACGGTGAGCTTGGAATTCATGGAAATGAATGAAGACAGCACTGTGATTAAAAAGTATTCGAGCAAACCCGACAAGGAGAAGAAAGAGGGCAAATTGAAGGAATTGAAGGAGGGCATGAACCGTTTTGTATGGGATTTGGAATACCCTGATGCAGAATCTTTTGAAGGAATGATTTTGTGGTGGGGCAACTTGAGCGGCCCTAAAGCTTTGCCGGGTAAGTATTGGGCGAAATTGACGATTGGTGAGGATGTTCAAATGACCACTTTTGAGGTATTGCCCGACCCACGCATGGAAGCGACTGCGGAGGAATTGAAGGCGCAATTTGACTTTTTGCGGAAAGCTCAAGACAAGGTGACGGAAACGCACACCGCCATTAAAAATATCCGCAAAACCCGTCAACAACTGCAATTTGTGAAAGGCAATTTGAAGGATAAAGCGAAGGAAAACAAGGACTTCAAAGCAGTGGTGGAAGAAGCGGGCCGCATTGATTCGGTGATGACCCTCATCGAAAAGGAACTCTACCAAACCCAAAACCGCAGCGGACAAGACCCCCTCAATTTCCCCATCAAACTCAACAACAAATTGGCGCACCTTCTTTCGCTGACAAGTATGGGCGACTACCAACCGACGGACCAAACACTTGCTTTTTTCAAAGAAGTAACAGCTAAAATTGACGAACAACTGGCGGCTTGGTATGCGATTGTGGAAAAGGATATTCCTGCTTTTAATGGGATGGTGAGGGAGAAGAAGGTGGATGCGGTGATGATTGGAAATTAGAACATAAAGCGCATGGAATTACTTGAATGTAGCTTATTAACAGCTAAATAAAATGAAGAAAGGTTTAAAGTTAATTTCGGCAATTTATCGCTTGAAATCTCAGATGATTTCGCTTGTAGAATTAAGTTTATCAACTAATTATACACTTATTGCAACAGGAATAATATTATTCAGTTTTGGGTTAAGTTTATATCACGTCACTGTTATGCCAATATCCTATGATGAGGCTTTGACTTATCTGAATTTTACAAAAAAAGGGTTTCTTACCTCTATTTCATATTACCCTGCTCCTAATAATCACGTTCTCCATTCTCTCTTGACAAGAATATTCGTGGGATTCCCTTTTTCACAGCACATCAACCTGAGGTTACCAAATTTAATATTTTCCATTCTTACCTCTATAATCTTTTATCTATCATTTACGAAATTATTCAAACAAAAGACTGCATTATTGCTCTTGACAGTTTTTTGTTTTTTGTTTCCTGTTCAATATTACTCATATATGTCAAGAGGGTATATGTTAGTGCTTTTTGCTTTTACTATCTGCTTTTATTCCACAATAAGATTGATTTCTACACCAATAGTTGAATCCAAAAACCATACAAAATATTTTGTTTCTTTATCTCTTGGAGCTGTAGTAGGGTTCTTTACAATGCCTTCTTTTCTTTACCCATATTTTACTTGTGTTTTATTGATTTTTGTTATGTTCATAACTAAGAAAAATATTAAGGGCATATCGTATTTGACAGTTTCTTGTCTGCTAACATCTCTTGTTGTATTAATCCTATACACACCAATTTTTATAGTTTCAGGAATAGATGCAATAATAAATAATAGATTCGTAGTGCCTATTTCAAGGGTTCAAGTTTTGGAAGGATTATTAGGACATTTTAATTCAACTTCTATTTTTCTATTTTCTATCCCTTTACAAGTTTTTTTATTTGTTTTATTTATTATGTGTTTTGTTGCCAGAAAAACTAAAATGGTAATAATTCCCATGTGTTTTTTCTTAATTGTTCCGTTTATCCTTCTTTTACATAGCGTCATTCCTTTTCCACGAACATGGGTTTATTTAATTGTTCCTTTTCTTTATTTAATCGGATTAACAATAGAAAACTTTCAGGTTGATAAAAAATTAAGTATAAAGAGCATCGGCTTTTTTAGTATTATTATCATACTTTTTTCCATTTTTAATTTTAATAAAAAAGTGAATAGACGAGAGTCTTTTTCATTTAAAGTAATAAAAATTGCAGACTATCTGGTAGATCAAAAAGCAAAGCATATATATGTAAACCATCCTTTAATAAATATTAATTTGACATTTATTTTTGAAGAAAAAAACATAGATATCCCTATTACTTATTCACGAAAAGATATTGACAATTCCGAATTAAAAATGATAAAATCATGTTGTGATTTTGCAATAACACCCTATAAACCAAACCGAAAATCAAATCTTAAACATATAAAACGGTGGAGTGAAGATACTCATTTAAGTAAAGTGAAATAAGCATCTACCGAAAGTGCCTCTTTTCCGATGCACTTCATACTAAGAGTGTTGTTTTAATTTATAGTATCACCAATCCCAAAGGTTTTGTATTTTCAGCTACTGTCCAAAGTGTAAAACCCACCAAATAGTGAAAGATGAACTCTACCAACCGACCGACCAAACTTTGGCGTTTTTCAAGGAAGTGACAGCCAAAATTGATGAACAATTGGCGGCTTGGTATGCGATTGTGGAGAAGGATATTCCTGCTTTTAATGAGATGGTGAGGGAGAAGAAGGTGGATGCGGTGATGGTGGAGAGGAAGGATTAATACAAAAAATAAAAAAGACCGATATATTTTGTTTTCTGAAAAAGTTTTGGGATATTTGGGAAACAGTATTATCCAGAACGGCATGGAGAAACTCCAAAGCCCTTTGGATAATTTGGACATATAGAAATGTTAAAAATATGATTTTTTTAAGACTGTATTTTTTAGAATTGTTGATAATCAAAAAAGTACCTAATAAATGTTAACTTAATAATTCAAAAATGACTTGCGAGATTAATGCACCTTGGTGTATTAATATGCGAGTTACAGCCAACCAAAAAAAACAGAAAATCAACCAATGACAAAAGCCGATAGATTTGAGGGATGTATAATCGGAGGAGCAATTGGTGATGCTTTTGGAAGCGGATTTGAAAATGAAATTAAAGAGAAAGAAGATACATTTTACCTTTTTGGAAAGCCAGAAAAAAAAGAACCAATTTGGCAAATAACGGATGATACTCAATTGACTTTGGCAACAATCGAGGCAATAATTGAAGATGAAAAAGTAAATCCTGAAACGATAGCAAGCCAATTCCTCAGATACTACAAACAAAGAAAATTAAGAGGAATTGGAGCAAGTACTTTGAAATCATTAAAGGAGTTAAGTTTTGGAGGACATTGGAGCCAAGTTGGGAGAAGAGGCGAATATGCAGCAGGAAATGGCGCAGCAATGAGAATAGCACCAATTGCTTTTAAAGAAGAAATCACAAATTCCGAAATCAGAGATATTTGCATAATCACTCACAATAATGATGAAGCATATGTCGGGGCAAGAAGTGTGATAATTGCGATAAGAGAAATCCTAAACGGCAATTGGAATGGCAAAACAAATTTGATTGAATTGATAATTGACCAAATTTCAGATACAAGAGTCCGAGATAGATTAATTGAAATCAAAGACATCAAAAGTTTAAAGGAAATCGGACAATTTGGTAATGACGGATATGTTGTAAATTCAGTTCCATTAGCCATCGCAGCGGCAAATAAAGTTAGAGAAATTGGAATTGAAGAGATGTATTTGCAACTAATAGAAGTTGGTGGAGATACAGATACAAATTGCTCAATTGCTGGACAAATAGCAGGAACATTAATCGGACGAAAAGAGATACCAGAAAAATTGATAAGAAAGTTGAAAGAATTGAGTGAATATGAATGGATTGAAATGACAATGAACAAATTAATAAAAAAAGAAGGCTGGCTGTAATCGAGTAGGTAGCCCGTAAGCGGCTTGCCTACGGGAGTACCTCTCACACCACCGTACATACGGGTCTCGTATACGGCGGTTTCCTACCCATCTCCGATGATGCTCTTTTCACCATCACCAGCTATTTTGTACTTTAACATAGGGCTACTATCTGTCTATGCTTTTACAGCAATGGATGACAACATAGCTCCCTATCCAATTTCCAAAAGGGTAAGATTCAGTCCTTCGCCATGAGCAATCAATGCTCGGCTACTATGACCTCTGCTGACTTCTGCAATTGCCACCTTGCTTGTTACCAAGCGGTGTTTGCTCTTCGGCTGATGCGTTGCCTCCGTCTTTACAATTACAGACCTCCCTCGGTAAGGTAAATATCCTTCGGTCAATCCCTGCTGAATCTACTGTATAGGTACTCATTGCTTCCGCAACGTTTTTTGGGCGTTAGTATGATGTGCTACCTTACCCGACCTATACAGCCTCGTATCCAGTTTCTGTTCGTCAGTACCAACCTTTGCAGTCCTGCTTACTTCAGTGCATGGGTCGCCCCAAACCACCTTGCAGCTTGCTAACAGTTCGAGTCGTCACACCCGCCTGTAAGAGACTTTCACTCTCTGGACATTTTGCTTTCACTTCACAAAATCAAACGATTATTTAGGCAATAAGCTAAATCTTCGTTATATTTACCATTCAAGGCGCAATCGAGTAGGTAGCCCGTAAGCGGCTTGCCTACGGGAGTACCTCTCACACCACCGTACATACGGGTCTCGTATACGGCGGTTCATCATTGATGCTTAATCCGATGGTAGTAGTCCAATAGACTTTCATATCCCCTGCTTTCCAAACGTTTGAGGGTAATCGTTGTGCCAAGAATAGGGCTTTGGGCGATTCGCCATCCGCCCATTCTTGAACGGCTCCAAGCATATGCCATGTCGGGTTTGACTCCCAATCGTATCAAGTTTTTACGCTTGCGGTCGGGTTTCTTCCAATCGTGCCATATACAGTATCTCAAACGGTTTCGCAGCCATTCATCCATCTTCTTCAGCTTGCTGTGAATAGATGCCATTTTGAAGTAATTCAGCCAGCCTTTCATCGACCGTTTGATTTCGGTAATCCGTTTATCAAAACTCATAGGAAGCGTCTTTTGGGTCAGTCGTTTTAGCTTTTGCTTAAAAGTTTGCCAAGATTTCTTCTTCACTACAAATTGATATTTGCCTTTCTCTCCTTTTTGATAGGTTGGAACAAATCCATATCCCAATATCTTGAAGGTCGTAGGGCGACGAATCCCGCTTTTCTCTCGGTTGATGGGTAGGCATAGCTTGTCTCGTAGAAATACATAGATGTTGTTTCCCACTCGACGAGCTGCTTTCTTGCTTCGCAAGTAGATACTGAAATCATCGGCATACCGTACATAACGGTGTCCTCTTTCCTCCAATACTTTATCTAACTCGTTGAGCAGAATATTGGCGAGTAAAGGACTGAGGGGTGAGCCTTGCGGAACGCCTTTTCTCCGTTTGTGTAGTTTGCCTTTGATTAGTATGGGGCTGCGTAGGAATGTGCGGATTAACTTTAGGGTTAATCGACATTTTACCTTTTCATAAATCAATTGCATCAATCTATCGTGGGGTACTTCATCGAAAAAGGATTTCAAGTCTATATCCACAATGTCTTGGTAGCCTTCGTTGATATATGAAAGGCTTTGTTGCAGTGCGTCTTGTGCGCTGCGGTGGGGACGGAATCCGTAACTGTGTGGCTGGAAGTCTCGCTCAAATATGGGGCTTAACACTTGGTGGAGTGCTTGTTGTATCACCCTATCTGTGACTGTGGGAATACCGAGTAATCGGGTTTTACCCTTGCCTTTAGGGATGAATACGCCCTTGATTGGAGCGGCTTGATATTTTCCTGCTCTTATTTGCTCGATATAGGTGCTGCCATATTGGAGGAGATGCTCTTTGAGGTTTTCAACACTCATTTTATCTACTCCTGCTCCACCCTTATTGCGATATACGTGCAGATAAGCTCGGTTCAGATTCTGTTTGCTTACGATGATGTCTATCATTTGATTCCATCGGTTTAGGTTGTCTCGCTTAGTCAAAGGCTATGTTACGATTGGGAAACTACCCATAGCATCGCTGCACTCCTTTGTCCATTAAAGACCAATGATGTTCTGTCCTTCATCTGGCTATCAAGTGCCTGATTACTATGACTTCTGCTGACTTCTGCAATTGCCACCTTGCTTGTTACCAAGCGGTGTTTGCTCTTCGGCTGATGCGTTGCCTCCGTCTTTACAATTGCAGACCTCCCTCGGTAAGGTAAATATCCTTCGGTCAATCCCTGCTGAATCTACTGTATAAGTACAGCATCAAATAATTGATGTTTAGGGCGTTAGTATGCGTGGCTACCTTACCCGACCTATACAGCCTCTTATCCAGTTTCTGTTCGTCAGTACCGACCTTTGCAGTCCTGCTTACTTCAGTGCATCCCTCACGAGAAACCACCTTGCAGCTTGCTAACAGTTCGAGTCGTCACACCCGCCTGTAAGAGACTTTCACTCTCTGGACATTTTGCTTTCTCTTCACAAAATCAAACGATTCTTTAGGCAATAAGCTAAATCTTCGTTATATTTACCATTCAAGGCGCACCACAATGCATACCTGCCCATAGCCAGCAAAAGCTGGCTACGTCAGGTATGCGGGACGTTCCAGCCAATTAGAAAAAAAACAAAAAAAAGAAACCATATGGCATTTAATCCAAAACAAGAATATCTAATAGTTGAAGACAAAATTAGATTAAAAGATTTTCATGATTACAAAGATTATTATATCACAAGACCGCCTTATCAAAGAAAAGCTGTTTGGAGTGTAAAAAAACAACAAGCTCTAATTGATAGTATTTTTAGAAGATACTATGTTCCTAAATTGGTAATTCGAGAAGTTAGGTTAAGTGAAGAAAAAACTATTAATGAAATAATTGATGGTCAGCAACGAATTACTTCAATTCAAAATTTTTTCAATAATAAATTTAAACTACCAAAATCATTGGGAGATATTCATAAAGATTTGCCAGGTAAATTATTTAAAGATTTATCTCCTGAATTTAGAATGTTCATTGACAAAAATCTAAATATAAGTGGAGATGTAATAAAGAATATTGAGGACCCAAAAAATCCTGCTCATCAAAAAACTGCGACAGAAATATTTTGGAGATTACAGCAAGGAGAAAGTTTGAATTTCATGGAGATTGCTCATGCTCAATTGTCTTCAACTGCAAGAAATTTTGTGGTCAAGTACAGCGATGATATAACTTTCGATTTTGAAAACTATATTCCAATTGATTCAAATAAAAATAAACATAACTTTTTCAAAATTATCGACAGGAAAAACGATAGAATGCAACATCTCGCTTTAATGACAAGATTTTTAATTTTGGAAGAAGCAGATAATTATGTTGATGTAAGAGATTCATCGATTTTTGAATTTATAGATAAGTATATTGAGGAAGATGGAATAGGAAATGAAAGCTTTGAAAATACTGAGACAGCGAAAAGCTGTATTCGAAATCTAAATTTACTTTATGATATTTTTGGAAATGATACCATGTTAGACAAAAACAATGGAATCAAGGAGTTAAGCCGTGAATACGTGATTATGTCTGTTTATTTTTTAGTTCGACATTTAAAGAAATACTACGTAGTTGACGAGAAAGAAAAAGAAACGATTAAAGAATTCTTTTACCACTTCTATCAACGTTGGAGTAATCAAGACGGTAACGATTTAGACATTATGCAATTCAGTAATAATCGACAACAAAGTGCTAATAATATTAGGGAAAGAGATATTGTATTTAGACAATTGTTCTTTGATTATGTTCGAGAGAACAATCTTCAATTAATTACAAAGGATGGAAGAAGAATGTTTAATGAATCTGAAAGAATAAAAATTTATAGAAGAGACAAAGGGCTTTGCCAAAAATGTCTAAAAGAAGAAAAAAATGAAAAAGAAGCACAAGTAAGTTGGAGTGAATATCAAGCTGACCATATTTTTCCTCATGCAAAAGGAGGATTGACAGATATTGAAAATGGTCAAGTTCTTTGTAGATATCATAATGCTCAAAAAGGAGCAAGAATTGAAACTGAATAAAAAAGAAAACTGGCTGGAACAATGTGTAGCCGTCAATAGCTGGCAGCGGCTAAACGCGCAGGCAAACGCGACCGCCAGCTACTGCGGCTACACTCACGTTAGCCTTCATCAAAAAAGAAAAAAACAGGAAATGAAAACCTTTATCGCCGAAATAATTCCAAAAATCCAAGAATATTCAGAAAAATTGGATAATCTTACAATGTTAGCAAATCAGCATTGGGTGGTCTTTGATGATATAGATTCAGAAAAAAATGTCTACATTTTCCGTTCAAACAATCAATTGCTAATTTCGAAGAATGGGAAAGTAGAAAAAGGTAAATGGGAAAACATTGGCAATAATTCTATATTAATAGACCTGAAAAATGAAAGTTATCTATTTAAACATGGATTTTTTGATAGAAATATATTAGCACTAAAATTAGACGGAAAAAATGAATACGCTTTTTTGATAAATGAAAATAAACATTCAGGCGAATTAAACTCGTTAAATAAAATAACTGAATTTCTACGTCAAAATTATCTTGATAAACCATTACCGCGTGAAATTAAAAAATCAGGTAATTTTAAATCTACTAAAGGTGATATAAAAGTCATTGAACTTCCAATGACTAAATTTGAAACAGAAAACGGTATTCTTTATATTGAGGGGGCTGCATCATATATGGACGGAAGAAAGGTATATAAAAACTTAGAAAAAGAGCCAGCCTCTGAGGGAAAATATAAAGTTGGTTTTATGTGGTATATACATATCAAAAACGGAAAAGTCTTTAAAACAACTATACTTTAAAAAAATAAGACGAAAGGCTAATCGAGTAGGTAGCCCGTAAGCGGCTTGCCTAAAGTACCTCTCACACCACCGTACATACGGGTCTCGTATACGGCGGTTTCCTACCCATCTCCGATGATGCTCTTTTCACCATCACCAGCTATTTTGTACTTTAACATAGGGCTACTATCTGTCTATGCTTTTACAGCAATGGATGACAACATAGCTCCTATCCAATTTCCAAAAGGGTAAGATTCAGTCCTTCGCCATGAGCAATCAATACTCGGCTACTATGACCTCTGCTGACTTCTGTAACTACCACCTTACTTGTTACCAAGTAGTGTTTTCTCTTCGGCTGATGCATTGCTTCCGTCTCCATAGTTACAGACCTCCCTCGGTAAGGTAAATATCCTTCGGTCAATCCCTGCTGAATCTACTGTATAGGTACTCATTGCTTACGCAACGTTTTGGGCGTTAGTATGATGTGCTACCTTACCCGACCTATACAGCCTCGTATCCTACCGCTTTGCTCTTCTCTTCGACAAAGACATATCTATGTCTTTGGTTTCTTTCAGAAACTCTTCTTCGTTCACTATTCGTCAGTACCGACCTTTGCAGTCCTGCTTACTTCAGTGCTTGGGTCGCCCCAAACCACCTTGCAGCTTGCTAACAGTTCGAGTCGTCACACCCGCCTGTAAGAGACTTTCACTCTCTGGACATTTTGCTTTCACTTCACAAAATCAAACGATTATTTAGGCAATAAGCTAAATCTTCGTTATATTTACCATTCAAGGCGCACCACAATGCATCTATGTCCATTGCCAGCAAAAGCTGGCAACGCCATTTACACAAAACCGTTAGCATCAATTAAAAAAGAAAACCCGCTTTCAAGAACAAATAACAATGGAAGATAAACACGAAATATCGTCAATTGAAGAGGTTAAGTCTTTTATGCAAAAAATTCAACCTGAATTGGAAAAATTACTTAAGATGTTTTACGAATTGAAGAAAAACGTAGATGATAAAAATGAAATAAATGAGTTACTCGTCGATTTAGAAAATCAATTCAACTATTTGACTGAAACTACAAAAAAATATAAATCTTCAAATAAGCATATTTTAAATTTTCTAAATTCAATTGTCGATTTTGCAAAAAAAGATGAGATTAGAACAGGAAGTATGATAAGTAGAAAAGTAAGCACGGATTTCTTTGAATTAATGCGAGCAACCAAAAAAGGTTTTGAATATGGATATTGGGGAAAGATGAACAAAAGATTACAACAACTCTATTTGAGAATATATTCATATTATAGTAAATGCACATACGAATTGATAAAAACGCAAATAGAAAATAAAAACTGATGCTAATCGAGTAGGTAGCCCGTAAGCGGCTTGCCTACGGAGTACCTCTCACACCACCGTACATACGGGTCTCGTATACGGCGGTTTCCTACCCATCTCCGATGATGCTCTTTTCACCATCACCAGCTATTTTGTACTTTAACATAGGGCTACTATCTGTCTATGCTTTTACAGCAATGGATGACAACATAGCTCCCTATCCAATTTCCAAAAGGGTAAGATTCAGTCCTTCGCCATGAGCAATCAATACTCGGCTACTATGACCTCTGCTGACTTCTGCAATTGCCACCTTGCTTGTTACCAAGCGGTGTTTGCTCTTAGGCTGATGCGTTGCCTCCGTCTTTACAATTACAGACCTCCCTCGGTAAGGTAAATATCCTTTGGTCAATCCCTGCTGAATCTACTGTATAGGTACTCATTGCTTCCGCAACGTTTTGGGCGTTAGTATGATGTGCTACCTTACCCGACCTATACAGCCTCGTATCCTACCGCTTTGCTCTTCTCTTCGACAAAGACATATCTATGTCTTTGGTTTCTTTCAGAAACTCTTCTTCGTTCACTATTCGTCAGTACCGACCTTTGCAGTCCTGCTTACTTCAGTGCATGGGTCGCCCCAAACCACCTTGCAGCTTGCTAACAGTTCGAGTCGTCACACCCGCCTGTAAGAGACTTTCACTCTCTGGACATTTTGCTTTCACTTCACAAAATCAAACGATTATTTAGGCAATAAGCTAAATCTTCGTTATATTTACCATTCAAGGCGCACACACTGTGTACATGCAATAGCACACACTATTGCTGGTCCACAGTTACTTACATTTTTAAAGGTACGTACCTTAGCAGCGAGCTTTCGCTACACGTAGTCGTGGGTGCGACTGCGTGTACACTCGCTCCGTTGGCGGTAATTAAATGAAAAAAACAATCATCATACCACTGATACTAATGCTACTCGGATTCAAATGCAATGAGTCAGAGAAAGCAATTAATCAAACCACCACGGTTGAAGAAGAAACATTGGTAGGTGAAGATAGGAAAGTGGATGAAGTGAATCTCGATGAACGATTCAGCATGATTTCTACCTTTCCTGAAATTGCAGATACATCTGAATTTATCAGAGAAATGATTGACTTCTTTGAAATAGAAGTAGATTTTCAAGAAAAGGACGAACTGAGTGGAAGAATCAATGAATACAAAAAAATAAAAATCAATGGCTCAGAGAATAGCTTTGTCATTTTAGAATATGAATATAAGGGAGGTGCAATGGCTACTTTTCCTTGGAGATACCAAATATTAATGTCAGAAGATGGAAAACCAATCGAAACATTTTCTGGCTTAAGATATGAACTGATTGAAATCATACCGAATGAAAATCCCTTTCTTTTGATTTTAAAAGTGTCTTCAAGAGGAAACGGTGGACATGAAATTTATAAGGTAGTAGATGGAAAGTTGGAGAATGTCTATGAAGGATATTATGATTATGATTTGAGAACATACGACAATCACCAAGACCTTGCAGTTTATGAACCAGAGGAATTGACGATAAAAATCAAGGATGATAATGGGGATGGTTTTAATGATTTAATATTTGAAGGGAAGTTAATTTATCTCATGGCAAAATCTCCGAAAGGGTTTTGGTATGATGTAGATGAAATTAATGGAAAAACAATTGAATATTCCATTGAAAATCCTTGGAAAAAAAGCTCAATTAAATTTGTATTTCTCTTCGATGAGAAAACTGGACTTTGTGGCAAAGGAGAATTATCACGAAAAATATGAATTAGAAGTAAAATGAAAAGAAAACTACTGCCAATCGAGTAGGTAGCCCGTAAGCGGCTTGCCTACGGGAGTACCTCTCACACCACCGTACATACGGGTCTCGTATACGGCGGTTTCCTACCCTTCTCCGATGATGCTCTTTTCACCATCACCAGCTATTTTGTACTTTAACATAGGGCTACTATCTGTCTATGCTTTTACAGCAATGGATGACAACATAGCTCCCTATCCAATTTCCAAAAGGGTAAGATTCAGTCCTTCGCCATGCTTTGCAGTCCTGCTTACTTCAGTGCATGGGTCGCCCCAAACCACCTCCGATTATTCATCGGAGTATTCTACTGTGCAGCTTGCTAACAGTTCGAGTCGTCACACCCACCTGTAAGAGACTTTCACTCTCTGGACATTTTGCTTTCACTTCACAAAATCAAACGATTATTTAGGCAATAAGCTAAATCTTCGTTATATTTACCATTCAAGGCGCACCACAAAGCATGGCTGTCCTTAGCGGGCAAAAGCTGGCTATGCCGTTTAGCCGAAACCGATCTGCAATTCTATAAAAAAAAGATCAATCAGAATTTTAGTTTAAAACAAGTGACATAATTGTAAGGAATAGAAAAGCATTTATCGAAAAAATAACAAGAAACCCAAAAGAAAATTACTTAAATTACTTTAAAATATCTTGCATAAAAGAACATAAATAATTATTAATTAAATCAATAAAAAAAATGAAATTTAAACATTTACTCATTATTATAACAACTGTTATTTTTACAAATAATATTCATGCCCAAGAAATAACCATGTTCCCAGGTTTTTGGAGCACCAAATATTATCAAGATGATTCACAAATATCAAAACAGCAAGTAGAATCATTAATGCTCAAAGATTCAGAAGCAAATCAACTGTGGCAAAAATCGAAACAACATATGACCATAGGATGGATAGCCTTTGGTGCTGAAGTTGGTTTTTTATTCTGGCAACTCAACAAAGCAAGTAATAATGAAAGTCAAACTGTACCATTAATAGGGGTTTTAGGATCAGCTGGAGTTGCAACTGGATTTAGTTTATCTGCGAATAATTTAAAGAAAAAATCGATATTAAAATACAATAGTAACGCTGATACAGGAAGTCTAAATTTTGGACCCACTTATAACGGTTTGGGGCTTGTCTTAAGTTTTTAAAACAAAAAAACAGATAATCGAGTAGGTAGCCCGTAAGCGGCTTGCCTACGGGAGTACCTCTCACACCACCGTACATACGGGTCTCGTATACGGCGGTTTCCTACCCTTCTCCGATGATGCTCTTTTCACCATCACCAGCTATTTTGTACTTTAACATAGGGCTACTATCTGTCTATGCTTTTACAGCAATGGATGACAACATAGCTCCCTATCGAATTTCCAAAAGGGTAAGATTCAGTCCTTCACCATGAGCAATCAATACTCGGCTACTATGACCTCTGCTGACTTCTGCAATTGCCACCTTGCTTGTTACCAAGCGGTGTTTGCTCTTAGGCTGATGCGTTGCCTCCGTCTTTACAATTACAGACCTCCCTCGGTAAGGTAAATATCCTTTGGTCAATCCCTGCTGAATCTACTGCATAAGTACAGCATCAAATAATTGATGTTTAGGGCGTTAGTATGCGTGGCTACCTTACCCGACCTATACAGCCTCGTATCCTACCGCTTTGCTCTTCTCTTCGACAAAGACATATCTATGTCTTTGGTTTCTTTCAGAAACTCTTCTTCGTTCACTATTCGTCAGTACCGACCTTTGCAGTCCTGCTTACTTCCAGTGCATCCCTCACGAGAAACCACCTTGCAGCTTGCTAACAGTTCGAGTCGTCACACCCGCCTGTAAGAGACTTTTCACTCTCTGGACATTTTGCTTTCTCTTCACAAAATCAAACGATTATTTAGGCAATAAGCTAAATCTTCGTTATATTTACCAGTCAAGGCGCAATCGAGTAGGTAGCCCGTAAGCGGCTTGCCTACGGGAGTACCTCTCACACCACCGTACATACGGGTCTCGTATACGGCGGTTCATCATTGATGCTTAATCCGATGGTAGTAGTCCAATAGACTTTCATATCCCCTGCTTTCCAAACGTTTGAGGGTAATCGTTGTGCCAAGAATAGGGCTTTGGGCGATTCGCCATCCGCCCATTCTTGAACGGCTCAAGCATATGCCATGTCGGGTTTGACTCCCAATCGTATCAAGTTTTTACGCTTGCGGTCGGGTTTCTTCCAATCGTGCCATATACAGTATCTCAAACGGTTTCGCAGCCATTCATCCATCTTCTTCAGCTTGCTGTGAATAGATGCCATTTTGAAGTAATTCAGCCAGCCTTTCATCGACCGTTTGATTTCGGTAATCCGTTTATCAAAACTCATAGGAAGCGTCTTTTGGGTCAGTCGTTTTAGCTTTTGCTTAAAAGTTTGCCAAGATTTCTTCTTCACTACAAATTGATATTTGCCTTTCTCTCCTTTTTGATAGGTTGGAACAAATCCATATCCCAATATCTTGAAGGTCGTAGGGCGACGAATCCCGCTTTTCTCTCGGTTGATGGGTAGGCATAGCTTGTCTCGTAGAAATACATAGATGTTGTTTCCCACTCGACGAGCCTGCTTTCTTGCTTCGCAAGTAGATACTGAAATCATCGGCATACCGTACATAACGGTGTCCTCTTTCCTCCAATACTTTATCTAACTCGTTGAGCAGAATATTGGCGAGTAAAGGACTGAGGGGTGAGCCTTGCGGAACGCCTTTTCTCCGTTTGTGTAGTTTGCCTTTGATTAGTATGGGGCTGCGTAGGAATGTGCGGATTAACTTTAGGGTTAATCGACATTTTACCTTTTCATAAATCAATTGCATCAATCTATCGTGGGGTACTTCATCGAAAAAGGATTTCAAGTCTATATCCACAATGTCTTGGTAGCCTTCGTTGATATATGAAAGGCTTTGTTGCAGTGCGTCTTGTGCGCTGCGGTGGGGACGGAATCCGTAACTGTGTGGCTGGAAGTCTCGCTCAAATATGGGGCTTAACACTTGGTGGAGTGCTTGTTGTATCACCCTATCGGTGACTGTGGGAATACCGAGTAATCGGGTTTTACCCTTGCCTTTGGGGATGAATACGCCCTTGATTGGAGCGGCTTGATATTTTCCTGCTCTTATTTGCTCGATATAGGTGCTGCCATATTGGAGGAGATGCTCTTTGAGGTTTTCAACACTCATTTTATCTACTCCTGCTCCACCCTTATTGCGATATACGTGCAGATAAGCTCGGTTCAGATTCTGTTTGCTTACGATGATGTCTATCATTTTGATTCCATCGGTTTAGGTTGTCTCGCTTAGTCAAAGGCTATGTTACGATTGGGAAACTACCCATAGCATCGCTGCACCTTTGTCCATTAAAGACCAATGATGTTCTGTCCTTCATCTGGCTATCAAGTGCCTGATTACTATGACTTCTGCTGACTTCTGCAATTGCCACCTTGCTTGTTACCAAGCGGTGTTTGCTCTTCGGCTGATGCGTTGCCTCCGTCTTTACAATTGCAGACCTCCCTCGGTAAGGTAAATATCCTTCGGTCAATCCCTGCTGAATCTACTGTATAAGTACAGCATCAAATAATTGATGTTTAGGGCGTTAGTATGCGTGGCTACCTTACCCGACCTATACAGCCTCTTATCCAGTTTCTGTTCGTCAGTACCGACCTTTGCAGTCCTGCTTACTTCCAGTGCTTGGGTCGCCCCAAACCACCTTGCAGCTTGCTAACAGTTCGAGTCGTCACACCCGCCTGTAAGAGACTTTCACTCTCTGGACATTTTGCTTTCTCTTCACAAAATCAAACGATTCTTTAGGCAATAAGCTAAATCTTCGTTATATTTACCATTCAAGGCGCACCACACTGTGTACACTCAATAGCACCCACTATTGCTGGTCCACAGTCACTTACATTTTTAAAGGTACGTACCTTAGCAGCGAGCTTTCGCTACACGTAGTCGTGGGTGCGACTGCGTGTACACTCGCTCCGTTGAACAAAATCTAAATACATAAATCATTAAAGATGTTTTAATTACGTGATTTTTTTACGCTATTTTTGCATTATTAAATAACACCAAAATAGTGCAAAAAATGAAAAGCATCAGCGAAGAACTCCAATCCTTAGACGACCACTTAAAACTCAAAAACTACAGCGTAGCCACCCGAAAATCCTACGGTTGCGCCCTCAAACAATTCCTCCATTGGCGCATCAAACAAGGTTTTCTCACTCCATTAGACCAAAGCCAAGCCCGCAGATACATCCTATATCGCTACGACCAAGACTTGAAGTGGCAAACCATCAACGGCGACTACTCCGCCCTGCTCCATTATTACAGAGATGTCAAAAAACTCTCTTGGGATGTCGAACACATACCCCGCCCCCGAAAAGAACGCCAACTACCCCGAATCATCTCCAAACAAGCCGTTGAAAAAATGATTTCCCATGCCCCCAACCTCAAACACCAAGCCTTCCTCTGCCTACTCTACGGCACAGGCATCCGGCTATCCGAAGCCCTCAACCTCAAAATCACCGACATAGACGGCCAACGTAAACAAATCTTTATCAGAGGAAAAGGCGCAAAAGACCGCTATGTCGACCTCCCCGAATGCCTCCTACTCCTACTTCGACACTACTATAAAATGTACCGCCCCATCACCTACCTCTTCAACGGAGCAGTCCGAGGCGAACAACTCGCCCACCGTTCCGCCCAACACCTCATCCAGCAAATCCGCAAAGCAGCCAACATTCAAAAAACTGTCAGTCCACACACCTTTCGCCACTGTTACGCCACCCACCACCTTGAAAATGGCACAGATTTGTTGTACCTTCAAAAACAATTAGGACACAAACAGCTCAAAACAACCGCCCGATACATCCACTTAGTCAAAACCTACTCATGGCGCATTCACCATCCCATTGCCACCCTTCAAATAAGCTACCACAACAGAATAGCATAGGAGAAATATTCCGCAAATATGGAGAAGCCTATATCACTCAATATCAACCCAATCAAAGAGCCATCCAACTCATACGCAACATCCGAAAATGCCGCACTCCCTACATGGGAGCAATACTAATTCAATGCAAAAGTTGTGGCGAATCCAAACGAATTTACAAATCCTGTGGAGACAGCAAATGCCCCATCTGTCAGAGCATTAAAAGAATGAAAAGCCAAGACAAAATTAGCAGTCGCATGTTGAACGTACCCTATATCCATGCGACTTTTACCCTTCCCCATGAATTAAACCCATTGCTGCGAAACAACCCCAAAATCCTCTATGGCTTGCTCTACCAAAGTGCCTGGAAAACCATCCAAAAAGTATGTGCAGAACCCTGCAATGTCGGAGCACTCCCAGGCATGATAGCCATCCTACACACATGGGGAGCAGACATGAAATACCACGTTCACCTACATACACTTATCACCTTTGGAGGCTTAGACAAACAAAACAATTGGCAACACCCCAAACGAAAAAACAAGCTCGCCAGATACCGACAAATCAACCGAACATTTAGAGATACTTACCTCAAAGGCATTCAAAAACTCCTTCAAAAAGAAGCACTCACACAAGTGCCAATGATGAAAGAAATACTCGCCGAAGTAGCAAAGAAAAACTGGGTAGTAAACAATGGACTTCCCCAAGTCAATACCCAAAACATAGAAGAATACCTCAGCCGATACATCAACAAAATAGCCGTTAGCAATTCCTCCCTCACCTTCAACCAAGCCAAAGAACAAGTAGAATTAATCCACAACGACTACCGCAATCAAATTGCAGGACAAGCAGCCCCCAAAAAAATCAAAACTTTTGACCCCCTCAATTTCATCCATCAATTCCTACAACACCTCCCACCCCGACACTTTCAGCGACTGCGATACTATGGCTTACATGCCTCTGCCAAACAAACAAAAATCAAAGACCAAATCCCCCAAAAGCTCAAAAGAAATGGCGCAACAGTTCGCACAACCCTGCAAATCATACGAGCCTTATTAGGCATAGAACTTTCAGCCTGTGAGCAATGTGGAGCAGTCGAATTCGAAAAAAGCATCGAAAAACCCGACCACGAATGGTTGGCTAAAAACATCAGAAACTTCAATCCAAGAGCCTCACCCAAAAAACACGACATAAGAAAATCTTGCTCCAATAACCCATTGAAGAAAAGCCCTATTCGTGGTGCCAATGGAAAAGTAGCACCCCAAAAACACCAAACAGCCTCACAAACCACTTGATAAAACTCTATTTATCCAGTCCTTACCTCCAATTCTAAAAATAAAGCAATTTCTACATACATTTTTTTGCCCCAAAACAAAATTTAGCTATATTTACGAAGTATAAAAGGCAGTCCGAGTTTAGAGCCTTTCCCCTATACTCCAATTTCGTTCAACTGAAATGTCTGCGCTTTGAAAGTTGATTGATTATACTAAACTTGGAGAAGCGCAGACATTCCTTTGAGTTGGCGGTAATAAAAAAAATAAAAACGCTCCGAAAAAAGAAGTTTAAAAATTTGTGCAACCAAATAACTGCATTTATATTTGCAGTCAAATAACTGCACAAATGAAATTAAGACGAGACGTATTTCAAGCCATAGCTGACCCTACCCGAAGGGCAATAATTACTTTGGTTGCTGTTAATACAATGACACCAACAGCGATTGCCGAAAATTTTGATTCATCACGGCAGACCATATCAAAACACATTCAAATCCTTACCGAATGTGAAATTCTCCTGCAAGAGCAAAAAGGTAGAGAAATTTATTATCATCTAAATCCAAGCGGAATGAAAGATATAGCTGATTTTATTGAACCATTCAGAAAGTTTTGGGACGATAGGTTTAACAAAATTGAATCCGTGATGAAAAAACACCAATCAAAAAAATAGACTAATGGAGCAGAAAACAAATGTTTTTGCCAAAGAGGGCAAACAAGAAATTTTAATCACAAGAGAATTTGATTTGCCTTTGGAATTGCTGTTTGAAGCCTATGTAAGAGCTGAAATAGTGGAACAATGGATGAATACAAAAGTGCTGAAATTGGAAAGTAAGAAACATGGTAGTTATGAATTTGAAACCACCGACCCAAAAGGAAATAAGCACCGATTTAACGGAGTGATTCACGAATGTATTCCAAATCATAAAATCATACGAACTTTTGAAATGGAGAATATGCCTTTTGGTGTCCAACTTGAAATTTATGAATTCGAAAAACTGAGCGAAGAAAAGAGCAAACTAAAACAGCAGATAATTTATCAATCTGTTGAACACAGAAACCAGAACTTAAAATTGCCATTCAAGCAAGGAATCAATTGGGCGCACAATCGTCTCCAAAATGTTGCAAACAATCAAAATAATTGAAAATGACAAAAAGAAATAAAATAATCTATTGGGTGGCTACTATTTGGCTTGCTCTCGGTATGACTTCTACCGCAATTGTCCAATTGATAAAAATGGATGAAGAAGTGGCAAACTTTACAAAGTTGGGTTACCCACTTTATCTGATGACTATAATTGGCATTTGGAAAATTTTAGGTGTCGTTGCCGTCTTAATACCAAAATTTCCATTGATAAAAGAATGGGCTTATGCAGGGTTCTTTTTTACAATGTCGGGGGCAATCATTTCTCATTTAGCAATTGGGGATGAAGCAAGCACTTTATTTGGTCCTGCATTGTTGCTCGCCCTTACAGTAGCTTCTTGGTATTTTAGACCAGACACTAAAAAGTTAATTTCGTAACTAAATAAAATTCAGAATGGAGAAAGTTGATAAATTTATTGAAAAGCAAAAAAGGTGGAAAGAGGAATCTAAATTATTAAGGAAAATCTGTTTAGAGTGTGGTCTTGAAGAAGATTTTAAATGGATGCACCCTTGTTACACTTTTCAAGGAAAAAATATTGTGCTGATTCACGGATTCAAGGAATATTGTGCACTTCTTTTTCATAAAGGAGCATTGCTAAAAGATACAAATAACATTCTGATTCAACAGACAGAGAATGTGCAAGCTGCTCGTCAGATTCGATTTACCAACAAAAAAGAAATTGTTGATTTAGAAGAGATAATTAAAGTGTATATTTATGAAGCGGTTGAAGTGGAAAAAGCAGGTGTAGAAGTACAAATGAAAAAGACTTCTGAATTTAATATGCCTGATGAATTTAAAAAAGCATTAGAAAATGACCACGAATTAGAATCTGCTTTCCAAGCTCTAACACCAGGAAGACAAAGAGGCTATCTTTTGTATTTTTCCCAAGCAAAGCAATCAAAAACCCGTGCATTAAGAATAGAAAAATACATTCCTAAAATCTTTGAAGGTAAAGGATTAAATGATTGATAAAGAGTAGGTTAAAAAGAATACTGCCGCCAACAAAGGCTAAAATGTGTGCGACAAGAAGTCGCTCAAAATATAGTCATACAATCACTTACGAACAAACAGGACAAGTAGAAAGTGAACGTTATGACCTTTTATACCACTAAAAGTTTCTTAGGTCGATGTGCGTCATTGGCAACGATGAGGTGCAAAGCTCGACTGACAATGTGGCTGGCGGGAAAGCGTGAGCAAGTACCAACAAACCGTTAATACCCTGCGGTTTAGCTGCTAAGAACAGAGTACAGTTCTGATTAACAAATGCTTCACCAAAATGAACGCAGGTGAGGTTAGATGTGCGTGAGTCGTATGCGGTGAAAGTCGCTTTGCCTGCTCCGCATTTCAATCGGAGTACGGTTCTTAGGGAGGAACGGGGCAGTGATGCTCCTGACCTACCCGAGTCGTAAGCGGTTTGCCTATGGGAATACCTCTCACACCATTTCCGATTACACTTCGTTTCTTCGGAGCAGGCAAGCGTACGGGTCTCGTACTCGGCGGTTCGTTATTGATGCCTAATGCGGTGATAGAAGTTCGCCAAAATTCGCAACCTCTTTTCTCCAACCGTTTGAGGGTGATAGTCGTGCAAAGTATTAGGCTTTGGACAATACGCCATCCCCCCATTCTTGACCTACTCCAAGTTTATGCCATGTCAGGTTCGACCCCCAACCTTATCATTTCTTAAGCTTGTGGTCGGGTTTCTTCCAACCATACAATATATTTTTATTAAGTTGAATCATAGCCATCAAGTTTAGTAATTAACATAAGCATTAAGCCCTGAACAAGAACAAATAATAAAAAGGAAGCTTTCTTATAGTTCATGTGTATAGTGTGCTTCTTTTTTATTAAAACTTCCTGTTGAATGTTGTATGAGAAACAAGCAAACCTTAGCTTGATGGCTATGATTAAGTTGAATTAAGAACGCTTTCATCGAGGTCATAATTGGATGAATAAACAACGTTTGGTCTTGAATCCCAAAAATTCTCCTTTTACTATACCTCCATTTTCTGCGCTGATAGCCTTTTACTCTAATCTTTGACTTTACCAAATCTACTAATCGTAGTGGAAGGCCCTTTTCGTATGTGAGCATCAGTAGGAACGGAAAGATCCACACGAACTGTATAGTCATACCAACTGCCCATTCCAATAGCTTTGACTCCTTTCCAACCAGTTCCAACTTGATTACCCGTACCAGAACCCCATGATGCCGTACCATTCAGAACTCCTAAGTGCCTGTAGTAGTAGAGGTTTCCGTTGTCTTTGTTGACCAAGTAAATATTTCCATCTCCTGTCGAAAATACTTGTCTGGCTGATAACCAACCGTTTCCTATCTTGTTATTGAAGCCACCCAACCAAGTGCTTGCTCCATTGTCTAAGCCTGTGTGTCGGTACCAAGCCAAATCACCGTTCTCCTTGATGCCATAAAAAACGCCATTTCCGCCCGAAAAAATTGCTTTGAAGACATTCCAGCCATTTCCAATTTTAGTTCCACTCTTGGGATGCCAAGAAGCCTTTCCAGTTTTGTAGCCCAAGTGTTTGTACCAAAACAAATCGCCATTTTCTTTGAGCAAATAAATCACTCCTTTACCGCCCGAAAAAACTGCTTTGGTGTCACCTGCCCATCCATTGCCGACTTTGCTTGCAGAAGCCAATGCCCAGTTGAAACTGCCTGTGTGATAGCCATTGTGACCATACCACATCAAATCACCACTTGGAGTGACTCCGTATAAATACCCATTGCCATCATTGAATAGAAATTTAAAATTCCACCCACTGCCTACCTTTGTGCCTGTATTGGCACTCCATTCAAATTTGCCAGTTCCATAACCCGTATGTTTGTACCAAAGCAAACTGTTATCCGTAGAAGTCGCATAGATAATGGGTTCGGTGATGTAGCCAGGACCGCCATACAATTGCCTAACACCTGCGATGTCTTTTTCACTCAACATGCCATCGTTGTTCCATGCGGGGCTACAATAATTCATAATAGATTCAGCATCATAAGGTGTTATCCACCAGTCGCCGTTTGTGCCTTGAGCATCTTTTTGACATTCAAGAGGAGCATCTGTACGGTTTTGTTCGTGCGCAAAACCCAAAGCATGACCAAACTCATGTACTGCAATGAGTTCGATACAGTCTCTTCTCATTGCAGGGTTCGTTGTAGCATCGTTACATTCCCAATTGTTGAAAGTGAAATTTAGTTCCATTCCATTCATCATTCCGTCCAATGCGCTCCCAAGTGCATTGACATGAGGATGTGAATCAATGATAAGAATTCTCACTCCTCGGCTGTTCGCATTGCAGTTGCCCCAGCCTGTAGTTCTAAATTCTGACTCCCGTTCCCATGTTCGGGCTACGGCATCTCTCACCCAAGTTCGTTCTTGCATATTGCCATTATTGGCATTTTCCCAGCAGACTTCACAGGTTTTATTGGGCCAAACTCCGCCAGACAATGCGCTTAATCCTTGTTGAGATTGACCTATGCGTTGGGCAAATATTGAAGTGGAGAACAATAGGGTGATTGCTAAACATAAAACAAAATTTTTCATGATTAATTGAGGTTTAAGGTTTAATATTGGTTTTTAAAAGCCTTGCAATTTTAACCTTATCCCTTTTCAAAATCAAAGAAAAAAAAATGGCTTTATAGAAAAAAAAGCCTAATTTGGGTGTGAAATCTCACTACAAAAAATCTTCAAAGCATGGAAAACTCATTGTTGATAATGGTTTTACGTACCTTTTCTGCAAAGGAGATGAAGCAATTTACAGAATTTGTAGATTCTCCCTACTTCAATAAAAACAAACACCTGAAGGCTTTAACCACTCAACTCGCCAAACTTCACCCTAATTTTTCTCCTTCAAAAGCAAACAAAGAAAAACTGTTTACCAAATTATTTCCTAAGACTGCTTTTCGCAACAGCACCATGCTCAATCTTCTTTCTGACCTCTATCTACTTGCCCAAAAATTTTTGGTATGTAATAAGCCAAAAGAAGGAGATATAACCGAACAACTTTGGCTAATGGATGAGTTTTACGAAAGAGGTTTGGACAAACACTTCAAAAAGACATGGGAGGAAACCCAAACAAAGGTTGCCAAAAGCCATCTCAAAGACCATGATTACTATCGAAATATGGCATTTTTGAAGCAAGGATATAGCATTTTTCAGCACGACAAAAAAACCAACGAATACATACAGATTGCTGCAAACAGACAAGAACGAAATGAGTTTGTGGTTCGGGCAGCAATATGTTGGTTGTTCGATGTTTATGGGGAGGTTTTCAATATGGAGCGACATGTTGCGATAGATTTTCCTTTCACCTTTCCTTTGTTGGAGGCAATGCTTGAAGAAACCCAAAAAGAAGCCTATCAGAGTGATTCTTACCTGCAAATTAGCAGAGCGGCATTGTTGATTGAAAAAAACAACGAATTGGCGGATTTTGAACGACTTGAAGCCTTGTATGAACAGCATTGGAGAGAATTGGACGAACGCATGGGACACAATGTATTGGTTTGCCTCCGCAATTTTTGTTTTGCTCACCGCAATGTCATGCCTGAATTGAACAAAAAAAGATTTGAACTCAACCTAAAATCATTGGAAAGATACAGCCTCAAAGGGCATTACAGCTACATAAACGATGCGGTTTTCATCAATTTTGTCAAAGCTGCAATGGATGTAAAGGAATTTGAATGGGCTGAAAATTTTGTGAATAAATACAGCGAATTGTTGCATCCCGACAGAAAAAATGGAGTGACAGATTATTGTCGAGCATCCATTTTGTTTTATCAACAGCGATTTGAAGAAGCAGTGACTATATTGGCTGCCATTGAACCCTACAATGACCATACTTGGTACTTCAATATCAAAGAAATGTTGCTTTGTTGCTACTATGAATTGAAGTGGGATGAAATGTTTATAGCATTGTTGGATAGCTATAAACATACAGTGAAAAACAGAACAGACATTGCAGAAGGAGTGAGGAAACAATTGCAAAATTATGCTTGGTTGATAGGGCGAATCTTCAAAATAAGAACACAATTACCTAAGTCTGCTCATAAGCTATCTGATTTGAATGAGCAAATCAGCACTCGTCAACCGAATGGCTGGAGTGAATGGTTTTCTCGAAAAGCATCGGCATTGACAATGGCTTAGAAATGAAAAACATACAAAAGTTTCAAAAACTTTTGTATGTTGCAATTGGTTTGAAACGCACATCTGCTATTCTTCTGCAATTGATTAAAAAAAAGTATTTGGTGAAAAGAGTAAAAGTTCCTACAATGGAGAAGTTTGAAAATCAGCAGACGTTTCAATGTAAGATATTCAGCACTTAATAAGTACAATAAAATTAGTGTAAATAAAATGAAATTAATTAAAACTTTAGCCTTTTTTACTTCCTATCTATTTATGGTTTTAAACGCCGTTGCACAAGAAAACTATGTAGAAGCATCTATCACTACGCTGCAAGGCGAAAACCTAAATGGTTGGATTGATTATAGAGATTGGCAACAAAGTCCTTCTAAAATAGACTTCAAGGAAACATTGGAAGGCAATGAAAAAGAGTATTATCCCGTAGATATTCTGGAATTTAGTGTAGGAGAAGCAATATATAAAAGCGCAGTAATTGAAATAGAGCAGAGTTCTCGAAAAATTGAGAATTTGGATGCGAATAAGGACTTGAAGCTGTCAAAGGATACTGTATTTTTGGAAACATTGATAGAAGGCGAAGTAGAGTTATATGCTTACGATGGAAAAAATAGTGGAATCAATTTTTATATCAAAGAAGATGAATCTTATACGTTATTGCAATATAAAAAGTATATGGATGACAATGCCTCAAAGGTAAAAGAATTTAAAGGCTATATTTATCAACTATTACAGTATATGGAAAAATGTTCTGAAATGCAGACCAATTTAACCAAAACAGTTTATACAAAAGTTAGTTTAAAAAAGGCATTTAAAAATTATTATCGCTGTATAGATGCGCTACCTGATTTTGAGAGAAAAGGAAATAAGATAGCTCTAAAATTAGGAGTAGTAGGAGGGATAAATTATACTTCAATGTCGCTTATTAGCAACTCCCAGAAACATATAGTTTTTGATGATATAAAACTTTCCAATTCAGTTGATGCTACTTATGGAGTAAACCTTGAAGCTTTTTTGCCTATAAATCAAGGAAAATGGTCTATTTATTCAGATTTGATTTTAACGAATTATAGCATGAATGGTAGCTTTGAAAAATTTAGTCAAAACGTCTTCCATGAAGTACACGAATTGAATATAGCATTGAGACACCTTAAACTTAGCCATTTATTGCGATATCAGTTTGCAAAAACTCCCCTTGTCATTGGACTGGGAATTTCTCATGCTTCAGTTGTAAGTGAGGTTGAAAATTATTACTCATACAAAGATGTAATTTTCGACCCACCTGTAGTTTTCGAGGAAAGAGAATTTGTAACAAATCCTAACGTCCGTGAGTTTGGTCTATTGTTAAGTGTAGAAGTTCGATTGTGGCGTTTGGGTTTAGAGGCGAGATATGAGAAAAGCGATGGAATACCTGATTTGATATCCATTACTACTCCAACAAATAGGTTATACTTATTGGCGAAGTTTAGATTAAATTAAACCTACTTTAACTTATTCAAAAGGACTAATCATACTTGGTACTTCAATATCAAAGAAATATTGCTTTGTTGTTATTATGAATTGGAGTGGGATGAAATGTTTATAACCTTGTTAGATAGCTATAAACATACAGTGAAAAACAGAACAGACATTGCAGAAATAGTAAAAAAACAACTGCAAAATTATGCTTGGTTGATGGGGCAAATCTTCAAAATTAGGGAACAATTGCCGAAATCTGCACCAAAGTTAGCCGATTTCAATGGAGAAATACAAATCCGACAACCAAATGGTTGGAGCGATTGGTTTTACCAAAAAGCAAAGGATTTAGGATTTTGAACCACAAAAGGAACAAAGAAAATAAAATCTACTTGTGTCTATTTTCTTGAATTTCTGCATCTTCCAATAGGTACATCAATCCATACACATCATCTACCAAGTCCAGTTTACCTTTGAAGGTCAACATTTGGTCCATTTTGAAGTGTTGATTGCTATCTTTCATGCGAATTTCCATCACCGATTCTTTGCCCGCAGCACCACAAAAAAAGCAAGCACTGTATGGAAAAGCAGACAAAACATAGACATCACCCGTCACATCCACAGGCACCATAAATCCTTCTACGATAACCTCCTTACCTTCCATTTTTTTTACTTTGTCGTTGAATTGAGGCTTGTTGTACCAAATATCTTGTTCGACATCGTAGGTGTATTTGAATTTGGCATCAAGCATTATTTCCCACGGCAAATCGCTTTGAGCGGTGATAGAGAACTGTAAACCTGTCAGTAGGAAGAGGGTAAAACAAAGGAGAAATATGGATTTGAAGAAATTCATGGTGTTTGAGATTTGTTGTTTAATGTGTTCTTGATGAAAGATTTTTGAAGTTTTCTTTTGAGAGCATATTGATTTTCTAACATGCCATATCTTTTAGAATAAACTTCAAAAGGCTTATTCAACTTTCGCCTTACTTTAACTTCAACAACTGCGAATTGGTTTAAAAAGCAATCTCACTATTGGACAAATCAAACTTCAAATATCGCCTGTCCTATAGGTGAAAACAAAAAAGCGACTTAATTGGTAATCAAATAAGTCGCTTTTGTTTTTAGTAGTGAAGTTGAAACTTATTTCACCAACTCTACTTTTTTGGTTTCAATAACCTGTCCTTTAGTGTATTTTACCAAATAAGTCCCTTTAGGAAGTTCTTCCAAATCTACTGTCATGGAAGATTTATCAATAGGAATGGATTGTTGTAGCTGTCCAGAAAGATTGAAAACATCTATTGTTCCTCCAATTTCCAACTGGTCTATGGTCAACAATCCCGTTGTTGGGTTTGGATAGACTTTGGAATCGCTGGTTGATTCTATGCTTGTTTTCAAATGACTAATTTCTCCACCACCGCCATCATTAGCGATATAAGATCCAGCTCTTACTGCTATGCCATAAGTGCCTGTTTGTCCACTGTATCCCCAAACTCGAATATGGTAAGTCGCACCTACTGTCAAGCCTGAGCGTACAATCTTAGGCATATCGCCAGGTCCATCATCATCGTCACACTCCAAACCTACTAAAGAAGAACAATTGCCACTATACAAAGCCATCATCATATCCGTAGCTGTACCTGTTTGGTTCATCTGGATAGTCATAGTCGAAAAAGTAGCTGTAAATTTATACCATACATCCTTGCCGTAGAAAGGACAAGAAGATGTAGGCCCAGGATTGGTGGTGTTGGTGGCGTTGACGTTTGTGCCTGTGGTATAAGACCAGGAACTGACAATGGGTAAAGTGATGGCATTGCAGGGGTTGTCGTTGGAGGGAGTAGAGGTGGTTGCACCACTCTGCGTGACACTAATAGTTTTATTAGCAGCCCCTGTTGCAGATACGGTGACTGTACCTGTTCTTGATGAAGAACTTGTATTGGCTAAAACAGCAACTGTTACCGTAGAACCGCTTTTGGTTGCATTGATCCATGATTGATTATCTGAAACGGAATAAGTGGATACTCCTGATACTGTTGAAGTCTTGTTACTTGCTGAACTGGTGAAACTTAATGAAGTAGGAGAAACTGTAATAGTTGGATTGGTTATCGTAATCTGCTTGTAACCGATATTGTTGCTTTCATTGCTTTCGGTAACAGCATTGGTGGCATCTGCTCTGAAAATAATGTATTTTGTACCCGTGGTGGCACTGCTCGGTATGGTAAGGGTTTTGCTTTTGCTGCTTGTTGCCCCAGCATTCAAGGAAGAAACGTCATCTGTTCCCAACTCAACATCGTCTGAACTGTAAGTAGAGTTGGAAGACAAGTAGTAAGTCAATGTAGTGGTTTGGCCTGTTGCGCCTGTTCCATTGTTTTTGATTGTACAAGAGGCTGTTAGTGTCGAGCCTTTGGCTATACTTGTTGGACTTGCGGATGGGGATTGGACGCTAAGGTCGGACTGGTTAGCTGCATCTAAGAAAAATGCAGCGGCACAACTTGCAGTTGGTTTTTGTCCTAATTCGAGACTAGCTAAAGCTGTAGAACCATTTGTAATGTTTTTGTATAAAACTATGTGTAAGTGAGAAGTACAAGTTCCTGTTCCTGTTAGTCCCGTTTTTCCTAAATAACCTATCAATTGACCTGCTGAAACAGTTCCATTTTTTACAATACCAGGTGCTACACTTTGAAGATGTGCGTATCTTACTGCGAAATTAGTACCTGTAAATCGAATGATTACTTGACGACCATAAGAATTTCCACAAGAAGATGCAGTTCCCAAAGTGTTGTTCACATAAATAACAGTACCCGAGCCGCAAGCGTATAAATCTTGACCTTCATCAGCATTTCCACTGCCCCAGTTCCAGTCATCTGCATATTGATCTGCTCCAGTATGAGCTGAACTTCCTACGGCAACTTTCCATTCCTTTGATGTACCGTTATAAGTGTCATAACGATTTGTCCAGCTAGAGCTAGAGCCAAATGCCCAGTACAAATGCGATGTACCAGAATTTAGTGAAAAATTTGTCTGGGCATACATATTTATTGAGGTAAACGAAGCTAGAATAATTAAAAAATAGATTTTATTTCCTTGTTTCATGGGTAGGCTAATTTTACAAACACAACCAACATCAGTTGCCCTGCAAATTTAATCCACAAGCAAGATTCAGAACGAGCAAATCAAAAGCAATAAACAAGCAAATTGAAGTGTATAAAATGTAAGCTATTTGCAGAGAAATTGCGGAGAGCACTTACCGCTTTTGCTGCAATTCCAACCATTCCTTTAGCTTGTCAATGGTCAAAATACTATTAGGAGCCTTGAGGTAATTTTGACCTCGTTCTTTAAGGAATTGAACAATTGTAGGCGACACACCGTTTGACTGTGCTTCTTTAAAAGAAAAACTGTTGGCTTCAAAAACCTCTTCAAAATGATTTTTAATTTGCTCCAGTACAATGCTTCCTGCTGCCATTGAGTTATTTGAATAAATATTGGTATAGACTCCAATCATGATTGGGTAAACCTTTCCTATTCCCTTAAAAACAGTAATCCTTAAATGTTTCCCTCTTCCTTCAATGGATCTTAAATCAAGATACAAATGTTGATTACTTTCTTCTAATTCGATTTTTCCTTCATAATGTGTTGAGGTATCAGTTTCTACATTTTGAAGAAATACAGTATTTTTATCTGAAATATTTAAAATGGCTTTACCCAGTTTTCCAGTTCGAGATGTTTCTTCATAGTGATGATAAAAAACCCACCAGTAGGTATTGTTGAACTGATTGATTCGGTTGCTTTCTACTTCAACTTTATTAGTCATTGTATCAATTGGCTGTAAATTAGACTGGCAAAACTGACGAAACAACTTATTGAAAATAAAGATAGAGAAGCAATTTCTAATTCGTTCTTGTGAAGGGTATTTCCGTTCTTCGAATTTACTCATCAAAATTCTTTCATCAAGCCTAAAGTTGATTACATTTCCTTCTGAAATTAATTTTTCCAGACATGCTTGTTTTTTTTCAAGAGGTAAGGTGAAAAAATTAGTTCTTTTGTCCTTGATGAATTTTTTAGCAATGTCGGTATTTTGAAGAATTGCATTTCTAACACTACCTTCTATATCATCCTTCAATTTCTTAAGAGCAGCCTTATTGTTGTCATTCCACTCCGAAGGGTTTTTGATTTCGTACTGCTCTTCTATTTTTTTGAGTACATATTGCCAATGTATGTGCATCGTAATGAGGTTTGTATTTGATGAAATGAATATTGAGAACAAGTTACGATAAAATAGTAATAATAATTAGAATCAACGGAGGATTTATTAAATAATTGAATAAATTTTATTTAAGAGATATTGGATATGACGATTAAAGAAAGAAAAACAGTGATGCAAACGGCAATACCATCAGCCGTTTTTGGGGAATAAGAAGGTTTTGGGATAGATAGGTGTTTTCATTTGTGCCAAAAAACTATGTTGTAGGAAAAACGATAAACCGAGGCGGAATCGGTTCTGCCAACCATATTCCATTGTTTTCGAGGTAGAAGTCAATGCCACTTTGATGTGCTTCCAATGCTTTGACTTCCAATATAGTAGGCTTACTATCCCGCCTTTCACCAACAATCATAGCCGTTTGAATGTCAGCCGAAAGATGCACATATTGGCGATTCATGGGTAGAAGCCCACTTTTTTCAATCAATGGCACTGTTGTTCTCGGTGTGCCGTGATAGAGTATTTCAGGCGGTTCGTTGGTCGTTTTGGTGATTTTTTGAGTGATGGAATGACCATAAAATGCTCTTATTTTGCCGTCTTTCACCTCATAGCGTTGCTTATCTGCCGCCGCCATCATATCCAAAATATCTTGTTGGGTCAGGTTTTCCCATGTTTTTTGTTGCCTCAATTTGTTGAGAAGCAACTCCAAAGATGTCCAACCTTCTGGGTCGAGGATAATGCCAAATTGCTCAGGGCGATGACGCAATATTTTGGAGAGTGTTTTACTTAGTTTTGTGTAATTCATTATTTTTTTATGTTTTTTTATTCCACCAAACCATATTTGATAGCATATTTGACCAAACCAGCCGTATTTTTTGCGCCCAATTTGGTCAGCAAATTGCGGCGGTGCGTATCAACCGTTCGGATACTGATAAACAATTCTTCAGCAATTTCGGGATTAGAATATTCAGCCGCAATGAGTTTGAGAACTTCCATTTCTCGGCGGGTAAGCGGAATTCCTTCCTGCTTTTTTTTGTTGCTAATTTTTCCTTGCAAATGGGCAACTAATTTTGCAGAAACTTCTGTACTACAATACGTTTCACCTCTCATCAGCAGGTCAATGGCTTTGAGCATTTCGTTTTTACCTGCGTTTTTAAGCAGATACCCCTTTGCACCTGCTTCAAAAGCTTTGGTAATGTAACTCAAGTCGCTATACATTGATACGATCAATACTTTTACATCAGGATATAATTTGGTAATTTGTTTGGTTGCATCAATGCCATTGTAGTCGCCCATGTCAATATCCATTAACACAATGTCTGCCATTTTTTTTTGTAGAAGTAAAATTACTTCTTTACCGTTGTCCGCTTCACCTATTACCAAAATATCGGTTTCTTCTTTCAGCAGGGAAATGATGCCATGTCGGATCATTTTGTGGTCATCAGCTACAATTACTTTTATCATTGGGGAGTGTTTTTGAAGCTTGTGACGCAGACAGAAAAGAGAAGTAACAAAAGTATAAGGAATAAAATAGAAGCAAATAAATAATATACAATATTATTTAATGTTTTTTTAATTGGCAGTTTTAGTTTTTTAATGGAATTTCGACTGTTCCCAATACTCCTTCTCCAACTCGACTATCAATCGTAAATAAACCTCCTAAAGATTTAGTACGGGTATTGATATTGCGCCAACCAATACCTTTTTTCTTATCTTTCATTAGTTGATTATCAAAACCTATGCCATCATCCTCTACCATCAGTACAATGCTATTTGGATGTCTTATCAATTGAATAACAATATTTTCTGCCTTAGAATATTTCAGTGCATTGTTGAGTAATTCCTGCCCGATTCGGTACAAACCTAATTCAATGTTTTTGTCCAAACGCTGTTCTACATTCGTTCCATAAAAACTTATTTCAGCTTTCGCCACTTCGTTTGTACTATCGCATAAGTTTTCTAAAGCTGTTGCTACTCCAAAATCTTCAACTGCTGAAGGCATCAAATCATGTGAAATAGCCCGAATATCTTGTGCAATGGTTTTGGATAGTTCTCGAAGAATAGAACACTCAAAAATAAACTCGGGTGTTTTTTCTTCAATGATGGCCTCCAAAGATTCGATGTGCATGGTCAGTGATGAAAAAAGTGGTCCCAATCCATCGTGTATTTCTTGTGCAATTCGCCGCCGTTCCTGTTCTTGACCTTCCAGGGTAGCGTGTAAGGCCTGTTTTTCGATGCTGTTGATTTTGGTAATATCTTCAACAAATATGATAAAGGTATCTGAAATCCATTGACTTTGAAGCTTTAGTGTTTTATTTTCAAAAGATGAGGTTACAAAATTGAAGGGTTGTAACCGTTTTTTAATCACCATTTGCAAATATTCACTCCACTCAGGCATAGAGTCCATTAAATCTGAAAGTCGTTTTTCTTTTGGTTCTTTTTCCTCAATAGAAATCCCTATTATTTCTATTGCTTGCTGATTTGTTTTTAATACCTCTCCAGTCTCACTTAGCACTATGATTCCCAAAGGAACTGTATCTATCAGATTATCTAAAAAGTGGTGATTGTTTGTCATTGTCATGCTTGAAAAATCAATTCAAAGAGGGCGATTCTGGAAAATGAGAAATAATGCGAAAATGATCGTCATTGGTATCTCGAAGTATTTCTCTCCAAAGGTTTGTCGAATCAGCACCAAAAATATATTTTGATTGACTGGGTACAACAATCCATGAATTAGTTCCCATTTCTTCCTTCAATTGTCCTCCTTCCCAACCTGAATATCCTATATAAAAACGAATAAAACGAGGATCAATTTGGCGGGTATTGATAAGGGATTTGATTTGTTCAAAATCACCGCCCATATAAATACCTTCCGCTATTTTTGTGCTACCTTCAATCAACTCGCTGTAATCGTGTAAATAATACAGCGTATTTTCACCAACAGGGCCACCATAATACAGCGGTGCATCAAATGCGTCTATATCAGGGACTACATCCGATAATGTTTCTTTTAGTTTTCGATTGACCACCAAACCAAAAGTACCCTTTACTTCGTCGTGTTCACATAATAGCACAACGGTTCTATCAAATTCGGGACAGTTCATAAAAGGCTCGGCCAGTATAAAACTCCCTGTTTTAGGCTTTGTATTCGATAACACTCTATTGCAATTTTTTACTAAGTTAAAGAATTTTGGACTTTGGATAAAAGAAATAGGAAACAACTTATAAAAATTTGATAATCAAAAATTTAGTTCACCAATGCAATTCAACACAAATAATTTGTTATCAATAAATTAAATTCCTGCTTCTTACATCTTTGTTTCCTCGTCCAAAGTCTAAAAGAATTAGATTCTCGAATTTAAGGTTTTTATTCCAATCAATCGGTCATATCTTGCCCCAAATTTGCGGTGATACACCAAGATGGTATAATCATTTTCAGTGCGGTAATAATTTCCTTCAAATGGCTCCGCTTTTGGTACAAAATCTCCATCCTCCAGCAGCACATATTGATAGTTGTAAAAACCTTGCTTCAAATAAATACAAGCTTGATATGCTTTTTGTTCATAATCGTATTTCAACTGATAGCGAGGAGCGATTTGCCAATCCGTAAAACCTCCAAACAAGTATATATTACCATTCCTCAACGGTTCATCAAAGGGCAAGGTGAAATGCACAAAAGCATAATCGGCATCCAAATAGTTGAACAAACCATCTCGCATCCCAATCTCATATCTGCCATTGAAGTCAGTATAGTTGATTCTAAAACGAATGCCTTCAGGAGTGCGGGGGTAGTCTTCTTTCAAATAAACGTGTTTTTCACGCATTTCCTTGTCTTCTTCCAATCTTTTTACCCTTTCGCTACGATACCGAATGCTCCGAAAATCGAAGTACCGAAACTCATTGCCTGCTTCAAATAGGTTTCTGTTCGCAAAATTGTAAATCAACTCGTCAACGTGCATAAACGTGGGCTTCAAATTCTTCAAAGCATTGTCCCACCGTCCGTTTTGAAGCACCACCACATTGAGTTCAGCCATTGGATTTACAATATTCAAACCCTTATGAACCAAGCTAAAATCAAGTCTTTGGTGGGTTCGCAATACAGCAGTCAAAGTCGGACTTGAAAAACGTCCTTCAATTCGCATAAAATTTTCATACACAATCATCCGCCTCGTCAAAACCAAGTCGTCTTCATCACCACTTCGATAAACCTTCAATAAATAATTACCCGATTTGGTAATTTGCATATTGCGGTTCGGAATCTCCAATTGGTACTGTGTATAAGGCTGAAAGGTATTAAGTGAAAACTGATAGCGTGTTATGTCTTGCTCAATAAATCCATTGATATAGTCAAAGGAATCCAAACTCGAAGGTGTCCAATCGGCATCGCAAAGCACCAATTGATAACTATAATAATTCACCTCCTCGCCCAATTCGTCAAAGGTCAATTCCAATTGAAGTTCGCCTGATAGCGGAATAATTGCAGGTGTAAGCTGTTGGTTTTTTACATGAAATAAAACCGTGCGAATATTTTCTTTGTAAACAGCATCCTCATATTGAAGTTTATTTGGATAGTAATAATCTATTTGGATGGAATCGGCAGGTATTTGAGCATACATGGACAAATAACACAATAAAAAACTTACAAAACAGATGTTTTTGCAGCTAAAAATGAGGTGAGCAAGGATTATACAATAGGGTTTTAATAGTAAGGACATGGTGATAAGGGGTGATTTTTCGATTAAAACTATAAAAAATGGGTGAATTATTGCAAAAACATGGTTACACCTCAATTTTGTAGTCAAAAAAACCTGATTCTAACCAATTCTGTGCATTATTGAAAATAGCCCAAAAGTTTTAAATCAGTATTGCAAACAATCAAAACTCAAGAGCGATGCAAAAAACAGAACCAAAGTTAGGAGAAGTTAAGCGTAAACGCAAGATTTCAAAAAAACCGAAAGAATTATCAAGGGGCATGAGTGTTTTTACTCCTTACAACAAAAAAACTAAATGGAGTTTTGAACCCTGCTCACCAATATTCCATTTTGCTATCATGAAAATTGGCTTGAAGATTTGTTAATCTATGGGTCTTTAAATGGGGGATGTAATTTGGACTTTGAACAAAAGAAGTAAATGTTTGGTTACGAGTAAATTGCATTAAAAATACAATTTTACTTAATTCCTTTGCTATCAATGATTTAAAATCTTTTGTCTTATGTCTTTAATCTTTCGTCCAAAGTCCAAAAGCAATAGACTTAGAAGTATTCCGCAGAATTAGTTAGAATCAGCAAAATCTAACCTGCTTTAATACAATAACTTATTGCATCTCCACGACCACATCATCCGTCAAGGGATGCGATTGACACACCAACACAAAACCCTCTTCAATTTCCTTTGCGCTCAGAGCCTCATTGATGTCCATATGCACCTTCCCACTTTTCAACTTACCCATACAGGTACAGCAAATACCTGATTGACAAGAAAAAGGCAAATCAACACCTACTGCCAAAGCAGCATCCAAAATCGTATCTTTAGGATTCACTTCAATCTCATGTTCTTCACCTTCAAAACGAACCTTTACCCTTTGCGTATTGATAGCAGCAGAAGGAATAGAAACAGCTGCCTTTTCAATCACAAAAAACTCTCGGTGAATCGTGTCTTTGGGAATGTCTAAGCCAGTCAAAGTAGCTTGGACCACATCAATCAACCCACCTGGACCGCACAAAAAATATTCGGTTTGCTCGGCATCGTATTGCGGTAGTTCTTTCAACACTTCTTTGAGTGCAGTAGGAGTCAAAAACCCTTCACGACCTTCGTTCCAATTCACATTCTGCTTTTTATCCACAAAATATACCACCTTAAAATTATTGGAATATTGGCGTTGCAAATCATCCAGTTCTTTTTTGAAGATGATGTTTTTTTCATCTCGATTGGCATAAAGCAGAGAAACTTTTGTTTGAATCTCCAAGGAAAGGGTCGTTTTTAGAATAGACATCAAAGGCGTAATACCACTACCACCGCCAATCAATACTACGTGACGGTTGTTGTCAATATCAGGATCTATCGTAAAACGCCCATCTGGTCCCATTATCTCCAATTTACTTCCCTCTTTTACATTGTCATTCAGATAGTTAGACACTACCCCATCAACAACTCGCTTGACCGTCACTGCCAATGTGCTATCTGTATGAGGAGAAGTACACAGAGAATAACATCGGTTGTATTGTTTTCCATCAATCGCTACACACAGGGTGAGGTATTGACCCGGTAAATATTTTACTTTCTTGAAAAAAGGTTGTTTGAAGTGAATACTGATGGCATCCGCCGTTTCTTGCACTACTTCTTTGACCTTCAATTGAAAACGTTTAGACATGATTTATTTTTATTGATTCTGAGTTTAATGCTTTGAAGCGGGTAAAAGGTATTTTTCCCTCCAATGCCTTTACTACAAAGGCATCCGCCGTACCATTCACAATCCACATTTCGACCCCATGTTTTAGGCAAATTTCGGCAGCCACCAATTTAGAGTACATTCCGCCAGTTCCTTGCTGCGATTTTGATTTTCCCCCAAAATGACGCACTTTCTCCAAATCTTCTACCACATCAATAAATGCTGCATCGGGATAATGGTTCGGATCTTTGGTATATAAACCGTCAATATCGGACACCAATACCAATAAATCCGCTTCCAACAAGCCAGCCGTCAACGCTCCCAATTTGTCATTGTCGCCAAACATGATTTCTTCGGTAGCCACTGTATCGTTCTCATTCACAATCGGAATGAAGTGGTTTTGCAACAAAATATTGAGCGTATTTTTGGTATTGGTGCGGGAGGTTTCGTTCCTAAAATCTTGGTAGGTGAGCAAACATTGCGCTGTTTTTAAGCCAAAATCGCTGAACACTTCTTGGTAAATGCGAATCAAATTGGGTTGTCCAATCGCTGCAAGAGCCTGTTTGACTGCAATGGGATTGCTACCACTCAATTCGAGTGATTGTTTGGCAGCCGCAATCGCACCAGAACTGACCACCACACACTCAAATCGCTCCTGCAATACCAAAATCTGTCGGGCCAAATCTTCAATTTTGCCCCGTGAAATGCGGTTTGTTCCCTTCGTGAGCGTTGAAGTGCCTACTTTTATGACCAATTTTTGCATTGAAATAACTTCTTATGATTCTGAAAAGACTTCAATTGTATTGCAACCTAGACAGCGTCCAAAATAAAAGCTGCAAATTTACACAAGCTTGGTTAAATTATGCTTTCTCTTGTATGTTTTGTTGAAGTATATCAGCTGGTGAGGGGTGATTTTGATTCTAAATTTTGAATACCTTTATTTCTTTGAACAATCCTCAAACCATTGTTCCAATTCTTGCCGATAGATTTTTCGGTATTCATTGCCCCATTGATTGAGGATGTAGTTGGTGATGTGCATCACCTGTTGAGAACTCAGTTCTTTGTTGGCAGGCATGGGCTGTTTGAAAGTGCGTCCATTCACCACAATTTCGCCCTCCAAACCATAATAAAGAATACAAGGAAGTTCTTCAATGTGTTGCATCAAATAATCAGACTTTGCCAAAGGCGGAATCAAATTTGCGAGGCCTTGCCCGTCACTTTTATGGCAGTTGGCACAATACAATTCGTAATTTTTTTGACCAATATCTACAGGTTCATTGGCACATCCATTCAACCATTGTAGTGAAATAAAAAATAGGATAAATAACACTAATTGCAGTAAAGAATTATTTTTCATTTTGCAGTTGTTTGATTGCATCCATCAATTTATCCACCTCTTTTTCTTTTGTGCCGTCAAAAATACCTCTTACTTGACGTTTTTTGTCCAAAAGCATAAACGCACCGCTATGGATAAAACCGCCCGGCGCACGTTCATCTTCTTCTGCAACGACCATATAGGTTTCCGCCATTTCGTAAATTGCATCTTTGTCACCCGTCAGCAAATGCCACCTATCGGATGAAATACCCAATCCTTCGGCAAATTCCTTCAAAACTGCAACGGTATCGTGCTTTGGGTCAATGGTATGTGAAATCAATAGCAGGTCATCGGCATCTTTGAAGGTATCATAGACCCGCAACATTTGCGTTTTCATGATAGGGCAAATGGTAGGGCAGGTGGTGAAAAAGAAATCGGTGACATAGATTTTTCCCGCTACATCTTTTTCTGAAATCAAGGTGCTGTCTTGATCAACAAATTGAAATGGTTTATCGATTTTTTTCAATACTGGTAGTGTCTGTTGACTATTTTGACAGCCGAGCGAGAAAATACTCACGCACAATGCCGCAACAAAAAGAAGTAAGTAAGTACGAAAGGAAATATGCTTCATGGAAATAATTGGATTGGTCTTTATTGAGTAGTTTAAAACGGAATAAATTCCATTCTACTTCAAATGCAAAGGTAGGATTTGTTTGCAATTTTAGACAGTATCTAACAAGTCTTCTTTTGCTTTGTTCAATTGTTGGACTTCTATAAGCACTTGTTTTTTGAAGGAATTGTAAAGGGCGGGAATTTGATAGAGATTTTCCTTATTCTGGCTGTATTTGTTGATTTTTAGAATTGAATCTTGTAGTTTATTTAGGCCAACTACCATAATGGAGGATTTGATTTTATGTGCTTCAAAATGTACCTGTTCCCAATCAGCTGATTGAATACCAACTTCCATATTTTTCAGGGTTTCGGGGACTTGATTCAAAAATATGTCAATCATTTCAGCCATGTTCATGCCATTATTGTTCATCAATTTTCGCAAATGTGCCAAATAATCATCAGGATTAGTAGGAGTTTGAATGGTTAAAAGGGGAGTCTGTTGGACGTTGAGATTGGCACGAGACATATTGGTGGCAAACACTAAATTGAGGTTTTTGATAATGGTTGCAGGTGGAAATGGCTTGCCAATATAACCAATGATATTGAGCTTCTTAGACAATATTTCGCCTTTTTCATTTGCACCAGCTGTTAATACGATGACAGGTGTATTCTGGTTGAGTGAGCTGATATCTTCCCGAAGTTTTTTGATGAAATCCAGACCGTTGCCATCAGGCAGTTTCACATCCGATAAAATACAATCGTATTTGACAGCCATTAATTTTTCAGCCGCCTCTTTCAAATCTTCTGCTGTATCAATTTGGATGTTCCAATTAGCAAACATATTCTTTGCATAGAGTAAGTTTGCTTTGTTATCTTCGATGTAAATAATGTTTTTACTAAGCCAACTTCGAGGAATAGAAAGGCGGGTCTGTTGTTGTTGGAATTGATGAATGAGTGCGTCACTTGGAATTTGGAACGGAATTGTGACGGTAAAGGTAGTACCGACATTGATTTCGCTATTTACCTCAATATCTCCTTCCATCAAGTCCAAGAGTTTTTTCACAATGTTGAGTCCCAGGCCTGTACCTTCATAGACAAAATCTTGTTTGCTGTGTACTTGCGTAAAACTGTCGAATATGGTGGTCTTTTTTTCGGGAGCAATCCCAATGCCTGTATCTACTATTTCAAACCTCAGTACAACAGAATTCTCAGAAAAACACTCTATACTTGTAGATAAAGCAACACTTCCAACATGGGTAAACTTGATAGCATTGTTGAGCAAATTCAGCAAGACCTGATAAAGTCTTGTACGGTCTCCCATCAGGTATTTAGGAACATTGGGCGATACATAAAAACTTAGATGTAAGTTTTTTTCCTGTGCTTTGATATTCAGCAAACCGTGTAGGTCACTATAAAATTTTTCGGTGCTAAACGGTTCTGAGTTTATCTTGAGTTGCCCTGCATTGATACTAGACAAGTTGAGTAAGTCATTGATGATTACCAATAAATTATCTGCCGAGCTTTTGATGACATCTACATAGTTTTTTTGTGTAGCTTCTAAGGTCGTTTCTTCTAACAGATAACTCATGCCTAGAATACCATTCAAGGGGGTTCGCAGTTCATGACTTACATTGGCAAAGAGTTGTTCCTTGAATTTTGATTGTTCTTCGAGCAGCTTTTTTTGCAATTCCAGCGCAACACTTTTTTCTTCTAAATCTTGAATAGTTTTGTTTAATACGTTGGTAATTATATTTTTATCACTTAGTGTTCGTTGTACTTTGAAATCGGAATAAACAATTTCTTGACCTAATTTTTTTAAAATTTTGGCAATAGCTCTTTGTTCCTGCTCTTCAAAGATATGTGATTGAAGGAGGTGTTCAAGTTCCTCTATGTATTTATTTTTCGGTTTTGACATACTAAATAAAAAAAGCGAGCATGTAAGAATTAAATTTCTTTCAAAGTCACCAAGGAGCAAGTTTCATTGTAAAAATTAGAAGCACCGTTTGAATTTCTGCCAATTTCACCATATGTAAAGAACCCTACAAGTGGAGCATCCCACAGTTCGCTAATTCCCTCAATCTCTTGCTCTACCAATGGCCCCAAAGACATGTGTCTAGCCAAACAAGAAAAAAGGATTAAGGCATCAGCATCTTGATGTTCGTCTCTAAAATCCTTAAATCCGTCCACTGTATTTTCGATAATTTCAAATCCTGGCGCAATAGAAAACCTAAATTTTTCCCCCTCTCTTACAGGCCCTGCCATCATCAAGGAACCATCTTCTTCGTTGGCGTTCAGTGGCGCACGCAAAGCATAGCCTCCATTTCTTTCCACTTGAATCGGGTATTGAGCAGTTGCAATCGCAACAGTGCCGTCTTCCTCATTGACACTATGGTATTCTCCAAAAAAAGCTTTGAAAATATCTAGTGCAGGTTTATTGTTAATGGTATAAATTATGTTTCCAGTTGATTTAGTAATCACATTGGTCGCCCCCAAAGGTTCCCATCCGCTAAGAGCGAGTCCATTTACTGCAATTTTATCTGCATCTAAAATCAATGCAACCAACGCATTGTCGCTACTTTTGTGATTCGTAAAAGCATAAGTAGCCACCATTGCAGCGTCATCTCCCGCCATTCCTCCAAATATACGAAAATCATTTTGTAAAACATCGTCAATTCCGCTGACCAATAGTTCTCCATTGATTGCCGTACTGAACACAGAAATGTAGGCAGGATTCGAAAAATGTTCTTTTGAGTAGTTCGCCAAAGCATTACCTACCTCATAGGTTTTGGTGTATTCACCTACTTCGCCAAAATAAATTCGGTAATAATCTCGATTGATGTCCATCAACATCACCACGATACTTTTTTCAAATACTTCATCGTCAATGAATTCACCAGAAGTAGTTGACCCCACAATGTCAATTTCTTTTTGGGTAAAAACATTACTGAGCTCTTCAATATTGTAAGCGACAGAAGTAAAAACAAATGCTAAGGTGGGCTGGAATTCAGACTGCAATAATTTTTCAAGTCCATTGGTAATTTCTGCAATAGAATAACCATGTATGGTTTTAACTTTCATTGAATGAGGGTTTGAGTAACTGGAATAAAATAGATTAAGCAAAAAAAGACTATAATCATGCCAAAATATAAAGAAATAAAGATAAAGAAAAAAACATAAAAAATTTTACTAAAATATGAAAATAAGTTAGTGTAAAATAGCAGCTACCAAATTCCATATATCATTAGCAACGGCTTCAATACGTTGATTACCATCAATAATCACCACATTCTCTTTTCCTTCAAATCGTTTGAGAGCAGCAAAATAGTTTTTTCTGACCGTTGAAATTCGTTCATAATTTTCGTATTTATCCAACTCTGTTCTGCCTTTTGAGAGTCGCTCAATGCTCGTTTCAGTAGTAATATCCACAAAGACAATCAAATCAGGACGCAACAATTCTGCACAAATGCTATTTGCATTCACCACCCAATCCAAAGTGACATGAGGAACATGATACGCATAAGATGAAAAATAATACCTATCTGCAATCACATGCTTACCCGCTTCAATTTGCTTCAACATTCCATTCGTTCCGTTTTGAATATGATCCAGTCTGTCTGCCAAATATAAAGCCGCCATTGTTTTTTCATCCCCTTCAATTCGCCCATACAAAATATTGCGAATCAACGAACCTATAGGACTGTTAGTCGGTTCAAAAGTTTGGTAAATATCCTTTCCGTTTTCCTTCAGCCTATCCGACAATAATTTGACTTGTGTGCTCTTACCCGAACCGTCAATTCCTTCAAAAACAATAAATTTCCCTCTTTGCATGGTTATCATTTAGCTACTTAGAATGTTTGCAAAAGTACAAAAAACCAAAAGGCATTTCTATATTCAATTTTATTTTGACAGATTCCCTATCTTTGAACTCATAAATACCAAAAAAATCCATGAAAAACATATTAATTATTGTCTTGTTTCCCTTCCTTATTTTTACGGCTTGTGAAGGGCCTAAAGACATCGTTTTCCAGAGTATGAACAATGTACGAGTGACAGATTTTGCCAACAAAATGATAACTATTGAAGCAGATGCCGTACTGCACAATCCCAATTTAGTCAGTGTCAATTTGGTAGCAACGGATGTGATTTTAAGCGTTGAAGGAGCAGAAGTAGGTCGAGCAGTACAAACTGTGGAATCTGTAAGTATTCCTGCAATGAGCGATTTTTCAGTTCCTTTATCCACCGAATTTGCCCTCAAAAAATTGGGTAAAGGCGGTATTTTGGGCACAGCTCTGTCGGTATTGACCAAGAAAAACGTTGAAGTTCATTACAAGGGAACCGTAACAGTTCGAGTCATGGACATAGACTTTGACATTCCAGTGGATTATAAGCGAGAAGTTGAAGTGAATTTGTAACTAACAGTCCCGATTTAGACATTTGAAGTTTTACTTCAAAGGTTCTCTCATTACAATGAAAATCAATATTCTTCAAAGAGTAAACTTCAAAAGTCTCCACCTCAAATGTGGCACTTATTTTGTTGGCAATCCTACATTATTTTGCTATAAATACCCATGTTCGGAATTTTAACAGATTCACGCCTTTCCAATGTTGGCGACTCAGGTTTACGTATCGTTGTAAAATCAGTAGAGAGTTTATACTCCGATTGCTGCGGCATTTTTTTGAAAATATTTACAATTCTATTCTGATTTTAGTTTTAAAGGATCCTCCTCATTGTGTTCTTCGCCCCATTCTTTCGTTACTTTTCTGGTTATCTAGTGAAGGTTTCCAACGGCTTCAGTAGATAGACAGAAAAGTTGTTGAAGCACTAATTCCGTTTTCGTAAGCAAAAAACGTTAGTTGTCTTACCAATCGCCAAAAATATTCTTTTTCTTTGTACTCCAAATATTAAACATTAACATACGGTCGTTGTGTTGTAATCCTATCTGCAATTGAAGTGTTTGTATTTGCAGTTTTAATCTGAAAAATCAATTAATAATCAAAAATATATTTATGGCGAATGTAAGAGTTTTATGGATAGATGATGAAATTGACAATCTCAAACCCCAAATCCTGTTCCTCGAAAAAAAAGACTATGATATTCTGAAAGCGACCAATGGTTATGATGGGGTAGAACTTTGTAAAACCGAGAAGATAGATGTAGTGCTTTTGGATGAATCTATGCCTGGAATGACTGGCTTAGAAACACTTACCAAAATAAAAGAAGTAAATCCTGCTCTGCCTGTGGTGATGATTACCAAAAATGAGGCGGAGAACATTATGGAGGATGCAATCGGTGCACAAATCACCGACTACCTCCTAAAACCTGTTAACCCCAATCAAATTCTTTTGACCCTCAAAAAAATTATGGAGGGCAGAAGATTGGTCAGCAATGCCACTACTTCTGGCTATCAGCAGGAGTTTTCCAAAATTTTTATGGACATCCAAATGGGCTTAGACTATGAAGGTTGGGTAGATGTGTATAGAAAAATTGTGTATTGGGAATTGGAATTGGACAATGCCAATACGCAGGAAATGCAGGAGGTACTCTCCATGCAAAAAAGTGAGGCGAACAAAGAATTTTGCAAGTATGTGAGCCGTAACTATATGAAATGGATTCAAAGCCATGACGAAGGTCCTACTATGTCGCACAATTTGATGCGTGACAAAATCCTACCCCGCCTCGAAAAAGGCAAATCCAACTTCATGATACTGATAGACAACCTTAGATACGACCAATGGAAAGTATTGAAGCCCATTATTTCTGAGGAGTTTCGGTTTTTGGACGAAGACTATTTTTACAGCATTTTGCCTACTACAACCCATTATAGCCGCAATGCTATTTTTGCAGGTATGACTCCCTACAACATCGAAAGGCGTTTTCCGAGATTGTGGAAAAACGACGTAGAAGAAGGAGGTAAAAATCTGCATGAAGCAGACTTTTTGGAGGATCTTTTGGATCGAACAGGTAATGAGAAGTTGAAATTCAGTTACACCAAAATCACCAATCACCGTTCGGGCAAAGAACTAATGGATAATATTCACAATCTATTAGACAATGACCTCAATGTAATTGTTTACAACTTTGTGGATATGCTCTCTCACGCACGTACCGAGATGGAAGTGTTGAAGGAATTGGCGAGTGATGAAGCGGCTTACCGTTCTATCGCCAAATCTTGGTTCAGTTATTCGCCACTTTGGGAGGCATTGAAAAAAATCTCTGAGAAAGATGTGCGAATTGCTATCACTACCGACCACGGTACGATTCGGGTGAATACGCCTAAAAAAGTAATTGGAGATAGGGATACAACTACCAATCTTCGCTATAAACATGGCAGAAATCTTCAATATAATTCTAAAGAGGTCTATGAAGTGCGTAACCCAATTGAGGCACAACTTCCTCGCCCGAATGTGAGTTCGACCTTCATTTTTGCCAAAGAAGACAGCTATTTTGTCTATCCGAACAACTACAATCACTACGTCAATTACTATAACAATACTTTCCAGCATGGCGGTATGTCCATTCAAGAAATGATTGTGCCTGTGGCGTGGTTTGGGACTAAATAAACTTGTAGAAAATGGTTGAATTGCCGTATTGTTTTATGGTTGAACTATTTACACAGTATAGCAATTCAACCATAAAACAATTTCAACCATGCAAAACTACTACCTCGGCTGTCCGATTTGGGCAAACAAAGACTGGGAAGGTTCTTTTTTTACGCCCAAAGCCAAACCAAAAGACTATTTATCACAATATGCCAAGGTCTTCAACACTGTTGAAGGCAACAATACTTTTTATGGTTTGCCCAAAGCCTCTATGGTCATGCGTTGGAAAATGGACACGCCAAAAGATTTTCGGTTCAGCTTCAAATTTCCCAAACTCATCAGCCATGTGTATAAGCTGCAAAATGTGCAAAAAGAAGTGACGCACTTTTTGGGGAGTTTAGAACCGCTTTTGGAGAAAATCGGCGTTTTTTTCCTTCAATTGCCTCCCTCCTTCAATCGAAAAGGTCTGCCTGTTTTGGAGCAATTTCTGCAAACTTTGCCACAAGATTTGACCTATGCCGTTGAAGTACGGCACCTTGATTTTTATCGCAACGAAACCGCAAATCAAGAGCTGAACGATACATTGCAGCGACTCGGCATGAATAGGGCCATATTTGATACCTCAACGCTTCACGCCATCGAATCGGAAGATGAACACATCATTGGCGCACAGCGCAAAAAACCACAAATGCCCGCTTATTTCACCACAACTGCCGAGCATCCTTTTCTACGTTTTGTGGGACATCCTACACCCGAAGCCAACCGAACAAGGTTTATCTATCTCGCCCAAATCGTGGCAGAATGGCTGCAATTGGGCAAAACACCTTATGTATTTATCCATTCACCTGGAGAATTGACGACTCCTACCATTGCTCGCTTTTTTCACGAATTATTGAAGGAAAAGTGCGAATCATTGGGCATTGAAGTCGGCAATGTGCCTACTTTTCCTGTGGATGATTTGCCGAAATTACCTGAGCAGATGAGTTTGTTTTGATTTTTTGAATTAGATTTCGTATTTTACGTATTTAAAAATTAAACTACCAATATGAAAACACTAATCAGAACCTTTATTTGTTATTTATCTCTATTTTTCTGTTGTATTTTCTTACACAATTGTTGTACATACACCTATCAAATTACAGGAGGAGGTGAAATTGAAGTTTACAACTCACGATCTTCATCTGTACGTAAAGCAGATACAATAAAACAAGATTTTATTTTGATTTTGACTTTGACTTATGAACAAATAAGGTTAGGAATGCAAAACAATTTTGGAATAATCTCAAATTCTTTTGCAAATTCATGTGGAGAAACCTACGAAAATAAAATTGTAGAAAGTAGCCTAATATTGAAGTGTGATAAAGATTTCATTTATGAAGGTGTCAGTATTTCTGCAAATTCAAATTTAACAAGTCTTCCAAATTTAGAAACTCGTACATTTCGTTGGGGTGGTGTTACCTTTTATTTCATGCCCGAATTTATAGAAAAAGCTCAATTTCAAAAAGGGGAGCATACTTTTACTATTGAAGTAGATACAGACGATCAATTGCATTTTCAAAATGAAGTGTCAGTCTATGTTGATTTATAATTATATTTGAGCGTCAAAAAATAATCAAACAAAACAACACACTGTGCCTTAAAGCCTTTGTGTTCAAAAAAACAAAACAACCTTCAAACTATGGCAAAATACGACATCAACGACCCGACTGATTTAGACATCATGCGTGCTCAATTTGACATCATTTCAAATCGAGATTGGGAAAATTACATCACTTTGGCAGAAGAACGAAGCATCGGCTACAAAAACATCAACATCCTCAAAAGTGCGAGCCGAAAAGCGGGAATGTCCAAGTACTTGAGTTCCAAAGTCCTTGCATGGGTAATTGATTTGGTAGATCAATTGGATGAAGACGAAGATTGACCCATTGAAGGAGACAATCCATAGAACGATAAACATTATCTCCTCAAAAGCGTTCTTTTATTGCATTTTACATCAAATGTAAAATCCACATTCATTTCCTTTCCTAATCAACAAACTATAAGAGAATCAATATGAATAACCGATTGATTGTGCTGATTCTGATCGCCTTCAGTTTCATCGCCTGTAATGCCACACAAAACCCAACAGAACCCAACAACTCTAATACGAATCCATCTAATCCTGACCCTGGACACCACAGTCAAAATTCCTTGGATTGGGAAGGAATCTATCAAGGAATATTGCCCTGTGCTGATTGTGAAGGCATACAAACCGAAATCACTTTAAACAAAAATCTAACCTACATCTACAAAACCAAATATCTTGGGAAAGAAGATACCATTTTTGAGAAGAAAGGCGGATTTGTATGGGATGGTGATGGAGGGAAGATAGCCCTTGCTGACTTTGACGAAGACAAATTATCTGTAAAATACATGGTTGGTGAAAATGCTCTTTTCAAACTCGACATGAAAGGAGAAAGAATAACAGGTGCATTGGCGGATAAATATGTGCTGAAAAAAAAGCAAAATCAATTGACCGAAACCTATTGGAGACTCGTAGAACTGGGAGGACAAGCCATAAAAGGAAATAAAAACAATCCAAAGGAGGCTCACATGGTACTGGTATCAGAAGACAATAGCGTTTCGGGTAGCGGAGGCTGCAATTCATTTAGTGGAGTGTATGAAGTGAAGAACGGCAATAGAATAACATTTTCTAAAATGATATCTACCAAAATGGCCTGTAAGAATATGAAGGAGGAGTCCAATTTCTTTAAAGTCTTAGAAATCATTGACAACTATACCATTACTGGAAACACTTTGGTACTCAACAAATCCAAAATAGCTACCTTGGCAAAGTTTGAAGCAGTCTTTTTTAAATAATAGGACGCTTTATAAAAAAAGTTGAATGGCGGTAGTCTTCAAAACTTACCGCCATTCAGCACATTATCAAAACGGAATCAAGGTAAAGCCAATCGAAAGTGGTCGCAAATCAGGTCCCTCACCATCTTTGAACAAAGAATTGAGTGCATAATCTACATAAAAATTGACAGGCCCAATTCCCACTTGACCGATGACACCGTACCGAAACTTATTGATGTTGAAGTCATCTTTGATTTTGACCTTACCATTTTCGCTGCTTTTCTGTTTCGTTCTCGCACCCAACAACAAACCGCCATACGCACCACCGCTTATTCTAAAGGACTTCTCAGGTTGTCGAGGATTCGTTTCGATGTTGAACAATACAGGCATTTGCAGGTAAGTAGTGGCTAATTTGTTCTTTTTGAAGTCAATATTGTTGTCCACAATCATGAGTGCATCTGCATCGTGTATTAGCGTGATGTCGTTTTCAAAATGGTAATTATTCCAAGCCAACTCCAAACCATACATAAAGTTCAGATTGTTGCCAATCAAACCAATACGCTGACGAAACAAATGTAAATTCACATTGAGCGACTTACCATAATCCAAGTCTAAATCATTCAATTCACTCGGCAAATTGAAGCTACCGTCCGACAAATAGGTATTGAAGCCCAAGTCCAGCATAAAGTACCTTGTCCTCACCTTACCGTTGCAGTCCTTTTTATTGTCATAATCACCATCACTTTTATCTGAATATATTTCCATTTCTCCCCCATCGTCTTTGTCTTTAATGATGATTTTTAAGCCGCCAATCTTCAAACGAGTTGAATCACGTCTTCCTTCTGCTTTTGGCAGGCTATCTTGTACCCCAACTCCAGCGTGAACTCCATGTGATGTTTCCATCCATTCGCCCTCCAATCCATTGCTTCCTCCTTCCACCATTGCAGCATTTGCAGGAACCCACAACAAACTGCACACACAAACACACAATGCCATCCAAAGGCTTGTTTTCAAACTTTTTACAAAATATTGAATTTTCTTAAACTGTTTCATTATCTATTGTTTTTAAATATTTTTTTAATAAAATCATGTTGTTCGGGCTTCATACTTATTGACACTAAAATCTCCGAATCTGTACCTGATTCGTACATGTCATCACTCGCCAATACTTCTGGCGTAATGGCTCTCTTCAAATTGTTAAAAAAAGTCGACTTTGTTCTATTGTTTTCTTTATTGCTCTCTATATCAATAACTTCTGCTTGTGGAAGTTCCCTAAAATCTACATTTGCTACTACAATTGATTCTCCTGCTACCTCACCCGATTGTGAAGGCAATGCCGTCAAAGTAAGCACATCTCTGACCTCTTTTTCTTTCACTGCAACTGTTTTTTTCACCTCCAAAATCTCGTGTTCCTCCACCACTGCAATGGTTTCATCTCGCTGTTTTGTGGCAACCGCTTCCATTGCAGCATCTTCAATAGGCTTCTCAAAACCTGTCACCCCTCCCCTATTTTCTCTCTCAAAACCTTGATTCACCGCCACATTGACATTCTGTATTGTATTCGTTTCCTTCTGCAATTTTGATCTATGCTGAATGTTTTTTGCAGTATTCATTTTCGCTGTTGAAGGCTGATTCACGGCAATGGATTTAGATAAATTTACTTTGGGTTTCAAATTATTCTCCATTTCAGAATTATTCTCATTTCCTTTTTCCATTTCATTCTCTATATCCCCTTCTTTATTTTCTTCTACGTCTGCAATTTCGCCCTTATTTCCATCATTTGTTTTTGCATCATTTCCTCCAGCAATCACTTCAACTTTTTTATTATTATTTTGATTTTCAACAGGCTGCAAAAGCAACTGCACCACAAAAAACAAACACAAAGCAGCAGCAATTGGCAATACATACCGTTTCCATTGCCGAAAAAGCGGAACAACTTTTGACCTTTCCTCCAATTGCAGCAAGGCCGCCTTATCAGGAAAACCAATAGCCAAATCTGCCTCCAAAACCACTCCTTCTAAACCCATTAATTCTGCTTCAATATCAGGGTTTTGCAGTAAAAAAAGCTGCATTACCTCTTCCAGTTCGGGGGAAAGATTTCCCTCCAAATAATCTATCGCAAACTCCTCGTAATTTTGATTGTTGATATCCATTCCTACTCTAATTTTGTTTAAACCTCCGATATTTATTCCTCTAAAAATAGCGGATTATTCTTGCTGCCAAGTTCACTTATTAAGCGTCGCTAGTCACTATTCACCAAACCGCTCAAAAAAAACCTCAATTTCTTTCTGGCTCTAAAAATATATACTTTCACCTGCGCCTCCGACAACTGTGTAATCTCTGCAATCTCTTGGTAAGCATAACCCTCATAATCCCGCAACAAAACCACCGTTTTTTGAATCTCTGGCAATGTCTCCAAACCTTTGTCCAACACCTCCTTCAAATCGTTGGAAGTAGGGTAAACAATACGGCTATCCTCAGGCATATCCGCCCAATGTTGCACCCGCTTCATTTTCCTAAAACCGTCCACCATCTTGTTGTAGGCAACCGAAAACAAAAATGCCCTCGCCTTGTCCACTTCAATGTCGGCATGTTTGTTCCACAATACCAAATAGGCATTCTGCACCAAATCTTTGGCATCCGCTTCCTGCTTCACATGCTTTATGATGAAGCGATACACCCGATCGGCATACAGTTTTACACAGTTGTTGTACTCTTTAGATGTCATGTAGCTTTTTTCGTCATTCAGTCGTAGGTCGGATGAAGGTAGAGAATAGTTACAGGGGGAAGAAAAAAAAAATTAGGGATATTTTTTCTGGTTCTTTGACAAAATCTGTGATTTGAGACTTCGGAAGTTTGCCGCTTACAAAATCAAAAAACTATTTCGCTAAAAATTAACTTCTTATAAAATGAAACTTCCGAAGTCTTTATTGCTTCCACAAAAATTGTCACAGAACCTTTTTTCTTACGCCAAATTGACTTCAATCAGGTGAACAGTTCTATTGGATAAGTTAGACATATAACATTTTCTCTGCAATTAATACGCAACACATATTGTGTCTTTTTTACAATTAATGCGCAAGACGTATTTTATATTTACTTCAATTGTTACGCAAGACAGTTAGTATATTTTTTTATACGAAATTAGGATTGACTTTTTTTTAGGCTATATTGTATTTTGTTTTGGAGGAATGAAGAAGATTTTTTAAATTTGGATATTGTGGATAAAGACGCAACTGTGTTCGTCTTTACAATCGTTACCACACATTAAAGAAAAATGAAAAGAAACTGGAAAGACATAAAATGGATATTTGAACAAGATGGTGCATTACGAGATATTTATGTCCAAGAGGTTTCACTAAATGATTGGCGAAAAGTCATTGACTTAATTAACGAAAAATATAAAGTCTATTATGGTGACACTGGAGAATACAAAGACACTAATAAAATTAATAAGGATTATGTTATTGAATATCTAACTGACAAAACAGGAGAAATAGAAAGTAAAAGTGCTTTAATAGCTCTTGGAAAAATTAGAATAAACTGCCATTTCTTTTTAGAAGACCAAATTGAATTTGACATTGACCCAAAAGAAGTCAACTCGATTGAGGAATTTGAATTGATAGAAGAATTTATGCTTGAAATAAGCAAGTCAATAGACAATCAAATAACATTGACTGATGAAAACAATCCAATATTTCCATTAATCAAGATTGATGCGAATAGAGAAATTAATAAAATTTTGACAGAAGAAGAAGTGAAAGAATACTTGGAAAATCCAAACTCATTCATTAGCAAAATGAAGTTGTTTAAGATGAAATTAGAAATGAAATTATCGCCAAATAGAATTAAAGAAAAAATATTGAAAAGTGCAAGCGAACCATACGAATCAACTAAAAAAGATGAAAACGTGTGGTAATCGAGTAGGTAGCCCGTAAGCGGTTTGCCTACGGGAGTACCTCTCACACCACCGTACATACGGGTCTCGTATACGGCGGTTTCCTACCCATCTCCGATGATGCTCTTTTCACCATCACCAGCTATTTTGTACTTTAACATAGGGCTACTATCTGTCTATGCTTTTACAGCAATGGACGACAGCATAGCTCCCTATCGAATTTCCAAAAGGGTAAGATTCAGTCCTTCGCCATGAGCAATCAATACTCGGCTACTATGACTTCTGCAATTGCCACCTTGCTTGTTACCAAGCGGTGTTTGCTCTTCGGCTGATGCGTTGCCTCCGTCTTTACAATTACAGACCTCCCTCGGTAAGGTAAATATCCTTCGGTCAATCCCTGCTGAATCTACTGTATAGGTACTCACTGTTTTTGGTAAGCCTGTCCCAATTTGTCGGGGAGACTTTCACTGGACATTTTGCTTTCACTTCACAAAATGAAACGATTATTTAGGCAATAAGCTAAATCTTCGTTATATTTACCATTCGAGGCTCACACATAACTGCCCATAGCGGGCAAAAGCCCACTATGCTGGACGTTATGCTTCATTAAAAATGAAACAAGTGAAAATTCAGAAAATAATTGGCTTATTAATTACAACTCTATTAGTAATTTCTTGTAGTGAAAACCAATATGATGGTGCTTTAAAAAACAGTTTAGAAAAACTAATATCTAATACCAAAGCTGATATTGGTTTATCGATTATTGATTCGAGATCAAATAAAATACTGTCTATAAATGGAGACAAACTTTATCCAATGTTAAGCACAGTAAAAATTCCAATTGCATTGACAGTTTTGAATAAGGTGGAGAAACATGAGTTCTCAAAAGACCAAGAACTCTTTATTTCGAGCGAAGAATTATTAGAAAACACCTGGAGTCCCTTTAGAGATAATTTTCCAAATGGTAAGGTTACTATTTCTTTAGAAGAGGCACTAACGTGGATGGTTGTGCAGAGTGATAATAATATAACCGATGTACTAATTCGATTGGTGGGTGGAGAAGAATACATCGAAAAGTTCTGATTGTAACGTTTTGCTGTGATAATAAAAAAGCCACTGAAAAAGCTTATGTTTAAAGTACGAACCAAACAAGTGCAAATTCAATGGCATCTCAAATTAACAAAAATTGTACGATTGTATTACCGATTTTGGAAAATAAATACGATTCATTTTTAAACGACCCAAAAATAGCTCGCCAAATAATTAGCGAAATATGGGCAACAAGCCCCGAGTTATTTCCTGCACAAATGACTAAAGGTTATGTGCTTAACGGCAAAACTCGGCCGTCGAAAAAAATGAATATCCAAATGCGAAAAATAAAAGTAGCGGGACAAAATTATCAAATACGCCCAAGTTTCATTCTGCCTTATTGCAGAGCGAAGACGTATATAGCTTCTAAAGGCTTGTTCTTAAAGCGGTTCGGTGTTCCTTTCTGGGCATTGGCATTTGCTTTTGGATACAATGCGATGTGGTGATCGCCTCTATAATTGTTTTAGTGATTATAGCATTGTAGGCACAACCATCCATGACCCAGAAAAATTACCTTCCGATATTTTAGCAGATGAACACCATGTAAAAATACAAGGTAAAAAAGCTTATGTGGCTACAACTGTGGGACAAAACTGTTTTTTAGGTATGGAAGTTTCTTCTGGCGCAGATGCGGATTCTTTGGAAGAAGCTTATGGTGTATTCAAACAAGAAGCAGAGGATGTGTCATCTGACTACCAACCTAATACAGTAAATACAGATGGGTGGACAGCTACACAGAACGCATGGCAAAAACTCTATCCAAATATTCAAGTCATTGAATGTTTCTTACACGCCTTTCTAAAAATTAGAGACAGAGCTACAAAAAAGATTCAAGACTATTTCAATACAGCAGCAGATAAGGTGTGGAAGGCTTATCGAACTACTTCAAAAAGACAATTCGCACAACATATAAGAAGGCTTCGGGAATGGACAGCTAAGAATGTGCCTTCCTGCCCCATGAAAGATAATATTCTTAAACTCTGTAAAAAGAAAAACAAGTGGTTAGCACATTTTGACTTTCCCAAAGCACACAAAACCTCCAACATGATAGATAGATCCATGAGGGCAATGAATAGACATGCCAACAACTCCCAAATGTTTCATGGAGATATACTTAGCACTACTCATAATTTCAGAGCTTTTGCCCTTCTTCATAATTTTTCACCCTCTTGTTTACAGGCTTGGGATGAATCAGCTGTCTTAATCAGTCCTGCGGCAAGACTCAACGGATTTGTCTATCATCATGACTGGTTACAGAATTTGTTAATCGCGGCTTCGTTAGGAGGATATCGAAATCACAGCAATCCGTTATAATCAGGAAAAGTTCATTGCTAACAAAAGCATCATTATTAGAAATAATGAAGAGGCAATGCATCAAGATTGGGAATCTCAGTTTACGAATAAAGCCACCCCAAACGCTTACGCAAATCTTTTGAAGGCCTTTTCTGAAGGTGGAATTCTAAATAAAGAAAACACGGAATGGCTTTATCAAGCCATGGTAAAAAGTAAAACAGGAGTTAAGCGTCTTAAAGGTAAATTACCTAATGTAGAAATAGCACAACGAGCAGGAACTTCCTTTACAAGTGAAGAAGGAATTACTGGATCAATCAATAATGTTGGAATTATCAAATTGCCCAACAACCGAAAAATCTATATATCCGTTTTTATTCGAAATATTGAAGGATTCGAAAAAGGAGAAGAATTGATAGCTGATATTGCTAAAACCGTTTATGACTACTACTCTAATGATTAGAAAATGATTGAAGAATCGATAAATCGATTGAACTACCTTTTAGGCATAGCACCAAAACTTTTGATGGAAATTTATGAAGTAAGTTTATCGTAAAAAAATTGACCAGACAAATGAAGCAAAAAAGAAATATTAGGTTACTTAATTGACAGTGCTACAAATAATCACCATAGAATCATTCGAGCCCAATTTGAATCAAACCCAGATTTCCTATAACCAGAACGAATGGAATAAATTCAATTTTTATCAAGACATAGAGAGTGTTCAAATAATTAATTTCTGGACAATTTATAATAAACAACTAATTGAAATCATTAGACAAATACCTTAAGAAAGTTTGATGAAGTAAAGTAGTGTTGGTGGAAACCTATTGACTTTGAAATATATTATAGGCGGTTACATTGAACATTTAGAACACCATTTAAAACAAATCATAGATTAACAGCAATGATAGCAAACACTCCAAAACCACCGTATTATGCGGTTATTTTTTCATCAATGAGAACCGAGATAGATGATAACTATGCTGAGGTAGCCGATAAGATGGTAGAATTAGCAAAAGTTCAAGATGGTTTTTTAGGAATTGAATTCGCAAGAAATGAACTTGGAATTACTGTTTCATATTGGAGAGATTTAGAGTCAATCAAAAAATGGAAAGAGAATACTGACCATTCGATTGCAAGAGAAAAAGGTAGAAAACAATGGTACAGTGCATTTAAAACAAGAATAGCATTTGTAGAGAGAGACTATGGATTTGAAAAAGAATAACGAAAGCACAATCGAGTAGGTAGCCCGTAAGCGGTTTGCCTACGGGAGTACCTCTCACACCACCTCCGATTACACTTCGTTTCTTCGGAGCAGGCAAGCATACGGGCAGGCTGCATACGGCGGTTTCCTAGCCATCTTCGATGATGCTCTTTTCACCATCACCAGCTATTTTGTACTTTAACATAGGGCTACCATAGCCATCAAGTTTAGGAATTAACAATACCTATTAGACTGAAAATAAGATTAAGAATAAATGCGAAAGTTTCTATAAACAAAATAAGGCAGATAGTCTTTTCATATATAAATTAAAAAACAAAAAAAAATTATATGAAGAACTTACTGCCTTACATGAACGAAGTTAGTGAAAAAATGGTAACTTCTTTTAGTGAATCCTCCATTGAAGAAATTGCCCGAGAAACTTGTTTTGTACGTCGAAGCTCTAAATTGATGGGCTTTGTATTTTGCCAACTATTGTTAAAAATGTTTGCGAAATCTCTGCCCTTTGTGAGTTTAACTGATTATAGGGCAGCACTCAAGAATAATCATGGTATTGATATAACCGAAGAAGGTATCAATCAGCGTTTTAATGAACAGAGCATTGATTTTTTTTAAATCATTGATTAATAGATTATTAGCTCTTCAATTAAATAGTATAATTTCAAGTGTTCAATTGGATTTACCTTTTAAAGACATTCAATTATTAGACTCTACCTATATAAAATTGCCTGATTGTATGAGTAAATTGTTTCCAGGCACTGGTAAAAAGGGGGGAAAAGAGACAGGTAATTCAGGTTATAAGTGGCACTTAGAATATCGCTTTCTCAGTGGTGATTTTATTGGCGTGATTACCTGTAAGGGAACGGAAAATGATGCAAAACAATCCGATACACATTTAGAAGAAGGCAAAATAGAGAGTGGTATCTTATATATACGAGATTTAGGTTATTATAACATAGGAGATTTTGAAAAAATTGACCAAGCAGGGGCAAGTTTTTAAAGCCGTATGAAAAAGAACACAACCGTTTACGAAGAAACAGATGAAAAGAAGTTGGAACAAACTGATTTATTTGACATTATTAAGAAGATGCAAAAAGCAAATATAAAATGTTCTTTTTCATTCCTAAGGCTCAATCAATTCTACTGCAAAATTATCTATATACAATTTTTTCTCACTTCCTTGATTCAATACATATACCTTCAATCGGTCATTTGGCTGAATATTCTCTCGCATTTTGCGGGGAAGTGGCCGCTCAAAATAAGCATGGTACCATTTCCAACCATCCGTTAACCAATGCAACCTCATTGGACGGCTCTCAATTAGCTCCTCCCCTCTCCAAAATTCTATCACCAAGCTCGTCATTTGCCACTCATTCCATTCTGCATCCATAAAAAATATCTGTACACCTGCTCGAATCCATGCCTTTGAAGTAGGTTGAATATCCGTCAAGGGTACTTCAAAATAAGGCGCATGAGGATGGTCTTTGTTCACAATTGCCGCATAATTGCCTTCAAATTTTTGGTCTTGGATCCGAACTATATTACTATCTTTTGGGGTCTCGAAATCCTCAAAATATAACTGCCGAAAAGTCATGCCTCTTGTATCTCGGATACGCCTACCTACATCCAAATATTTGCGATTTTCTTGTTTAATCTGTGTACTACCAATGATACTGAAATAGTAAGCACGGGTCATGTATTCTCCATTCCAGCCGCCGCCAGCACTATGCGACTGCCAAGTTTGCATAAGATTGAGGTCAGCAAAAACCAATACGATTGCAGCCCAAGCAATGAGCAAAGCCCGTTTTTTTTGTTCCATTATCCAAGCCACAAAAGCCGCAAATGGAAACGCCAATATTGCATAAGACTGAACAACTGCCCTTGACCCTACACTACCGCCATACCACCAAATATCCCAACTATAAACAATGTAAACATTCATCACTACAAATACCAAACAAGCCCAAAACACTTGATTTGTTTTTTTGAAAAGTTGCCAAAACCCTGCTAATGCAAAAATCATCACAGGTGTATAAATCAGCCAACCTTTGCGGTAACTAAACAAGCCGTCCATGAGGTAGGGGCTCAAAAAACTAAACCCTTGATCATCATAAGAATAATAAAACCAATCACCCGAAATCTTTTTCCAATACAACAACTGAATCATGCCTACTGCAATCGTACACACCGTCAACAATGCGACCTGTCCTTTGCTTTGCCACACCAATTGAGCCTTTGCCTTCATCGCTTTTCTGCTATCAATCCCCCAAAGCAAAGGAATCAAAATGGCAATGACTTCGGTAGGACGCACAATAACCATCAAACCATATAGCAATCCTATGGAAGCAGCCAACCCCCATTTTTGTTGTTGATGCCACAAAATCGTCAGCCAAATCAATAACGCATAGAGTGTGAACAAATAACCATGGGTCATTGCAGCAGACAGCCCTGCATAAACGATGTAATTGGTTGCCAAAACAATGATTGCCAATACAATTCCAACCGTCAAATCTTTGAAATAATACAACAAACAAGTTCGCAACAGCCAAAGCCCCAAACAGGCAAACAACACACTATAAAGCGATAAAAAGTATTGATAGGGAAAGGAATACCCATCTTGAGGAAACCCCCACTTATCTGCAAAAAAATGGGCGACACCAAATGCAGGCGCATACAAAATCGCCATTCCAATAGGATATTTTTGTACTTTATGACCATTCGCTGCAACCGACCAGTTATCAGACACAGAAGTATAGCGTTTACAAATATCTTCCATATACTTCAACTGTTCCAAATCATCGTATATGAAATGTGCTGGCAAGTAAGCATAATATCCACTCACATCATAACCAATCGTGAAATTATGGTTCCACTGTGAGTGCATAAAAGCTATTCGAAACAACAAATAACACAGCAAACAACAGATGAAAAAAGATATATAAGCTCGTCCGTTCATTTCTATCAATAGTTTTCAGTTTTAGCAACGGCTACGGATTTAAATTCGTTGTTTTAACATTGAAGAAATAGCCTGCAATAATTTTCTTAATTTTGCCATCCAAAAAATTAAAAATACCAGTATGTTAAAAATAGGCGTTTTTGGAGTAGGGCATTTGGGGAAAATTCACGTAAAATTACTTCAAAATATTGAACATTACGAACTTGTAGGATTTTATGATCCAAATAATTTCAATGCTGAAAAAGTAAGTCAAGAGCTTGGAGTCAAACGGTTTACAGATTTTGATGAACTAATTGCTGCGATTGATGTAGCAGATATTGTAACGCCAACCAGCACACATTTTGAAGTGGCAAGTCGAGCGATTGAAGCAAGAAAACACATTTTTATCGAAAAACCCTTGGCGAGCAATATGGCAGAAGCTCGACAATTGGTGGATAAAGTGGCGGCAAAAGGCGTAAAAGCACAAGTTGGTCATGTAGAACGCTTTAACCCAGCTTTTTTAGCAGTGAAAAACATTGAATTACAGCCCATGTTCATCGAAACACACCGCTTAGCAATGTTCAATCCAAGAGGAACGGATGTTTCGGTGGTTTTGGATTTGATGATTCACGATATTGATGTGATACTGAGCATTGTACCTTCAAAGGTAAAAGCAATTCATGCCAGTGGTGTTTCGATTGTTTCTACGACTCCTGACATTGCCAATGCCCGCATTGAATTTGAAAATGGTTGTGTAGCCAACGTGACTGCCAGCCGTTTATCCTTGAAGAACATGCGAAAAACACGAATTTTTCAGCCGAATGCTTATGTAAGCATTGATTTTTTGGAGAAGAAATCGGAGATTGTTCGCATTAGTGAGGCTGCGGAAAAAGGCATCGGTAGTTTTGAAATCAATATGGGAGATGAAAGGGGTAAAAAATACATTCTATTCGAAAAATCGGATGCTCCGCCTGTTAACTCTATTCAAATGGAACTCAGCCTTTTTGCAGAAAGTATCTTGCAAAATAAACGAGAAGAAGTGACCATTGAAGATGGCTACAATGCGATGGAGATTGCTTACCGAATTTCGGATGCGATTGAGGAAAGAATTGCAGAGTTGTGAGATTTAGACTTTAGACGAAAGATTTTAAATTATTGATAGCAAACGATTTTAATGCCATTTACTCATCACCATTAACACTCTAAAACATCAACACTTCAAAACCTCAAAATGAAACACATTAATTATCTATACATTTTTCTCTTTTTCTCTACTTCAATGGTTTTGTGGACTTCTTGCACAACAACGGAACTGAATCCTGCCTATGTTTACATTGAAGAAGTAAAAGTCGCATCGAGTTCCAATCAAGGTGCTAATACCCACAAGATTACTACTATATGGGCTTTTGTAGGCAACGAACCTTTGGGTGTTTTTGAGTTACCGGCTTTGATTCCCATTTTGGAAGAAGGAGAAGGTATATTGACGCTTCAAGCGGGAATCAACAACAATGGCGTATCTTCCGATCGGGTGATTTATCCATTTTATCAATCAGCAATTTTGACACTCAATTTCAAACCGCTTGAAACCGATACGATTGTACCTACCTTCAATTATTCCGACAGAACTAATTTTGCATTTATTAGCGATTTTGATGCTTTCGGCAATTTTTTTGAAGGCGATATTGGCATCACTACTATTGATAGTGAAGTGCTTAGTGGCAGTAGAAGTGGTAAAACGGAATTGACCAGCACCAAAAATAATTTTTTGATTAAAAACAGTAATTCACACGCCCTACCCGCCACGAGTCAACAAGCTGTTTATCTGGAAATTGACTACAAATGTACGCACCCATTTGAAGTATTTATTGAAGCCTCTGACGATACTGGAGGTGAACCTATCGGTAGTTTTTTGTTGTTTGTCGCTGCACGTGATGATTGGAACAAAATTTACATAGATTTGACCAACACCATTGCCGCCCTAAAATTGCAGGACAAAAATCAGTTTAGAATTTTATTTGATGGAAATTTGAATGATGGTGAATCATCTGGAACTTTCTTTTGGGACAACATCAAATTAATTTATCAGCAGTAATGAGGGAGACAAAAAAAATCGGTTTGTTGTTTTATGTATTGTGGGATTACCTTGCCGCCCTGTTCTCTTGGGGTTTGTTTTTCACTTACCGCAAAATTGTCATCGAAAATCTACCAATTAGTTGGACGTATTATCAAGACACTCGTTTTTATTTGGGCATTGCACTCATTCCGATTGGCTGGATGGTACTGCATACATTGTTAGGGGCTTACAGCGATATTTACCGCAAATCAAGGCTGGTGGAGTTTCAGCGCACTTTTATCACAACTACTATCGGCGTATTGTTTCTGTTTTTTGTGTTGATATTAGACGATGTGGTAAGTAGTTATATGAGTTATTATAGGTCATTGGCAGTATTGTTTGGGCTGCAATTTTTTAGTACACTTTTTGGTAGGATTATCCTATTGACAAGAGCCAAAAAACAATTGGAAATCAATACCATAGGCTATAATACGATTATCTTGGGCAGCGACAAAAATGCAATTGAAGTTTATAAGGAAATTATGGGCGCAAGACGTTCTTTGGGTTATCGTTTTGTGGGATATGTAGAAGCAGCGGATAGCGGCGAAAATGCGCTTGCAGATTATATGCCTAAATTGGGGGATGTAAAGGATTTACCTCAAATCATTCAGAAAGAGGCTATTGACGAAATCATTATTGCTATCGAACACCATGAACGAGAGCATATTCCAGCGATTATGGATTTGTTGGTAGATAGAAATGTGGTCATCAAAATCATCCCCGATATGTATGATATATTGGCAGGTTCGGTCAAGATGAACCATGTTTTGGGGGCAATTCTTATCGAAATTTATCCTGAATTGATGCCTCAATGGCAAAAAAATATCAAACGTGCGATAGATATTTTTGCTTCGGGAACCATGCTTTTTTTGCTTTTACCGATTTATCTTTTCACTGCAATGCGGGTAAAATTATCATCTCCTGGTCCTATTTTCTATTCACAAGAACGCATTGGACTCAATGGAAATCCATTTCGCATTATCAAGTTTCGCTCGATGGTAGTAGATGCAGAAAAGTATGGTCCCGCTCTCTCAAGTGACGAAGATCCTCGCATGACAAAATGGGGTAGTGTGATGCGAAAATGGCGATTAGACGAAATTCCGCAATTTTGGAATGTGTTTCGAGGAGATATGTCTCTGGTAGGACCTCGCCCTGAACGTCAGTTTTTTATTGACCAAATTATCCAAAAAGCTCCTGAATACAGACATTTACACAAAGTTCGCCCAGGCATTACTTCTTGGGGAATGGTAAAGTTTGGTTATGCCGAAAATGTCGATCAGATGATCCAACGGATGAAATACGACTTGCTTTACATCGAAAATATGTCTTTGGCGATTGACTTCAAAATCATGATTTATACGGTTTTGATTTTATTGCAGGGAAAAGGGAAGTAGAGAAGATTCAAATACACAAACACTTCAAAACAAACAGAATGAAAGAACTCAAAATAGCCAGTAGCCTTAAATTGTATGACGATTACTCCAGCTTCACAGCCGAAGAAATCTCTTTATTCAAAGCCACTAAAAATGCTGTAAATCAAGCCTATGCACCTTATTCTCGATTCAGAGTAGGAGCTGCAGTATTACTAGCCGATGGTAGTATTTATGAAGGCAACAACCAAGAAAATGCAGCATATCCAAGTGGTTTGTGTGCAGAAAGAGTTGCCTTATTTTATGCTTCTGCCAATAAACCCAATATCAAAATAAAAGCAATTGCAGTAACTATAGACTATTCTAACAATGCAGATTTTGAAGATATTATCTCTCCTTGTGGTGGATGTAGGCAGGTGATTGCTGAATATGAACACAAATTTGATAGCCCTATTACTGTTTACCTTTTAGGAAGAGCCGAGAAGGTGTGTTTGGTAGAATCTATGAAGGAATTACTGCCATTTTACTTTTCGGGAGATATATTGAGGGCTTTTACTGAGAAAAAGTAAGCAAAAAAGTACACACTTTCAGGTATTATGCCTACAAAAAAAGACACGAAATACGTCCTTGAAGTTTTTTTTGTTTCAGAAAAACAAAAAATGACAAAGTTATTGCAAGCAATTCAAGTACACACATGCCTAATTGTTACACATATTCTTATTCAAAATTAAATGTTAATTTTTTCCCTTTCTGACACCTTGACTAAAGTAAAATGAACTTAATCGACAGAACCCAACCTTAGGGGGATTGAATAATTAATTCACAATTAACTGATAAAAAATATATTAAAAAGAAAAAATGCGATAATATTGCATTATCAATAAAAGTATATCCAAATAAAATGATTATCAATATAGGCTAGATAATTATATGAAAAGAAGTACCAATAATATCATATAATTATAAAGGAGATTATCGTTGGCATGAATATTGAAATATACACGGGTGTGTGCATATTTTTGTTAAATGATACGCAAATCTTAGGTATTAGGTTACTAAAAATTTAGAAAAAGATACCACTTTTTATTTATTCACCCAATCAAACGTTAACTATCATGGAGAAAATTACCAGATATTTACCTTTTCTGTGCTTAATTTTTAGTTCTTTGTTTTGTGTTGCCCAAGAAGATGATGAGGAAGTAGCCCTCAGCAACACGGAAGTTTCACAAGCCACTACTGCTACCGCAAATAAGGCCATTGCTTTATTTCCCGTCAAACAAGAAGCTAGCTACAGCTTTGTCCAAAAAGACACCAAAGAAAAAATAGACTTAAAAGTAGAAAATGTTTTCCCTTTTAGTGAAGGTTTGGCTGTTATCAAAGTAAATGGTAAATATGGCTTTATCGACACTTACGGAAAACTAGTTATTCCATTGGACTACCAATGGGCTGACAAATTTACAGAAGGTGTAGCCAACATTGGCTTGAACGGCAAGCAGGGTTTTATTGACCGTACAGGTAAATTGATTATTGAAGCTAAGTACGATTACGCCTTACCTTTCTCAGAAGGATTGTCAGCAGTGAAAGTCAATGAAAAATGGGGTTTTATCGACCGTCAAGGAAACTACGTTATTGAACCTCAATACGAAATGGTATCTTCCTTCAAAGATGGTTTGGCAAAGGTCAAAAGCGTAGTAGAAGAGTTTAGTGGATACATTAACAGAGCAGGAGTCTTTGTCGTAAAGCCTAAATTTGAATTCAGTACTGCAGATGATTTTTCGCAAGGTTTGGCTTGTATAAAATACAATGGTAAGTACGGATTTATCAACACAACTGGTGAATGGACCATCAAACCAGACTACAACTACGCTAAACCTTTTTCTGATGGATTAGCATTGGTCATTACCACACAAGACAATATGTGTACGTATGGTTTCATTGACGAAAAAGGAAATACCGTTATTGAGCCTCAATTTAGACAAATCTGTAGTGATGCCTACGACAATGCTGCTGCTTGTCTAACAGGTCTTTGTATCTCTCCTAATACCAGTCTTGACAAACCGATTTATACATTCGTTGAAGGAATGGCAGCTGTTGCATTGGGCAATAAATGGGGATTTATTGACAAAAAAGGAGACTTTGTCATTCCTCCACAGTTTGACGAAGTAAGTGCATTTGCTGACGGATTGGCAAGTGTAAGAAAAGGAGACAAAAGAGGCTATATCAACCCAGCAGGAGAATGGTTCTTGACTTCTTACTACCAAGAAAATGGCGAGTTCTCAGAAGGTTGGGCCAAAGTAGGTGTTCCTGTGAAATGGGGTTATATGGATGCTTCTGGAAAAATGGTCGTAAAGCCTGAATTTTCTGAAGTTAAGTCTTTTGACGGAGGAATCATGTGGGTCAAACAAGAAAATAAATGGGGTGTTTTGGATGCAAAAGGAAATACATTATTAAATCCCAGATTCTCTGATACTTATATTTGCAGTGAGGGCTGTGCAGTTGCTACTGAAAAAGGAAAAAAATACTTTGTAGGAAAAGATGCTACTGTTATTGGACCATACGACGATGTTTTTCCACCAACAGGCCGTTTGTTTGATGAAGGCTTAGAAGCTGTACGGGTCGACAACTTGTGGGGATTTGTGAATCAAAGTGGAAAGATGGTTATCGAACCAAAATTTGAGCAAGTTAGAGGTTTTTCTAACGGTTTGGCTTTGGTGAAAGAAAACAATAAATTCGGTTTTATCGGTAAAAAAGGTCAGTGGGTATTTAGACCTGTTTACGATTATGCCAACTCTTTTGCCAATGGTGTTACAACTGCTCAAAAAGGTAGTTCTAATTTCTTGTTGTATCCCAAAGGAGAAGTCATAGAATTAAACAACATTCAGTCACTTCCTCGAAAATTCAATGAGGGTTTAGGAAAAATTCAACAAAATAATTTGTGGGGTTTTATAGACGAAACAGGTAAAATAGCTATTGAAGCCCAATTTGATGAAGTGGGTAACTTCAAAAATGGTTTTGCTCCCTTCAAACAGTACAATAAATGGGGATTCATTGACAAAGAAGGCACCATGATTTCTGCTCCTCAATTCAACAATGTCACTCCATTTCAAGAAGGATTAGCGTGCGTATCAGTTGGTAGTAAGTTTGGTTATGTAGATGCCAAAGGAACACTCGCCATCATGCCTCAATACGAAGCTGCCCGTCCATTTAATGAAGGAATGGCTGCAATAAGTGTAGATGGCAAATGGGGATTTATTGACCAAGAAGGCAATATGCTTATCGAACCACAATTTAAAGAAGTCGAAGATTTCAATAATGGCTTGGCAAAAGTAACCGTTGAAAGCAGAATGGCTTACATCAACCGTACCGGTGAAGTAGTATGGCGAGTAGAAGCTTCTACCTTCAAAAGCAAGTAATTACTTCAATTCTCAATATCATTCAATAATTCAAAACGCCACGATTTAGAAATATCTAAATCGTGGCGTTTGTTTTTTCATCAGTTATAGGTCTTCACATTAAAAAGGAATAAATCGCAACCCACCCCTGCCCCTCCAAGGAGGGGAATACTTGTACCAAGTGGGAAATTCCCCTCTTGGGAGGGGTAAGGGGTGGGTTTAAGTAATATAAACAATCAATGCGGAAACCAATACCAATCAAAACTCCAACACCTCAAAACTTCAATACAAAAAACTGCCTTTTTGACACCTCTAAAATCTTATTAGACACATTTTTGCAGTTTTTTTGTCATAATTACAGCTTTTTATTGCAGACAACCACTTGGCACAAGTATTGACTAATGAAGACTGAATATAACTATTAACAAAAATACAGCATAAATAAGCATTTAATATGGGAAAGATTATTGGAATTGACTTAGGTACAACCAACTCTTGTGTAGCAGTAATGGAAGGTAATGAACCTACCGTTATCCCTAACAGCGAAGGTAAACGTACGACTCCATCTATTATCGCTTTTCTAAAAAGCGGAGAAAGAAAAGTAGGTGATCCTGCTAAACGTCAGGCAATTACCAATCCTCAAAATACCATCATGTCTATCAAGCGATTCATGGGAATGCGCTACAATGAACTGGGCAATGAGATCAGCAATGTATCTTACAATGTGGTAAGAGGTGACAACGATACAGTACGAGTAGATATTGACGGCAAACTTTATACGCCTCAAGAACTTTCTGCAATCGTATTGCAGAAAATGAAAAAAACAGCAGAAGATTATTTGGGAACAGAAGTGACCGAAGCGGTAATCACAGTTCCTGCTTACTTCAATGATTCTCAAAGACAAGCAACAAAAGAAGCTGGTGAAATTGCAGGTTTGAAAGTGCGTCGAATCATCAACGAGCCAACAGCAGCAGCTTTGGCTTATGGTTTGGACAAACGTGACAAAGAACAGAGAATTGCAGTTTATGACTTAGGTGGTGGTACATTTGATGTATCTGTCCTTGAATTGGGCGATGGCGTTTTTGAAGTAAAATCTACCAACGGTGACACACACTTGGGAGGCGATGACTTTGACCGCAAAATTATGGACTGGTTGGCAGCCGAATTTCAATCAGAAGAAGGCATTGACCTACGCAAAGACCCAATGGCACTTCAAAGGTTGAAAGAAGCATCAGAAAAAGCCAAAATTGAATTGTCTAGTTCTGCTGAATCAGAAATCAACTTGCCTTATATTACCGCAGTAGATGGTATTCCTAAGCACTTGGTTCGCAAATTGACTCGTGCAAAATTTGAACAATTGGTGGATGATTTGGTACAAGCAACCCTTGAACCTTGTCGCTTGGCTTTGAAAGATGCAGGTTATACCAAAAACGATATTGACGAAGTTATCTTGGTAGGTGGTTCTACTCGAATCCCTAAAATTCAAGAAGTTGTTGAAGAATTTTTCGGCAAAAAACCATCTAAAGGAGTAAATCCTGATGAGGTAGTGGCAATAGGCGCATCTATCCAAGGAGGTGTTTTATCAGGTGATGTGAAAGATGTGTTGTTGTTGGACGTTACACCACTTTCTCTGGGTATCGAAACCTACGGTGGCATTATGACCAAATTGATTGAATCTAATACTACGATTCCTTCTCAAAAGTCAGAAGTATTCTCTACAGCATCAGACAATCAACCTTCTGTAGAAATAAGAGTGCTTCAAGGAGAACGCCCAATGGCAAAAGACAACCGTGAAATTGGTCGTTTTCACTTAGACGGTATTCCACCTGCACAGCGAGGTATGCCTCAAATTGAAGTGACTTTCGATATTGATGCCAACGGTATTTTGAGTGTAAGAGCCAAAGACAAAGGCACCAATAAAGAACAAAGTATCCGCATCGAAGCAGGAACAGGTTTGTCGAAAGACGAAATCGAAAAAATGAAAGCAGAAGCGAAAGCCAATGAAGAGTCTGATAAAAAAGAACGTGAGAAAGTAGAAAAACTCAACGCTGCGGATTCTATGGTTTTCAATACTGAAAAACAACTCAACGAATTTGGCGACAAAATTTCTGCTGGCAATCGTGAGAATATCGAAGCTGCTTTGGAGCAACTGAAAACAGCGCACAAAACACAGGATATTAGCGGAATAGACAAAGCTATTGAAGCATTGAATGCGGCATGGCAAGCGGCTTCTGCTGAGATTTATCAAGCTCAACAGGCGCAAGGACAACCCAATGGCAATCCAGAAGCAGGTCCTGACCCACAAGCCAACGCTGGTGCAGATGACGTGCAAGATGTAGAGTTTGAAGAGGTGATTGACGAAACGAATAACAAGTAATTGGTGACTATTAGATTGGTGCCTGATAATTTGTTGAAAATATAATTCAACCCCCTAACTTTTTTGAGGTTAGGGGGTTTTGTTTTTCACAACAGATCAGCCAAAACTCCAACACAATCAACACTTCAAAACCCCAACACAAAAAAAATGCATCTTCCCTCCATATCTAAACACAAAATTCTCAAAGTTAACGGTTCAAAAGCCATTGAAATCAACGATAGTTTGGCAGTAGAATCTCCTCTTGAAATTCAATTGGTCTGGACTAACAAAGGCAAGCGAATAAGGCAAAGCATTTCGGTGACAATGCGAACGCCTGTGTTGGATTTTCAATTAGCCATCGGTTTTTTGTTTGCAGAAGGTATTCTTTCCAGTTATAACGATATACTTCAAATCAGGTATGGCGACAATGCTCAAACGGAAGATTTGCAGGGAAATGTAGTAGTGGTAGAATTGCAGACTAGCGTAAAAGTCGCCATCGAACAACTCGACAGACATTTTTACACCACTTCAAGTTGTGGCGTTTGTGGTAAAACTTCCATTGAATTAGTGCAAAGTCATATGTGTTATTACCTCTCTCCCAATACCCCAAAAATTGCAGCAAAACTTATTCACCAACTCCCCCATAAACTTCGACAACAGCAAAATTTATTTGATGATACAGGCGGTATTCACGCAGCGGCACTGTTTGATGCTTTGGGAAATTTATTGTGCTTGTGCGAAGACGTTGGGCGGCACAATGCCTTGGACAAATTGATTGGAAAATCTCTGCAAGAACGCCGTTTGCCTTTGAAGAATTGCATCGTGTTGGTAAGCGGAAGGGCAAGTTTTGAATTGATTCAGAAGGCATTGATGGCGGGAATTCCCATTTTAGCTGCCGTTGGCGCACCTTCAAGTTTGGCAGTTGAATTGGCAGAAACATACAACATGACCTTGATTGGTTTTTTACGGAATAAGCAGTTCAATGTTTACACGGGCTTTGAAAGAATTGAAGTGGACTAATCGAAATGAAGGTTCTCAAAAATCCCCCTCCCTATCTCGGCATGAATCGGATTATCCACCAATCCCGTTTCCAACAAAACTGCTCCAAAAAATACTGCCCAACCTTTTGCTCTTGCCAACAAATCGGGTGAAGGTTGATAGGCTTCAATAGCTGTTTGACGAACAGAATTTTTCTTAAAAAGCATCCACAAACAAGCCAAATCAGTTGCTACATCCCCTGATGTCATATCGCCCCAATCAATCACCGCACGAATTTTGCCATTGTGAACCACAATATTTCGGCTATGCAAATCTCCATGTATCCAACAATTTTGGTGGTGAATCGGTGCGGACAAAGCAGCTTTCCAAATTTCTTCAATTTTCGGGCTAATCTTGTCCGTTTTTTCCTTCAATCTTTGCAGTCTGCTCTCTACATCTACTGCCCTTACTGCAAGTGGCACGCCTCTCAGCAAGCTCACAGGAGCATCCTCAGGAGCGGTTATATGCAATGCTTTTAGAAAATTTGCTATCACTATTGCCTGATTTTCATTGGGTGCATGAATAGCAGCCGCTTGACCTTCAAAATAAGGGGTGATGCTCCAATGCCACGGATAGTTTTGGTCGGGAATACCTATGCGTATAGGAGTAGGTACTTCAATGGGCAGTTGTTTCGCCAAAATCGGCAGCCATTTCTGTTCTTTTCTCAACAACTTTACAGCCACTTTCCTTCTCGGAATCCGAAGAATATACTCCTTTCCCAATCGAAAGAGAGTATTGTCCCAACCTGAATCTAAGTGTTTTAGCGGTAAATGGGCGAGGTCAGGGTGTTGGGAATCAAGGAGTTCTTGAACCAATTTTGAAGTAATGTTGATTTCTGGGAGAGGGGTACTTTGAAGTGGGGTTTGCATAATTCTGTTATGTTAATTTTCAGCCATAAACTATATGCAAAATTAAAAAGGTTCTTTGACAAAATCTGTGATTTGAGACTTCGGAAGTTTGCCGCTCACAAAATCAAAAAACTATTTCGCTAAAAATTAACCTCTTATAAAATGAAACTTCCGAAGTCTTTATTGCTTCCACAAAAATTGTCACAGAACCATTAAAAACTAAGCAACCTTCAAAGAATAAATTCCCGATTTCATTTTCCAAATAGTGCGAGAATCAAACTATCTTTCCATTTTGATTGGTTTTTAATTTTCATTCATTACTACCAACCATTTTCTTTTTTTCCTTATTATTGAACCTATTAAACTAAAACAAGGGTACATCTTTTATTCTAACCAATTACAGAAACATGAATCTATTTGAGAAATTCCTAACTCCTGCCCCACTGCCTTATGATTTTCAAGAATGGAAACAGCTTGATTTTGCAGAAAAAGCAAAAAAAGTATGTCAAGCTTGGGCAATACAAGGATATGGCTCTCCCATTGCAGTAGCCATTTTCTATCTCCTAAAAATTGCCTTTTACATTTATATATGGCTCTGGTTCTGTTCTTTTTCTACAAATTTGGGTAGCATTTCCGACATTGGTACATGGTGGTTTGAGTTGGAAGCACTTGGCAAATTTATTTTTTGGACCACACTCATTGAAGTCATTGGTTTTGGTGGTGCAAGCGGCCCTTTGACAGGGCGATATGTTCCGATACTTGGAGGCATTACCTATTTTCTCCGCCCCAATACGATAAAAGTACCCCTTTTTCCGAATGTGCCTATTATTGGAAGCGACAACCGAACTTGGATAGACACTTTACTGTATTTGACTTTGTTGTGCTTTTTGGTCAATGTCTGCATTGCACCTTCGATTACACCTGAAATTGTTTTGCCAATTGTTGTTTTATTACCGATTTGCGGGATTTTAGATAGAACCGTTTACCTTGCAGCCAGAGGAGATATTTATTACCCCATGATTGTCTGCTTTTTATTTCCAGCCGAAACAGGTCACGCTTTGAAGATTATCTGGTTTGGAATATGGTTTTGGGCCGCTTTCTCCAAATTAACTCCCAATTTCATCTCCGTAATAACGGTCATGATTAGCAACAGTGTATTGCTGAATGCTTCCATTTTTGATGGCTTCAAAAAGCGACTTTTCAGATCCTTTCCCTATGATTTGCGCCCCAGTAGATTTGCAGGTTTTTTGGCGCACTTCGGCACACTTGTTGAGTTTTCTATGCCTTTCCTACTACTAACTTTTATGGGCAATTCACAAATCACTTTTTATGCCCTCATCGCCATTTCTATGTTCCATTTGTTCATCTTCCTAAATTTTCCAATGGGCGTGCCGATGGAATGGAACATCATTATGGTATTTGGTGCATGGATGTTGTTCTACGGACATACTGAATTCAATCCTATGCTTATAAGTGAACCTATTGTCGGGGCAATGTTGGCGATTGTATTGATTGTTTTACCAATAGTCGGAAACTTGTTTCCCAAACACGTTTCCTTTTTGATTTCTATGCGCTACTATGCAGGTACTTGGGCTTACAGTATTTGGCTTTTTAAAGGGGATGCGAAAGAGCGTATTGACCAAAAAATCACTAAAACATCAAAGGATTTGACAAAGCAGTTGCTTTTTATGTATGATAGAGAAACAGCCGAAGCTATTCTATCCAGAATGATTGCATTTCGGCTGATGCACTTACCAGGGCGATTGTTGAACGAATTAATTTCTAAAGCTGTCGACAATATCAATGCCTATCAATGGGTTGAAGGTGAAATATTTGCAGGAGAAGTTGTTGGATGGAATTTTGGCGATGGGCATTTACACCATGAACCTGTATTGGCTTCTATTCAAAAACGCTGCAACTACGATTCAGGTGAGTTGCGGGTCATTATGGTAGAATCTCCACAATTTCACACACAAAAATTGGAGTACCGTATCTACGATGCCAAAGATGGGTTGATTGAAAAAGGCTTTGGAAATACAAAAGAACTTCAACAAAAAATGCCGTGGGGAGAAAAAGCGTTGAACAATTGACAATTATATAAAATAACCTTCAATAAATTTCACCAATTAAACATCATTTGAAAACATTTAACAAAACACATTCAATATGTACAATGCCAAAAACCAGTTGCATGAGCTTGTAAAAGAACTCGGATATTTTGAAGACTGCGTTTCTTTTAAAACCATTGTTAGACAAGGAGAATTTTACAGTGAAGCAACATTTTGGGTCAAAGATGGACGAAAAATAACGGAAATAGGTGTGGGTCATAAGAAAACAGCTTCCGAAATCAATGCCTCCGAAAATCTCTTGTCTATTATTTTTGATGAACACAAAGATTTAATCATTGATTGGGAAGAAGTAAAAATAGAAGCACAGGCGGGTGATGGACTCATCAAACTCTGCGCCTACCTCAATGAGGCACATGCTACTGCCGAAGCGAAATCTATTTGGCTTCAACAAATGGAATCAGACAAAAACATGGTCGAAATTTTTGACCAACTGCAAAGCGAAAACCATCCTTCTGTCGCGCTTTTTGGTGACAATTTGGGCGCAAAACGCAAAGCTACTTGGATTGAAGCCCTCATTTCCAAAAAATTTGCTCAGTCAATCATTGCTCCTTCTGCATCAAAGGCTTTTAGAGAATTAACTTTGTTTTTGGAAAGGTAATGAAACAAAAATGCCTCCACAACTTACAGCTATGAAGACATTTTATTTTGTGTATTAAAAATCAATGATTTGCACTCAAAACCAGTCGCAAATCACATCACGATTATCCCTTAATCAAAGTCCTAAAATCCAATTTTCCTGCAATGTGTCCTTCAATGGCAGCAATTGGAATACGCACCTGATCCATAGTATCTCTGTCTCGAACCGTCACTTGACCATCCTCCAAAGTTTCAAAATCCAACGTTACGCAGAAAGGCGTACCAATGGCATCTTGGCGGCGGTAGCGACGACCAATTGAATCTTTTTCATCGTATTGACACTGCGTTACCCATCTCAATTGGTTGAAAATCTCACGTGCTTTGTCGGTCAATGCCTCGTCCTTCGTCAAAGGCAAGACCGCTACTTTCACAGGAGCGAGTACAGCAGGAATTTTCATTACAACACGGGTTGTCATGTTTCCTTTGGCATCAGGCACTTCCTCCTCTTGAAGGGCATGGCTCACAACTGCAAAGAAAGTTCTGTCCACTCCAATTGAAGTTTCGACTACATACGGCACATAACTTTCACCGAGTTCAGGGTCAAAATATTGCATCTTGCGACCAGAAAGTTCTTGGTGATTGCCGAGGTCAAAGTCGGTGCGGGAGTGAATTCCTTCAATTTCTTTGAAGCCAAATGGAAATTCAAATTCAATATCAAGAGCAGCATTGGCATAATGCGCCAATTTATCATGGTCGTGATATTGTAGTTTTTCAGCGGGGAAAAGGCTTTTGTGCCAGTTCATGCGAAATTCTTTCCAATAGTGGTACCATTCCATTTCGGTGCCAGGCTTCACAAAAAACTGCATTTCCATCTGCTCAAATTCTCGCATACGGAAAATGAACTGACGAGCTACGATTTCATTACGGAAAGCCTTGCCAATCTGTGCGATACCAAACGGAATTTTTTGGCGGGTCGTTTTTTGAACATTCAAGAAATTCACAAAAATCCCTTGTGCTGTTTCTGGTCGAAGATAGACTTTATTAGAGTTGTCGCCGCCCTCACTCGAAGTTGCTCCAAATTGAGTCGAAAACATCAAATTGAATTGACGCACATCTGTCCAATTTCTTGAACCACCTTCTGGATCAGCGATTTGGCAATCTTCAATGAGCGTTTTAAGATCATTCAAATCTTCCGACCCCAAAGCTTTCACAAAGCGTTGGTGAATAGCATCTCGCTCTTCTTGTCGCTTCAATACCCGAGCATTCGTCGCTCGAAACTGGGCTTCATTGAAGGAATCTCCAAAGCGTTTTTTGGCTTTTTCGACATCCTTGTTGTTCTTTTCGTCAATTTTCGCCAAATGTTCTTCAATCAACACATCCGCACGGTAGCGTTTTTTGGAATCTTTGTTGTCAATCATTGGGTCGCTGAATGCATCAACGTGTCCCGAAGCCTTCCAAATCAAGGGGTGCATAAAGATTGCAGAGTCCAAACCCACGATGTTTTCGTGCATTTGTACCATGGCTTTCCACCAATATTCCTTGATGTTGTTTTTTAGTTCTACGCCATAAGGGCCGTAATCGTAAACGGCACTCAAGCCGTCATATACCTCGCTTGAAGGAAATACATAGCCATACTCTTTGCAGTGGGCTATCAGTGTTTTGAAGTCGTCTGTTGAATTTTTCATATTGGACGCAAAGGTAAGGAATAAATCAAAAATAATATGATGCTTTTGTTTACAAAAACCCAACACCTGATATTAACGAATATACAACATCAAATTCCACACTAAAAACCCAACAATATGCAAACTTTAAATGCTTTTTTCACTCAAATATTGAATTTCTTTGCAGATAAAAATACTATTTTGAGTACTCACAATCAAAACAATACACCTGAATTAAAGTTAGAAACTTATTCTTCAGAATCCGTACAAAGAGATTTTTTTGAAGAACTTCCTCCTATGGAATACTACATTCTGAGTGCACATTTCTTTATGCCGTAATTGCAGATACTCTAATCGTTGCTTTTGGAAGTGTGAAGTAAAAAGTCGTTCCTACATCTGGCTCCGACTCTACCCAAATTTTCTCACCATAATGTTCCGCTATTTTTTTGCAGGTCGCCAAACCCAATCCTGAACCATCGTATTCTGATCGAGTATGTAAGCGTTTGAAAGGTTCGAATATTTTTTTAAGATTGGAGGGATCCATCCCAATGCCATTGTCACTTATGCTGATGGTATATTTTGCCCCATTTGGTTGAACAGAAATATGGATATGGGGTTGATTATCTGCTTTTTGGTATTTAATGCCATTTGCTATGAGGTTTTGAAAAAGCTGCATGATGGGCGTAAAATGAGCGGCAACTTTAGGCAGTTCATCGTGTTCGATTTGTGTCTGTGTGTCTTCAATTTTTAGACGCAAATTGGCTTTGGTAGCCTCCAAAACCTTATTCAAATCTACTGTTTCCAAAGCATGAGTTGTTCCTATATCTGCCCGAGCAAAAGCAATCAAATCCTCTAATAAATGGTTCATTCTATCGGCAGCATCTTTGATAAATTTCACAAATTCAATATTTTCTGAATCTCCTTCAAAATTCATCTGCATCAACTCTGCCAATCCTGTTATATTTCGCAATGGCTCCTTCAAATCGTGAGAAGCCATTCGAGTAAAGTGATTGAGTGACTCATTCTTGGTTGCCAATTTTTCTGCTAATTGTGAAAGTTGGTGATTTTGCTCTTCCATTTTGTGACTTTGCTCAGAAATTGCTTTGTTTTGGTCTTCTATTTTTTCTTTTTGAAGTGTTAGTAAACTGAAAGCTTTTTTGATTTTTTTCTGACTTCTAAACAACGCAAAAGCAAACAACAATACCAAACCGACTGTTCCCATGAGTGCATAATTCTGTACCAACTTTTTGTTTAAATTAGCTTCTAAAATTTCATTTTCTATTTCCTTTTGCTGGAGTTCAAAACTCGTTTGCAAATCTTTAATCGTCTCCAATTTTTGTTTATTATACAAGCTATCCTTGTACAAAAGATTGTTGTTTTGTGCTTCAAGAGCCTTTTGATAATCCCCTTGATTGGCATAGATGGCACTTAGGTTTTGATATAATTTGGTGACAAACTGCAATGAACCAATGCTTTTCGACAATTCCAATCCTTCTTCAGCATAAGCCATTGCCTTATCGTTTTCACCGATCAATGCATAAATTTCAGATAAATGTACTTGAGCTTCTGCCAGATTGAAGACTGCCTCTAAATTTTTGAAAACATCATAAGCAGCTAAAAAATTCTCAACAGCACACTCGTGTTTTACCCCTTCATGGCAGACTTGTGCAATACCCAAATAACCAAATCCTACCCCCATCAAGTCGCCAATTTTTTCGGATATAGCCTTGGCTTTGATGTAGTAAATCATTGCAGAAGAATCGTTTTTCTCAAATTGGTAAATGGTCGCAATATTGTTGTATTGAAATGCCATTCGCAGGGAATCCTTGTTTTTTTCTGCAATATGAAGTGATAGATAAAAATATTCAAGTGATTTAGGGTAATTCCCCTGATTGGCATGAATCACTGCAACATTGTTGTAGCACGAACTCAAGCCTTTGTCATCTGTTATTCCTTCAAAAATTCGCAAACTTTTGAGATGATAATCCAACGCCAAAGTATCATTACCCCGTTGTTGATATGTTGCTCCAATATAGTTCAACGACCGAGCAACCCCTTTCTGATCCTTCATTTCTTCAAAAAGAGTCTGAGATTTTTGTAAATACTCCAATGCTGAACCAAAATCAGAAATCACCAAATAGCTGACTCCCAGATTGTAAAAAGCTGTGGCAATGCCTTGTTCATAGCCTATTTCTTCAGCTAATTCAAGGGCGAGGTTCCCTTCTTGAATAGCTTGCTTCGTATTATTGTACCAATAAGCTTCCGAAAGTTGGTTCAGAATATCCACCCTCACTTTGCTACCATCGATGTACTTCAATACTTGCGTTAGGCTGTCAATCTCTTGATTTTGTGCTATGGCAACATCAAGAGAAGTAGTCGTAGTCATCCAAAATAAAAAGAAATAAAATACAAAAACCTTCATCGTTTATCATTTCAAAAAATGGAGAATCAATCTCTACTATACTGCATAAAAGATGCCAATTCAATCATACAGGAATTTCATATCTTGGAGCGTCTATTTTTTTCTTCTTTAAATTTTTCGCTCATGGAAATGCTGAAACACTGCACCTTATTTTTTGTATTCTTCTTACTTCCTATTACCTGTTTTGCACAAACCAATCTGGAAGAAAAAGCAACTTCCACTTTCGATATTGCATTAGATTTAGACAATGCCTATGGCTTTTACCCTGGCGTTTATGGTAGTTTTGGGTTGAACAAACGTTTGAGTCTTACCTTCTATGCTTTGATGTGGACAAATCCAACTTACGGTGTGCCTACTCCTTCCCAAGGAACAGATTTATGGTTAGAAACGGGTATAGGTATTGGGTTTTCAGTCTTTAGCGAAAACCTGTATGTCAATCCTTCAGTTGGCATTACACACGGCAAAGTGCTGTCAGGAGGCGAAAATAGCTTGGTGGGAGAAGGTATTACCCCAAATTTGGTGCTGACTTCAATACACGATAAAATAGACGGAGAATTGTATGTAGGTTACTACGATGCACTACGAAAAGGAGGTGATATACAATACAAATTAATTCAATATTGGCTTTATACGGGAATGTTTGTTCACGAAAACATTGCATTGGGCTTACACTACGAGATTTATTCGTTGGGAGATTCCGAAACCTCTTTGCAGAAGCAATATGAATGGTTGGGTGGCTATGTCAAATTTCTAATTGGCGAGAAATATTCATTTCGATTTGCAACAGGAAAAAACTTTTTGGAGAATGACCAGTTTTCACCAGAATACTACAAACTGAGTTTGTATCTATCGTTTATGTGATTACAAAAACAAACTCTCCGTTATTTCGTCAAATAAATATCCAACTTTTTCAATATCACTTCACTTCCACCTTTATTCCTCAATACATATTGCCGACTTGCTTCCGCAGCATTTTTGTACAAAGTTTTATTTTGCTCCAATTTTGCTACCTTCAATATAAAATCTTCGACTCCTTCAATGGGATATGCAGCACCTACTTCAATCAAGTCGATTGCCTCTTGAAATTTGCGGTAATTGGGGCCAAAAAAAATAGGCCTCCCAAAAACAGCGGCTTCCATCGTGTTGTGAATTCCTGCGCCAAAGCCTCCACCAATGTACACATACTCGCCATATATATAAATTCCTGACAATAAGCCAATATTATCAATAATCAGGACTTGAACATCTTGAAAATCAGTCTGTTCATCACAGCTCGAATACCGAATACTTTTATCCTTGAATAGGTTTTCAATTTGCTGCAAATGTTTCTCACCAATTTCGTGTGGAGCGATGATTAGACGGCGGACGGCGGACGGGGAACGGTGTATGGATTCGCTTTTATGTAAAAAATCGGCTAAGATTTCCTCGTCTTTTGGCCACGTACTGCCTGCTACCCAAAGTACATGATTGCCTTTGAAAGCTTCAATAATGGGAATGGTGCTAATGGATTCGCTGTGGTCAAATACCCGATCTAAACGGGTATCACCTGCAATGCTTACTTTATGAATACCAATCTTCTGCAACAATTGAAGCGATTCTTCGTTTTGCACAAAAATATGCTCACAATATTGCAACAAGGCGCGAAACAAACTGCCGTACCATTTGAAGAAATGCTGCTGTGGACGAAATATGGCGGAAATGATAAAAATGGGAATATTACGCTGATGTAAGACTTCAAAATAGTAGTACCAAAACTCGTATTTCACAAAAACTACTATATCTGGCTGAATGGCTTCAATGAATTGCTGGGCATTGCGGCGGCTATCCAAAGGTAGGTAATAAACATAGTCAGCAACGGTATAATTTTTGCGTATGTTATAGCCAGAGGGTGAAAAGAAAGTCAACACAAGTAAGCAATCAGGATATTGTCGTTTGATGGCTTCCATAATCGGTCGTCCCTGTTCAAACTCTCCCAAACTTGCAGCATGTAGCCATATTATTTTTTTGTGTTTGCCATTTTCTATTCGTTGGGTTTGATCAAATTCTTGCTGAATTTTTTGCAGTAAATTTTTTCTTCCCGCTATCCATTGTTGTGCTTTGGAATTGAACAATGCAGCAATGCGAATGGCGATAAAGTAAACATACAAAACGATGTTATACAGCAACAAAGAACTCTTAAAACGCTTATTGAGAGATTTCATTTCCTTTTTTTGATTCGCTGCAAAGTTCGCAAAAAATAAAATGAACCTCCCTTTTTTTGACATTGAAACTAATTGAAGGAATAGGACGTTAATACAAACGTGATTTATTTAAATAGAAGGTTGGGTTTTACCTTAAAAATAAACTCTGTGCGTGCGAAAAATAAAATTTACAATCACCTTGTTTTTCGTTATCTTTGTAATAAGTAACTCAATATACACCTTATGTCTAAAGACAATTTTCATCACGACTTAAACAGCAAGGAAGTTCGACAATTGGTTATCCAGTTTGAATCCATGCTCAAAAACAATGAAAACTGTTTTTTTGAACAACTTAGTTTTCAGCAAATTATTGACTTTTATGAAGAACAGCTTGAATATGAAAAAGCCGTTGAGGTAGTCGACATAGCATTGAATCAACATCCTTATTCTGCCATGTTTTTGGTCAAAAAGGCACAGTTTTTATACGAAGCAAAGTCGTGTGATGAGGCGATTGAGCTTTTAGATACGGCTGAAGTATTGGCTCCAAATGAAATTGAAGCGATACTGCTACGTGCAGAAATTTACAGCTATTTGGGAAATGCCAATGAGGCAGTCGAGTTGTTGGAAGGAGCAATGCCTATGGGAGATGAGGACGAAAAGATAGACATTTTGTTGTCTTTGACTGAGATTCACGAAAACAACGATGATGAGAAAGAGGCATTTGAGACCCTCCTACGTGCTTTAGATATAGATCCTACCAATGAAAACATTTTACACAAAATGGATTTTTGTGTAGAAATGCTGGGCAACTATGAAGAAAGCATTGATATTCACAAACGTATCATTGATATAGATCCTTACTGTTATTTGGCTTGGTATAATTTGGCAAATGCTTACTATTCAGTACAACTCTACGAAAAGGCTGTAGAGGCCTATGAATTTGTGACCGTTATCAACGACAAATACGATTTGGCTTACCGTGATTGTGGTGATGCGTATTTTGAAATGGAACAATACGATAAAGCTAAAGAACAGTTTTTGGAGGCCTTGAACTTGGAAAAAGAGCAAGACGATGAGCTTTTTTACAACATCGGTATATGTGCCTATCAACTGAAAGACTACACTGAGGCCATTGAATATTTCAAACGTGTCATTGAAGTAGTGCCTTCTCATAGCGATGCTTATTTTCAAATTGGCGAATGTCACCGAGAACTCGAACAATGGGATGATGCTTTTGCATCTTATAATCAGGCAGTTAAATTTGCCCTTTCCAAAGATGAATACCTTGTAGCCATAGCAGAACTGTACTACGATTTAGAAAACTACGATATGGCAGTGGTCACATACCGAGAGGCGATTGACATTAATCCAAATGACATCAATTATTGGATTGGCTGGTCGAGAGCTTTTTTCGCTTTGGAGCTTTTTGAAGAAGCTTTGCAAATTGCAGAGATTGCTCAAAAGGATGTGGAGTCGGAGGATGATTCCGAATTGCTGATGATGATTGCTACTTGTTTGTTTGCTTTGGGCAAGAAAAAATTGGCTACTACTTATTTTATTGAAGCGATTCAACTAAATTATGAATCCTATGAATTGTGCTTTGATTTGATGCCTAAATTGCAAGAAAATTCAGAAATATTGGCATTGTTGGAGTTGTATCGGGAGGAATAAGGAATATTTATTTCCCCATAGCGGTAACATCTACAAACAAGTCTGCATAAAGAGGTAAATCAACAACATCAGTTGATACATTATTTAACCTCAAAAGCAGAAAATCATGAAAACTTCACATCATGTATCCTTCAACATTTATTTCCTTTTTGTCCTTTTAATAGTCAGCAGTTTGGGCAATAACATCTATGCCCAAAGATTCAACAGAACTACCAACAGCCGTACAACTGAGGCATTGAAGTTGAACAACAACAATCTCAAAATCGCCCCTACAGACAACAATACCGAAGAATTTAGTCCCAACGCCCAAACACGTCAAGTCGTTGAAGTCATGGCAGAACTGCCATTTCACACATCGGCTCAAAAAGTGAGTGTTGAGTTGGTAGATGGTCTCGCAGTTATGGAAGGGGACATAATATTAGGTCCTGCCATTCTCTTCAATCCTGATGTTCAAGCGTCAGTCGTCATCAAAGGCAATAATTTTCGTTGGCCCAATGGTAGAGTTCCCTACATCATTGACGGTAATCACCCCAAAAAACAAACCATTCTAGATGCCATCGAGCATGTCAATGAAAAAACCAATGTTTGTGTGCTCCCTCGCACCAATGAAACAGACTACATCAAATTTGTCTATAAATCAGGCTGTTGGTCATCGGTAGGTCGTCAAGGAGGCGCACAAGAAATCAGCATTGGCAATGGTTGTGGATTCGGTTCGGCCGTTCACGAAATTTGTCACGCCATTGGTGCTTGGCACGAACAATCTCGTGGTGATAGAGACAGTCACATCAACATTCTGTGGGAAAATATCAAAGAAGATAAAAAACACAACTTCAACAAACATTCAGCAGATGGTATAGACATTGGCAGCTATGATTTTGGTTCGATTATGCACTACGGTGCAACTGCCTTTAGCAAAAATGGCAAGCCTACCATCAGCAGCAAAGTAGCAGGCAAATCATTTGGACAACGAAGTGGAATGAGTGCCAAAGACATAGCAGGTATCAAAGCCATTTACCCAACTTCAGTAGGCTGTGGCAGCGACATCACTTGGGTTTCGCATCACGGAATGACTTCTGCCGAATATCAAAAGAAATTCAATCAATATGTTGGTGAAAGCAAAATGACCTTGACCCATATAAGCGGCTACAATGTAAATGGAACAGATTACTACGCTGCAATTTGGGAAAAACAAAGCAATCCTCCCCAGTGGGTTGCCCGACATGGAATGACATCAGCTCAATACCAAGCAGAGTTTGACAAATGGACGAAACAAGGCTATCGCCCTACAACTGTAAGTGGTTACAGCGTAGGCAACTCTGCAAGATATGCTGCCATTTTCAGAAAAGTACCAGGTGGTTCGTGGGTAGCTCGACACGGTTTGACATCAGCTCAATACCAAGCTGAATTTAACAAATGGACAAAAGACGGTTATCGTCCTGTAGTGTTGAGTGGTTATGGTGTCAATGGAACTGATTACTATGCGGTTGTGTTTGAAAAAACATCGGGAGGTGCTTGGGTCGCAAGACATGGTTTGACCTCGGCTCAATACCAAGCAGAGTTCAACAAATGGACAAAAGACGGTTATCGCCCTGTAAATGTAAGCGGCTACTATGCGAATGGAAGTGACAGATATGCCGTCATTTTTGAGAAAACATCAGGCGGTGCTTGGATTGCAAGACACGGTTTGACTTCAAGACAATACCAAGCAGAGTTCAACAAAAACAGCCAAGCAGGTTATGAATTGATTGACGTAAGTGGTTACTCCAATGGTAGCAGTGCAAGATATGCTGCAATATGGCAAAAACCTACCAATAGATTCAAAATCAGAATGAACTAAATGCATTGATTGGTGACTCGTTACTGGTTTCTCAACACAGTAAGTTTGAATTAGCCATAAAAACAATACGCAGCCACTTATTTATTTTTTATACAAAAAAGGGCAAGACTTTCTGATAAGTCTTGCCCTTTTTTATTTGCATCATTTTCAATGAAGTTTGACAGAATATATCTACACTTCAATGGATTATTTAGCACTCAATAAGTCTCTGATTTGAGTCAATAAAACTTCTTGATTAGAAGGTGCTGGCGGAGCGGCAGGTGCTTCTTCTTCTTTCTTTTTCATTGCATTGACCGACTTAACCACAAAAAACAAAGCTGCTGCAACAATCAAAAAAGCAACAAACGCATTGAAGAACAAACCATAACCCAATGCGACACCGCCTGCTTCTCGCACAGCAGCAATGGATTCGAGGTTTACATCTGCACCAGTCGGTGCTTGCAGTATCACAAACAAATTACTAAAATCTGGTGAGCCAACAATTGTTGCAATCAAAGGCATCAATATATCATCTACCAATGACTTAATCACTGTACCAAAAGCAGCACCAATCACAATACCTACTGCCATGTCAATCATATTGCCTTTTGCAGCAAATTCTTTGAATTCGGAAATCATTCCCATGTTTTTGAATTATTTAGAGAGTTAATAAAATGGACGTTTGGATGAGATGTATTTGAGTTAAAGGGAGATGGCTTTGTGACGTTGTTGTTGAACAGGGTCACAAATATTGATGAAAAAAAAATCCTCAATACCCGCTAAACTCATTTAATCCTCCAATAAAGACCAACAGCAAACAGCAGAACAATTCCAAACCCTCCAAACCACAACCAAAAACTGCTGCCCGTTGTCTGCAAATAAGTAGGCGTATTCTGCCCAATATATACCATTCCCGCCCAATAATAAGGCAAAAAATAATCATTACTTCTTGCGTCAAAATCATGGAGGTACTTCAATTTGGCAAGATAGAGCGCAGTCGCTTTGGGTTGCCCTGCTGCCAGTTGTCTGTAAAATTCCTGCATAAGATATTGAGTAGATTCTTCATCAACCGACCACAAACTCGCCATCAAGTTGGAAGCTCCGCTATATACAAAACCTCTCGACAAACTCATTGCTCCTTCTCCCTTCAACAAAACACCCGCTCCCGTTTCGCAAGCCGATAAAACCACTAAATCTGCTGATAACTGCATGGCATACAAAGAAGACAAAGAAAAAGGACTATCTGCAAAATCAATGCGAGGTGCGTCTGAGGCATAGGCATGAGTAGAGAGGTGAATTACCTGCGCTTTGGGAGCATATTTCGTAAAACCCTCAACATTCGCCTCCTCATCCATTAGGTATTTTCCTTCAAAGTGTTCTTGAAACCAAACTTTGTCCGCATCTTGAAAATCCAGTTTTTTGCTGCCTTCAAAATTGGGAAAAAAACCAAGTAGCTCCTTTGTTTCCTTTCTTTTCTCTCTATTCTGCAAAAGTATGGTGGCAGAATAGGCATACTGTATTGGAGTTTGATACAATAGATAACTCCAATATCTCGGATAGTTTTGGCTAAAAAGACTTCCATCCTTCAATTGGGTGGTATCTGTCAATAAGGCTTCAAAAGGCAAAAAATTCAATAAGCCATCGGGAACTATGGCTATTGTTTTCACCTTCGATTCATCAACATTCACCCACTTACTCCAATAGTTTTGATAGAGTTGGTATGCCAATTGAGGATAATTCTCTGCATTTCCACTCTTGTTTTGAAGTAAACTCAAATAAGATTGAAGGGTGGTCTTGAAGTGAGCAAGTGTATCCAATTGAGCATTATCGGAACTGATTTGCAATAAGTACAAATGTTGTTCTCCCCAAAAATATTCCACAAAATGAGTGGTAGGCATTTGTTTTTGAAGTGCCTCAATGTTTGGAATCTGAAAAGATAATGAATGAAATAACTTGGCAAAAACAGGATTGGTATGAATACCTTTTTCAAACCTTTCATACACCAATTTTAGGCTATCATACATTTTCTCATTCCCCAAACCTTTGGAGTTCCACATAGCCAATTGCAAATCATTGAGCCGCCATCTAAGGGAATCGGGAATTTGCTGCAAGGCTCGATTGCGTACCATCGCCTCCTTCAAGGCTTTGGCTTTGGACTGTTCCATGATGCGGAAAGCTGCATTGAGGTATTTTTTTTCTTGGGTTTGGGTATAGAGCAAAAAATTGGTGTGGAGGGCTTGTTCGTAGTAGTTATAGGTGTAATCGCTCAAATAATGCTTGGAAGTATCGGCAGAGTAACTTTGGTGTAAATACTGTACTGCTTTTAAAGACAAGTCATAACTATCTGCTGCATTCTTCAAATCTCCAATATCTTCACTTTTCTCATACCGTTTTTGAAGTAATCCTGCTTTTTGGGCTGCTGCGGTCATGATCCAAGATTCTTGATAAACTTCCTTCAATGGTGGATTTTGGGAAGGGTCTTCTTCATTGAAGTTGGGGAATACTTGGATGAGGGCTTGTTGGTAGTGTTGGAGGGCTTTGTCGTTATTTCCCCATTTTTGAAGGGCATCTCCAAAAGTGGTGTGCAAACTTGCTTTATCTCTGCTTTTTTCTCCTTCTGGATATAGTGACAAGGCTTTGTTGAAGTAAAATATGGCTTTGTCTTTTTGTGTTTCTTGGGTGTAAATGTTGGCTAATGAGGCATAGACTGCGGGAAGGTATTGGTTTACATCATTTTCGATAAAAAAGTCCAGTGCTTCTTGTGTTGTTTGCAGTGCCTCCTTACTTTTGCCCAAAGGCAGTAAAAATTCTGCTGCGTTTGCCTTCAATTTTGCTGCTTCAAAAGGGGCATTTTCAGCTTCTTTCAATCCCAATTGGTACTGAAGATAAGCAGAATCATAGATTCCTAAATCAGCATATAAACCAAGAAGGGCGTTGTAAATAGAGGCAATATACTTTTCATTATTCTTTAGCTTTAGTGCTTTTTGTAGGTAATTTTTCTGCTTGTCACGTTCCAACATACGGCTACATGTTTGGGCTGCATTCTTGTAGGCATAGGCAACTATTGGAATGTCTGTTTGCAGGGCTTCAAACAGTTCTATTGCTGATTCGTATTTTTCTAAGCAAGTAGGATAATTCTCCAAGCGATTGTAGCTAAGAGCCAAGTAAACATACGTTTCAGCCAGAGTAGTATTGGGTTCAAAACTTGTTTTTTTGATTTTTTCAACAAGAGGCAAAACCAATCCAACGACTGCTCTACTCTTTTGGCTCACTACCAAAGATTTTACAATAGGTTGGTAACAATTGAGCACCTTTTCCCATTCTCCTCTTTTTTCAAATTCTTTAGCTGCCTTTTCATAGGCTATCAAGGCACTGTCTATCTTCTCTTCTTTCGCCCATTCCAACGCTTTTTGATACCATTTCTCCCCTTCTCCGCTATTTGCTGCAGAAAAATTTACGTGTGATACAAGTAATAAAAATATGGCTATTGACCTCAACATGCCTACAATATAGGAATTTGAAGGCAAAATCAGAATAGTTGTATCTAAAAAATCAAAATAATATCATTAAATACAAATATATAGGTTTGCCAAGCTCTCAGAGTTTGGCAAACCTATGAAGGATGATTATTTCACCACCATCAATTTGGCTGTTTGATGAAATTGTTGATGGTTCACTACCACAAAATAACAACCGCCTGCTATGTTTTGTAAATCAAGACTTAGTTCATGCTTTCCACTTTGCAAGGCATAATCCTTGTGTGTGTATATACGCCCATAGAGGTCAAAGACTTGAACCTGATATTCACCTGCTTTATTTACTGCAAACTGCAATTGGGCAGATTTGCTTGTAGGGTTGGGATAGAGAACTAAGTCTGAATGATCGAAAGGAGAGAGTGTTTCAATTCCCACTATATTGCAACTTGCATCTGTTGAAAAAGATTGCACAAAGGTACATCCTTTAGCATCGGTGACGGTTACAAAATATGAGGAGGAAGGGGCAACGGAAATATTTGAATTAGTGGACAAATTGCTCCATTGGTAACTTAGAGATGAACCAAAACCACCACTTACCAAGGCATAAGCGGTACAATTGTCTATATCTATATCTACCCACAAAGGCAAAGGTGCTTCAATGTGAATGAGGGTATCGGCGGAACATCCATTGGCATCTGTTACTTGTAGATAATAAGAACCTGCAGACAAGTTGTTTAGGTTAATTGCGGAGGTGGTTTCACAACTATTCCAAGTATAAGGGGTGAATCCTCCTACTACTTGGGCAGAAATGTCTCCTGTTTCGGATGGCTTGCATTTTTGAGTCGCAGTTGCAGTTATCTTCAAAGAAGAGTTACATTTTGCTACCACGACTCTCTTCTGAAAAATATACCTTTGGCAAGATGGGCTGGAAACCACCAAAGTAAAGTCTGTTGTTTGGTTCGGAAAAAGAAAGGGGTCGGGGATTTTTGGATTGTCTATCAGATGGCTTGGATACCATTCATACTGAAAAGAAGGGTCGAAACCAATCTTACTGCTCACTTCATTGCCTATGGGAACTTCTCCTCCTGCAACCGTTATTGTATCTAAAAAAATCAATTTCTCACTGCAATCTGAACACATAAAACAACTGATTGTACTCAAAGCATTGTTGGTGTAAATGGGCGAATTGCAGTCAAAGATGATTTCGGCACGGTTGGGAATTGCTCCACAGGCGGGCAATTCAGCATTAATTTTGGGATGGGCATAAAATTTTATCCAGCCTTTTGTATCGTCTGGGTGAAAATCTGTGCCATAGCCAGGTTCTTGCATTCCTCGCAACGTAAGCCCTTTAAAATCCCATTTAACTATGCCTAGGCCATTTGGTGACGGAAAATTGGAGAGGTTACTTGGAAATTTGGTAAAAAAAGGTGTAGCATCGAAATTAACCGTATTCCAGTCAATATCAAGGTAAGTGTGTAGTTGATCAATCACGACAACTTCACTGGCAGGGCCTGCTCCAATGTTTTGAAATTCGATGTAGTATTCTCGCATTTGTGTATTAAAGGGTGAATCTACGCATATTGATTGGTCTTGAATCTGTTTGAAGTTGGGATCATGAGAAAGAACTACTTTTTGTTGAAGGCTAACGGGAGCATTGTTCGTTGCACATAAATCAGTATCTGTAAATTTCAGAAATGTTTTACATTCTACTGGATTGCCTATTCGTGCTTCCGATTTGGTTTGGAGGGTGATAAAAATACTTCGTTGTTCGTTGGATGGAATGTTGAAGTCAACTTCTATACGATTCATGCTGGTTATTGGAGGAATACTTGTTGTTTCATCTAAATAATAAGGCTGTACCGAATTTGAATTTACATCAAAAATAGTATTGTCAAACTCAAATACAATGGTACTAGACACTGGATTGGGACATGTATTTTCATAGCTAAGAACATAGGTCACATCATCTTGTGGTCTTGGGTTGCGGTTGGCAATCAAACGCAGAGCCGCATTATCCATATTGACTGGATTATTAGGGCGTGAGGCATTCAAAATTCCAAGTTTTGTAAAATCAATATTGGTAGTATTTGTCCAAAATACGCTGAAAGGGTCTTCTTTGTCGTCTTTTATTCGAGTGACCAATAGGTAAGGTTGATGCGTGGCATTTCGATGGTAGGTATGCACTACGGTTTCTCCCAAATTGGCAAAGTCGAAAGTACCATCTCCAAATACCCAAAGTAAGGAATTGTTTCTTTTTGGGATGTGTTGGGAATTCCAACTAGAGGGTAAGGTAGCACTGAATTCAAAGGAATTTGCATATTGTCCGCTGCTACTCGTTCCACCTTGATAGGCTAACTTTTGAACATTTATCTGCTGTTGGGCATTGAGGTTTAGAGCAGTTACAGAGAAAATAATTAGGCTTGCGGTTAAAAAACGGAAAATATTACTCATCGTTCTTATGTTTGATGTAAAAAATATAAACTACGACCTTATATGCCTAAGTTATACTTTTTATGACAGTTTTTCTATGAAAAAATAAAATCAAACCTCTACAAGCCAGAACTTGGAGAGGTTTGATGCTAAAAAAATCAAAGTTAGTGTCTATTTGCTTGAGTTATTCTGTTGCTCAATCAATCAATTACAGGGTCTTAAACTAATGTCATCCACTGCATAATCATTACCTACAGAAGCAGTTGCAGTTGTTTTAATTTCAATTGTAGCACTGCTAGCACTGCCAGAGTTCCATATAGCTTTCATATTCACCCATAGATCAGGTTTTTCAGGCAATGCAGTTGGTCCAATAATACGTGTACCATTAATATACACTTCAATGATAGGGTCGGTATAATTTTTATTGGCCTTTACGAGGTTGTTGAAAAAAGCACAGAAAGAATACGTTGTCTTGGGATCAACTTCTATTTTTTGTTTCCAACTCACAGAACCGCCTTTACCATCACAAGCCAAAAACAAACCTCGGGCAGAGCCAGTTGTATGGTCAGTAGCAGCCCATTGACCGTTCACTAAATCAGCACTATTTCTCACCCCATATTGACCATTCGATAGCAAGCCATTTGCTTTGTAGGTTAGAGCAGAAGAAAAGTCTGTATTTCCAGATGAAAAATCACCATTTGTCACCAAATTGAACCCAGGATAGCTTCCTCTTGGGCAGTTGTGACAAACACCTTCTTGTGGAACACAAGCTCGAAAACTAAGGTCGTCTAACGCCCAATCATTACCTACCGATGCAGTCGCTAGGGTCAATATCTCAATTGTCGCAGTTGTATTATTTCCAGCATTCCAACTAGCAGATAATACTTGCCATTGATCGGGGCTTTCAGCTATAGTTTGGGTAACAACTGGAACATTGTTGATGCGTACTTCAATACGAGGGTCTGTATAATTTTTATTGGCTTTCACCAAGTTGTTTACAAAACCACAGAATACATATTTGGTTTCTTTTCGCACACTTACTGTTTGTTTCCAACTTGCACCATTACTACGACCTCGACCATCACTTACAAAAAACAAACCTCGGGCAGAGCCAGTTGTATGGTCAGTAGCTGCCCATTGACCATTTCCTAAATCGGCACTGTTGCGTATTGAATATTGTCCGTCACTAAGTGGACCAGAAGCCTTATAAGTTGAAGAAGAAGTGAAATTTACATTTCCAGATGAAAAATCACCGTTTTTGATTAGTTCCGTTCCTTTTTTAGCTCCTCTAGGACATTCTTTACAGACTGCAATAAAACTAGGTTCCTTAATTGTCCTTTGAGTATCTATCACTTTGCGCTGAGCATGAAGATTGGTAGAAAAAATCAAAAATACTGCAATGAAACTGAAACTTAACATGAAATATCTCATAATAAATGATTTAAAAAAATTAAAATAATACCTACTCTATTCCCATTGAGGCTTTTCGGTTTCCGCCTATCTAAAGAGTTGTAAAAAAGAATATAAAACATTGATAAATAGGGAGGTGAATCGAAAATGTGTATTTTTAATTGGTTCACCTTTTTGTTAAATGTTGCTGAAAGACAGTGCTTCAATTAGAAGAAAACACCTAGCAGCATCTCGTTCTTCAATTGGAGTTTGTGTGTAATTGCAGGTGCAAAAACCAAATCGGTATTGAGTCCGAGTTTCATGAACTTGTTGATTTTGAAGTTGAAGCGGTTTATTATATTCAGGTTCACCTGTAAATCGGTGTAGTTCATAAAGACATTGGAGCGATTTTCCCAAAAGAGGTTTTTTCCAATTTCTTGATTGAAGTCAAATTCAAAGTTGAAGCCTGATTGCCATTTGGTATTCTTCAATTCTGATACACCAAACAAGGTTTCGGAGTCGCTAATGAGTTGTTGTTTGCCTTTCTCTCGAATGTAGGTAAACTGTCCACTTGCCAAGCCAAAATTCAAACGCA